>JBAVRG010000283.1:0-5118 GCA_049694795.1 Mycobacteriales bacterium
GCCGAAGGCCGGGTCCCCCGGCAGCGCCCGGCGCAGCCGCCGGACCCCGGACACGACCGCCGCTCCCTGGTCGGCCGCGCGCGCCCGGCCGAGGACGCGGCGGAGAGGAGGCGGCACGGCCACCACCCTAGTGATTGACATTCACGGCGTACTTGTCAATGTGATTGTCATGTGGCACTTTCTTGTCAATCTTGTCGAGGAGGAACCCGTGACCGAGCTGACGGCGCCGGCACTCGCCTGGCGCGACGGCAAGCGCTCCCTGTGGATGCTGGGGCTGCTCGTCCCCACCCTGCCGTTCATGGCCTGGGGGCTGGTGGCCCTGACCGGGCAGGGCGCCTTCTGGTGGTGGGGGCCGTTCTTCGCGTTCGTGCTGCTGCCGCTGCTCGACCTGGCGGTGGGCACCGACCGCTCGAACCCGCCGGAGGACGTCGTGCCCCTGCTCGAGCGCGACCGCTACTACCGGTGGTGCACCTACCTCTACCTGCCGCTGCAGTACCTCGCGCTGGGGCTCGCCTGCCGGCTCTGGACCACCGGGGACCTGTCCCGGGTGGACAAGCTGGGGCTCGCCGTGACGATCGGCGTGGTGAGCGGCATCGCGATCAACACCGCGCACGAGCTCGGTCACAAGCGCGAGCAGGTGGAGCGCTGGCTCGCCAAGGTGGCCCTGGCCCAGACCGGCTACGGCCACTTCTACCTCGAGCACAACCGCGGCCACCACGTGCGGGTCGCCACCCCCGAGGACCCGGCCTCGAGCCGGCTCGGCGAGAGCTTCTGGGCGTTCTGGCCGCGCACCGTCGTCGGCAGCCTGCGGTCGGCGTGGGAGCTCGAGCACGCCGCGGCGCGGCGCGACGGACGGTCCTTCTGGTCGCTGCGCAACGACCTGCTGAACGCCTGGGCCATGACGGTCGTCCTGTGGGCGGCGCTGCTCGGCGCCTTCGGCCTGAAGGTGCTGCCCTACCTGCTGGTGCAGGCGGTCTTCGGGTTCTCGCTGCTCGAGGTCGTCAACTACCTCGAGCACTACGGGCTGCTGCGGCAGCGGGTCGGGGACCGCTACGAGCGGACCGCCCCGCAGCACAGCTGGAACTCCAACAACACCGCGAGCAACGTGCTGCTCTACCACCTGCAGCGGCACAGCGACCACCACGCCAACCCGATGCGCCGCTTCCAGTCGCTGCGGCACATGGACTCCGCGCCGCAGCTGCCCAGCGGGTACGGCGCGATGATCGTCCTCGCCTACCTCACCCCGCTGTGGCGCCGGGTCATGGACCCCAAGGTGCTCGCTCACTACGGCGGCGACGTGACCCGCGCCAACCTCCACCCGTCCAAGCGCGCCGCCTACCTGGCCCGCTTCGGCACCCCCACCGGCGAAGGGGTCGCGGCGTGAGGATCTGGCGCTGCCAGCAGTGCGGCTACGAGTACGACGAGGCGCAGGGCTGGCCCGAGGACGGCATCGCGCCGGGCACCCGGTGGGAGGACATCCCCGACGACTGGAGCTGCCCCGACTGCGGCGCGGCCAAGTCCGACTTCCGGATGATGGTGGTCAGCGCCTGAGCGCAGCCGTGCGGTTTTTCTTGACCGGTTCCAGAACCAGGGGCACGCTCCAAGGGTGTCCACGTCGTCGGACTTCGAGCACCAGCTGCGCGCCGCCGCGCTGCGGGTGACGAGTCCCCGGTTGGCGGTGCTGGCCGCCGTGCACGAGCACCCCCACGCGGACACGGACTCGATCATCCGGGTCGTACGTGAGGACCTGCGTGCCGTGTCCCAGCAGGCCGTGTACGACGTGCTGCGCGCGCTGACGACCGCGGGGCTGCTGCGGCGGATCGAGCCGGCCGGCTCCGTGGCGCGCTACGAGTCGCGGGTCGGGGACAACCACCACCACGTCGTGTGCCGGTCGTGCGGTGTCATCGCCGACGTCGACTGCGCCGTCGGCGCCACGCCCTGCCTCACCGCGTCCGACGACCGGGGCTTCTCCATCGACGAGGCCGAGGTCGTCTACTGGGGCCTGTGCCCCGGCTGCTCCACCGCCCACGCTTGCTGAGCCACCCACTGAGCCCGGAGGGATTCCCGTGTCTGACAGCCCTGACGCCGTCGTTGGCGAGATGAACGAGGAGAGCGCAGGCCGGTGCCCTGTCACGGCCGGACGCGCCACTCACCCGACCGAGGGCGCGGACAACCGCGCCTGGTGGCCGAACCAGCTCAACCTGAAGATCCTCCAGAAGAACCCCGCCGTCGCGGACCCCCTCGGCGCGGAGTTCGACTACGCCAAGGAGTTCCAGACCCTCGACCTCGACGCCCTGAAGCGGGACGTCGAGGCTGCCATGACCACCTCGCAGGAGTGCTGGCCGGCCGACTACGGCCACTACGGGCCGCTCTTCATCCGGATGGCGTGGCACGCGGCGGGCACCTACCGCATCAGCGACGGACGCGGTGGTGCCGGGTCCGGCATGCAGCGCTTCGCGCCGCTGAACAGCTGGCCCGACAACGCCAACCTCGACAAGGCCCGCCGACTGCTCTGGCCGGTCAAGCAGAAGTACGGCCAGCAGATCTCGTGGGCCGATCTCATGGTCTTCGCCGGCAACTGCGCCCTCGAGTCCATGGGCTTCACGACCTTCGGCTTCGGCGGCGGTCGCGCGGACGTCTGGGAGCCCGACGAGGACGTCTACTGGGGCCCCGAGGACACCTGGCTCGGCGACGAGCGCTACACCGGCGACCGGGAGCTGGAGAACCCCCTGGCAGCGGTCCAGATGGGCCTCATCTACGTGAACCCGGAGGGCCCGAACGGCACCCCGGACCCGATGGCCGCGGCACGTGACATCCGCGAGACGTTCGCCCGCATGGCCATGAACGACGAGGAGACGGTCGCGCTCATCGCCGGCGGTCACACCTTCGGCAAGACGCACGGTGCGGCCGACCCGAACCAGTACGTCGGCCCCGAGCCGGAGGCCGCCCCCCTCGAGCAGCAGGGCCTGGGCTGGCGGAACTCCTTCGGCAGCGGCAAGGGCGGGGACACGATCACCAGCGGGCTCGAGGGCGCGTGGACCCCCACCCCGGTGACCTGGGACAGCAGCTACTTCGAGACCCTCTTCGGCTACGAGTGGGAGCTGACGCACAGCCCCGCCGGCGCGCAGCAGTGGAAGCCGAAGGACGGGGCCGCGGCGGACGCCGTACCCGACGCGCACGACCCCTCGAAGCGGCACGCCCCGATGATGGCGACGACGGACCTCGCGCTGCGGGTGGACCCGGTCTACGAGCAGATCTCCCGGCGCTTCCTCGAGCACCCGGACCAGCTCGCGGACGCGTTCGCCCGCGCGTGGTTCAAGCTGACCCACCGCGACATGGGACCGATCCAGCGCTACCTCGGGCCGCTGGTCCCCCAGGAGACGCTGATCTGGCAGGACCCGGTCCCCGCGGTCGACCACGAGCTGGTCGACGCTCAGGACGTCGCCGCCCTCAAGGGCCAGATCCTCGCCTCCGGGCTGTCCGTCGCCCAGCTGGTCTCGACCGCATGGGCGTCCGCGTCGACGTTCCGCGGCAGCGACAAGCGCGGCGGCGCCAACGGCGCGCGCCTGCGCCTCGAGCCGCAGCGCGGGTGGGAGGTCAACGACCCCGACCAGCTGGCGACCGTGCTGCGGACCCTGACGGGCGTCCAGGAGGGCTTCAACGCCGCCCAGACCGGCAGCAAGAGGGTCTCGCTCGCCGACCTGATCGTGCTCGGCGGCTGCGCTGCCGTCGAGCAGGCCGCGAGGAACGCCGGTCATGACGTCCAGGTGCCCTTCGCGCCCGGCCGCATGGACGCCTCCCAGGAGCAGACCGACGCGGAGTCCTTCGCACCGCTCGAGCCGACAGCGGACGGGTTCCGCAACCACCTCGGCAAGGGCCACCGGCTGCCGGCGGAGTACCTCCTGCTGGACCGGGCGAACCTGCTCACCCTGAGCGGACCCGAGATGACCGTGCTCATCGGTGGCCTCCGCGTCCTGGGCGCAAACACCAAGCAGGCTCCGCACGGCGTCTTCACCAGCACCCCGGGATCGCTGACCAACGACTTCTTCGTCAACCTGCTCGACCTGCGGACGACCTGGCAGCCGACGTCCGAGGACGCGGAGGCCTTCGAGGGCCGCGACGTCGCGACGGGCGAGGTCAGGTGGACCGGCAGCCGCGTCGACCTGGTCTTCGGCTCGAACTCGCAGCTGCGCGCGCTCGCCGAGGTCTACGCCACGGACGACGCCGAGGAGAAGTTCGTGCGCGACTTCGTCGCGGCGTGGGACAAGGTCATGAACCTGGACCGGTTCGACCTGCTCTGAGCCGCCCGCGCTCGGCGACCGCCAGGTAGCGCACCGCGAGCCGCGCGAGTCGCTCCGGCGTGCGCGCCGGGTCGTCCGCGGGCAGCACGAGGTGGCTCACCACCAGGCGCACCAGGGCGTCGACGCCCTCGCGCACCTCCTCCTCGGCGACCCCGGGGAAGCTCTCGGTGAACCACGCCACCAGCACCGCGGTGGCGGCGTGCAGCACCGGCCCGGAACGGGTGGTGAGCAAGGGCAGCAGGCTCTCGCTGCCGCCCCGCGTCGAGGTCAGCACGGCGTGCAGCACCGGGCTGCGCTCGGCCTCCGCCAAGGTGAACGTGACGGCTGCCGTCACCGCCCCCTCGGCGTCGTCGGTGTGCGCGGCCAGCACCTCGCCGATGCCGGTCATGAACCGGTCGGTCTCGCGCAGCACGAGCGCCTCGCCGAGGCCCTCCTTGTTGCCGAACGCCGCGTACAGCGTCGGCCGGCTCACCCCGATCGCGGCAGCGACGTCGCCGAAGCGGACCTTGTCCCAGCCCCGCTCGAGCAGCATGGCGTGCGCTGCCTCGAGGGCGTGCTCGTGCACCTGCCGCCGGAAGGCGAGGGGGTCGACGGCCATGTCGCCCATCCTGCCCCAGCAGGACCTCAGGGCCCGGGTGCGCCGAGGAGCGAGTCGAGGAAGCGACCCACCCCGGGGTTGCTCCGGAAGATCTCCTGCGCCGACGGCAGCGGGGGCGGCTGCGGCTCCTCCTGCTCGGCGAGGGCGGGCAGCGGCGGGGCGTCGTGCGCCAGCGCGGCGCGCACCCGCTCCTCGACCTCCTCGGCCACCTCGTCGGCG
>JBAVRG010000284.1:0-3014 GCA_049694795.1 Mycobacteriales bacterium
GTGCGGGTGCGCCCCGGCGACTCGCTGTGGTCGCTCGCTGCCGCCGCGCTCGGTCCCACCGCCTCGGACCCGCAGATCGCGCGCTCGTGGCCGCGCTGGTGGGCGGCCAACCGCGCCGTGATCGGCACCGACCCCGACCTCATCCAGGTGGGCACCCAGCTGATCCCGCCGCCCAGCCCGCCGACCCGTCCCTGACCGGAGGACCGCCATGACCTCAGCCATGACCTCAGCCATGACCTCAGCCATGACCTCAGCCGCCCCACCCGCGCTGAGCTCTCCCGCGGCAGCCGGCCCCACGACCGCCGCCCCGCCGGTCCTGCGGGTCGTGCCGGCCCCGCCGTGCGCCCCGCCGTACGACGACGAGCCCGCCGCCGGACCGGCCCTGCGGCTGGTCGCAGCGCTCCCGACCGCCGCTGAGCCCGCAGTGCTGGACGATCCGTGGCCAGCTGACGGGCGCACCCCGACGGCACAGCTGCCCGCGGCGCGGGCGTTCGCGGGCACGCTGGTCCTCGGGGTCCTGGAGGTGCTGGCCGGCGTGCGCTCGGTCACCCAGCTGCGCCGGGAGACCACCCCGGACCTCTACGCCGCGCTGACGCAGACCCTCGGCCCGCTGGGACGCCCCCGTGGCCCGCGGCCGGACCGCCGCTCGGTCCGCTCGCTGCACGTCCAGGAGCGCCCGGACGGCGTGGTCGAGGTGTGCGCGACCGTGCGGCGAGGGAGCCGCTTCGGTGCCCTCGCCCTCCGACTGGAGGGCCAGGACGGCCGCTGGCGGTGCACCGACCTCATCGGGCTGTGAGCCGCCCGCGCGTCAGCCGGAGTGGCGCGGGTCGCCGTGGCAGCGCTTGTACTTCTTGCCCGAGCCGCAGGGGCACGGGGCGTTGCGGGACGGACCCTCGCTGGTGACCTGACCGGTCAGCGGGTCGATGACGCCGCCGGTGGTGCTCACCCCGCCCTCCGCGTTCGGCGCGGAGTACTGCAGCGCGGCGGGTCGGTCCGGCCGGCCGAACGCCTCCGGCAGACCACCGGCCGGAGCCGGCGCAGGAGCGGCCACCGGCGGGTCGGCCGGCACTGCCGCAGCGGGCGAGGACGCCGTACCGGCGGAGGGGGTCGCCGGGATCTCGGCCGCGGGAGTCGGCTCGGCGTCGGCCAGCAGGTGCTCGACCACCGGCTCGTTGCCCAGCTCGCCCGGGCCGGTGGCGACCAGGTCCACCGGCGGCGGGGCCTGCGGCTCCTCGACCTGCACCTCGACGTTGAACAGGAACCCGACGGACTCCTCCTTGATGGCGTCCATCATGGAGGTGAACATGTCGAAGCCCTCGCGCTGGTACTCCACGAGCGGGTCGCGCTGGCCCATGGCGCGCAGCCCGATGCCCTCCTGGAGGTAGTCCATCTCGTAGAGGTGCTCGCGCCACTTGCGGTCCAGGACCGACAGCAGCACCCGGCGCTCGAGCTCGCGCATGACGGGCTCGTCGTCCGCGCCGATGCCCAGCGACGCCTCGCGGTTGTCGTAGGCCTTCTGCGCGTCGGCCTTGAGCTCCTCGGCGAGGTACTCGGCCGACAGCGACTCGCGCTCGGCCTCCACGACGTCGAGCGGGATGCCCACCGGGTAGAGCGTCTTGAGAGCCGTCCACAGCTTCTCGAGGTCCCAGTCCTCCGGGTAGCCCTCGCCGCACTCGGCCATGACGTAGGACTCGACGGTCTCGTCGACCATCGCGCGCACCTGCTCGTGCAGGTCGGCGCCGTTCAGCACCTTGCGGCGCTCGTCGTAGATGACGGTGCGCTGGCGGTTGAGGACCTCGTCGTACTTGAGGACGTTCTTGCGGATCTCGAAGTTCTGCGCCTCGACCTGGGTCTGGGCCGACCGGATCGCCCGCGACACCATCTTGGACTCGATGGGGATGTCCTCGGGGATGTTGAGGCGCGTCATGATCGACTCGACGGCACCCGCGTTGAACAGCCGCATCAGGTCGTCGCCCAGCGACAGGTAGAAGCGCGACAGCCCCGGGTCGCCCTGGCGCCCGGAACGACCGCGCAGCTGGTTGTCGATGCGCCGGGACTCGTGCCGCTCGGTGCCGAGGACGTAGAGCCCGCCGGCGGCCACGACCTCCTCGTGCTCGGCAGCCACCGCAGCCTTCGCCTTCTCGAGGGCGGCCGGCCAGGCGGCTTCGTAGTCCTCCGGGGTCTCGACCGGCGACAGCCCGCGCGCCCGCAGCTCGCGCTCGGCGAGGAACTCCGGGTTGCCGCCGAGCATGATGTCGGTGCCGCGACCGGCCATGTTGGTGGCGACCGTGACAGCACCCTTGCGGCCGGCCTGGGCCACGATCGTGGCCTCGCGCTCGTGCTGCTTGGCGTTGAGGACCTCGTGCGGGATGCCGCGCTTGCGGAGCAGGCCGGAGAGGTACTCGCTCTTCTCGACCGACACGGTGCCCACGAGCACCGGCTGGCCGGCCTCGTGCTTCTCCGCGATGTCGTCGACGACGGCGTCGTACTTGGCCACCTCGGTCTTGAAGACCACGTCGGGCTCGTCGGCGCGCATCATCGGCCGGTTGGTCGGGATGGGCACGACCCCGAGCTTGTAGGTCTGGTCGAACTCCGCCGCCTCCGTGGAGGCGGTGCCCGTCATGCCGGCCAGCTTGTCGTAGAGGCGGAAGTAGTTCTGCAGCGTGATCGTGGCGAGGGTCTGGTTCTCGTCCTTGATCGCGACGCCCTCCTTCGCCTCGATCGACTGGTGCATGCCCTCGTTGTAGCGACGGCCGGCGAGGATGCGGCCGGTGAACTCGTCGACGATGAGCACCTCGCCGTTCTGGACGACGTAGTCCTTGTCGCGCTTGTAGAGCGTGTGCGCCTTGAGGGCGTTGTTGAGGTAGCCCACGAGCGGGGTGTTGACCGCCTCGTAGAGGTTCTCGATGCCGAGCTGGTCCTCGACCTTCTCCACGCCGCTCTCGAGGATGCCGATGGTGCGCTTCTTCTCGTCGACCTCGTAGTCGACGTCGCGGACCAGCCGCGGCACGATC
>JBAVRG010000285.1:0-2234 GCA_049694795.1 Mycobacteriales bacterium
ACCGCGAAGGCCGGCTGGCTGACGTAGAAGGCGCCCTTGAGGTGCACGTCGAGGACGGCGTCGAGGTCGGCCCACTCGAGCTTCAGGAAGCTCTTGTCGCGCAGGATGCCGGCGTTGTTGACGACGATGTCGACCTTGCCGAACGCGTCCACGGCGGTCTTGACGATGTTCGCGCCGCCCTCGGGGGTGGAGACGCTGTCGTAGTTGGCCACGGCCTCGCCACCGGCAGCCTTGATCTCGTCGACGACCTTCTGCGCGGCCGTGTCGCTGCCGCCCTTGCCGTCCACGCTGCCGCCGAGGTCGTTGACGACGACCTGGGCGCCGCGGCGCGCGAGGTCGAGGGCGTAGGTGCGGCCGATGCCGCCGCCGGCGCCGGTCACGATCGCGACGCGGCCGTCGAAGCTGATGTCAGTCACAGGTGGAGCCCTCCAGGAAGCACGGGTTGTCGGGTGCCATCCTCCCGCACCGCGTGGACGCCGCCTCAACGGGCCTTAGGTTGCGCCCATGGCAGTGCACGTGGAGGACGACGGACCGGTCCGGGTGGTGGTCCTCGACCGCCCCGAGGCGCGCGGGGCGGTGGACGGCGCGCACGCCGCGGCGCTGGTCGCGGCCTTCACCGAGCTGGAGGAGCGCGCGGACCTGTGCGTGGGCGTGCTGACCGGCAGCGACGGCCACTTCTGCTCCGGTGCGGACCTCAAGGCCGTGAGCGCGGGCACCATGCCGGCAGCGGCACCGGGGGAGGGGCCCGGACCGATGGGACCGACCCGGCTGCAGCTGAGCAAGCCCGTCGTCGCAGCCGTCGAGGGGCACGCGGTCGCCGGTGGGCTCGAGCTGGCGCTGTGGTGCGACCTGCGGGTGGCCTCCGAGACGGCGGTGTTCGGCGTCTTCTGCCGGCGCTGGGGCGTGCCGCTCATCGACGGCGGGACGGTGCGGCTGCCACGCGTCGTGGGGCAGGGCGTGGCGCTGGACCTGGTCCTCACCGGGCGACCGGTGGGGGCGCAGGAGGCGCTGCGCCTTGGTCTCGCCAACCGCGTGGTCCCCGCCGGCGAGGCGCGCGCTGCGGCGGTGGCGCTGGCGCACGAGCTCGCGGCGCTCCCTCAGCTGTGCCTGCGGCAGGACCGCGCCTCGCTGCTGGGTCAGTGGGGGCTGTCGGTCGAGGACGCCCTCGCCGCGGAGTGGGCGCACGGGCTGGTGTCGCTGACGGAGGCGGCGCAGGGCGCGGCGCGGTTCGCCGCCGGTCACGGCCGGCACGGGACCTCGGCCTGAGCGGGCCCGGCCGCCGTACCCTGGTCGCATGCCCACCTACGACTTCCGGTGCCGGACCTGCGACACCGCCTTCGAGGTGACCCGCAGCATCACCGACGACAGCCGTCCCTGCTGCCCGCAGGGCCATCCCGAGACCAGCCGGGTGTTCTCCCCGGTCGCGGTCGGTGGCACCGCCAGCGCGCCGGCGCCCTCGGGCGGCTGCTGCGGCGGCGGCTGCTGTGGCTGACGACTGCGGCTGACGACTGCTGGTGAGGGACGGCGACGGCTGGGCGCGCTGCGGCGCGGGCCACGACCACTGGGGCGTGTACGGCGCCGCCGGCCTGCTGCTCGTCGCCCCCGGCCCGTCGGTCCTGCTGCAGCACCGCGCCGCGTGGAGCCACCACGGCGACACCTGGGGCGTCCCGGGCGGGGCGCGCGGCTCGCGGGAGAGCGCGGTCGAGACGGCGCTGCGTGAGGCCCGGGAGGAGACCGGCCTCGACACGGTCGGTCTGGCCGTCGTCGAGGAGCTCGTCGACGACCACGGCGGCTGGACCTACACCACCGTGCTGGCCCGGGTCGACGCCGTGCTCCCGGTGCACGCGCTGGACCGGGAGAGCGCGGACGTCCGCTGGGTGCCGCCGGCGGACGTGGACCTGCTGCCGCTGCACCCGGGGTTCGCGGGCACCTGGCCGGCACTCCGGCTGCGGCTGTAGAGCGGTCCCACCCGAGGTGGCTTTTGTCCGCATATCATTCCGCGGTCTCAGGGGGTCTCAGGGGGGAGGGCGGCACGTGCGTGCGCCCAGGTTCGGTCGATGATCTCGGCACTCGTCCGCGCTCGGCCGCGGTTGTTCGTGCTGGTGGCGCTGGTGCTCTCGGCGGCGCTGTGCGCGGGGGCGGCGGTCGCGTTCGTCAGGGCGGGGGACACCCGGCCGGCGGTCACCGCCCGGGCCCCGGAGGTCACGCTGTCGCCGGCGGCGGGGGAGTCGCCC
>JBAVRG010000286.1:0-15511 GCA_049694795.1 Mycobacteriales bacterium
TCCCGCTCCACCACCGCCGCGAGATCAATGTCGAACATGTGATCGATTCTACCGCCGGACCGGACAGAACCGACCCTGTCCACAACCCGAGAACCCAGCAATCCCAGGCCATCTCGAAGAGCCCGCGCCTCCGGCTTCGCGGCCGGACCGGGCCAGGACCGCGACCACCGGCTCCCGGGTCGGCGGGGCGAGCACTGGACGTGAGCGCCTTCGCTTCACGGGTGGACAGCGTCGTCAGGGTGGACTCGTGCCGCCGTCGGATCGGAGCACCTGACGCGTCACCGCTACACGGCCGATCAGGTCGCCGGTCAGCTCGAGGCCGCCGGTCTGCGAGAGGTGCGCCGCCTGGTGCGCCGGGCTCAGGAGCAGGAGCGGGACAACCAGGCGTTCGTGCTCGGCAGGGCGGACTGACCCGCGCGGTACCAGGCGGAGGAATCGGACCCCGGTGCGGCTCTCGCCCCACCCACCATCCGGGGGCCTTCCCCCGGCAGCGCCTGGCTCGTGACCCCAGCCTCCTGCGCCACCCCCGCCCGGCCCAGGGACCGAGGTCCCAGGACGGCAGGACCGGTGGTCGCACGAGAGGCCGGCCACCCCGTCGGGGTGGCCGGCCTCCGCCGTACGGGGAGCGACTAGTAGCGGTAGTGGTCCGGCTTGTAGGGGCCCTCCACGTCCACGCCGATGTACTCGGCCTGGTCCTTGCGCAGCTCGGTGAGCCGGACGCCGAGGGCGTCGAGGTGCAGCCGGGCGACCTTCTCGTCGAGGTGCTTCGGGAGCACGTAGACGCCCAGCGGGTACTCCTCGGTCTTCGTGAACAGCTCGATCTGGGCGATCGTCTGGTTGGTGAAGGAGTTGCTCATCACGAAGCTCGGGTGACCGGTCGCGTTGCCGAGGTTCAGCAGCCGGCCCTCGGACAGCACGATGATCGAGTGGCCGTCCGGGAAGACCCACTCGTCGACCTGCGGCTTGATGTTGATCCGCTTGATGCCGGAGGTGCGGGCCAGGCCGGCCATGTCGATCTCGTTGTCGAAGTGGCCGATGTTGCCGACGATCGCCTGGTGCTTCATCTTGGCCATGTCGGCGGCCATGATGATGTCCTTGTTGCCGGTCGTGGTGATGAAGACGTCGGCGGTCTCGACGACGTCCTCGAGGCGAGCCACCTGGTAGCCCTGCATGGCCGCCTGCAGCGCGCAGATCGGGTCGATCTCGGTGACGATGACGCGCGCGCCCTGGGCCCGCAGCGACTCCGCGGAGCCCTTGCCGACGTCACCGAAGCCGCAGACGACCGCGGTCTTGCCGGCGAGCATGACGTCGGTGGCGCGGTTGATGCCGTCGACGAGCGAGTGCCGGCAGCCGTAGAGGTTGTCGAACTTGCTCTTGGTGACCGAGTCGTTGACGTTGATCGCCGGGAACAGCAGCGTGCCGGCCTTGGCGAACTCGTAGAGCCGGTGGACACCCGTGGTGGTCTCCTCGGTCACGCCCTTGATGCCGGCGGCGATGCGGGTGAAGCGCTGCGGGTCCTCGGCGAGCGAGCGGCGGAGGGTGTCGAGGACGACCTTCCACTCGTCGCTGTCCTCGGGTCCGGCGGACGGCACGGCGCCGGCCTTCTCGTACTCCACGCCCTTGTGCACGAGCAGCGTCACGTCGCCGCCGTCGTCGAGGATCATGTTGGGGCCACCGCCGTCAGGCCAGCTGACGACCTGCTCGGTGCACCACCAGTACTCCTCGAGGGTCTCGCCCTTCCAGGCGAAGACCGGCACGCCCTGCGGGTCGTCGACGGTGCCGTTCGGGCCGACCGCGACGGCCGCCGCAGCGTGGTCCTGGGTGCTGAAGATGTTGCAGGACACCCAGCGCACCTGGGCGCCGAGCTCCACGAGGGTCTCGATGAGCACGGCGGTCTGCACGGTCATGTGCAGCGAGCCGGTGATGCGGGCGCCGGTGAGCGGCTTGCTCGCGCCGTACTCCGCGCGCATGGCCATGAGGCCCGGCATCTCGTGCTCGGCGAGGCGGATCTCCTTGCGGCCGAACTCGGCCAGGGAGAGGTCAGCGACCTTGAAGTCCATGGGTGTTCCCAATCAGTGGTTGAGGAGGTGCTGGTGCTTGTCCTGCTCGAAGGCGAGCCAGTCGCCGTCCGGGACGCCCTCGGGCGCGGCCGGCACGGTGCTGAACCAGGTGTCGAGGGCCGCCGCCAGCTCCGGCTCCTGCCGCAGCCGGAGCGCGAAGCCGACGTCGCCGAGCTCGAGCCCGTGGGTCTGCAGGAGCGTGCGCAGGGTGCGCAGCCGCTGCAGCTGGGCCGGGCCGTAGAGCCGGTAGCCCGCCTTCGACCTCGCCGGCTCCACGAGGCCGAGCTGCTCGACGTAGCGCAGCATGCGCGGCGACCAGCCCGTGGTCGTCGCAGCCTCGTGGATGGTGAGCGTCATCGCCGTCGAGCCTAACAGGGTCGTGTCAGCCCCGCACGCCGGAACGGACGATCCTTGACACAGACGTGTCAGACCACGAGCTCCTCGAGCACCGCCGGTCGCGCGCCCTCGCGGCTGACGAGCACCTCGCCGGACAGGTGCACCACCCAGCCCTCGCCGGTCGCGAGATCGGCCACGTCGTAGCGGTCGACGTCCGGCGCCGGCCCCGGCACCCGGGTCCAGGAGCGCTGCACCGTCCGCGCCGCACCGACGGGCTCGGTGAGCTCGACCAGGGCCAACCGCCGGGACTGCCCCACCTCGAGCCCGAGCAGCCGCGCGGTCGCGACGTCGAACGCCGGGCTCGTCCCGGTGAAGCCCACGGCGTCGGCCCGGTGCTCGACCCCGTCGTCGCCGCGCGTCCACAGCACCTCGCCCCCGACCGCTCCCCCACGGACGGTCCACCCGTCGAAGACGGCCACCAGCCGTCGTACCCGGCCGTCGTCGTCGACCGTCAGGTCGAGGGTGTCGCGCAGGTCGTTCGTGCAGGTGTAGCGCCAGCCCTCGGGACCGGCGCCGCACGAGAAGCGCTCGCGCACCGTCCCGACGCGGTAGCGCCCCCTCACGCCCGCCAGCTCGACAGGTAGCGCTCCTGCTCCGGCGTCACCTCGTCGAGCACCACCCCCAGCGCCGCGAGCCTGGTGCGGGCCACCTCCAGGTCGATCTGCTCGGGCACCTGGTAGACCCCCGGCTCGAGCGACTGCCCCGTCAACCACTCCAGCGTCAGAGCCTGTACGGCGAACGAGACGTCCATGACGGCGGCCGGGTGCCCCTCGGCCGCCGCGAGGTTCGCCAGCCGGCCCTCCGCGACCAGCAGCAGCCGGCGGCCGTCCGCCATGAGGTGCTCGTCGACGTGCGGACGGACCCGTCGGTGCACCTCCACCGAGAGCGCCGCGAGGGCCGCGACGTCGACCTCGACGTCGAAGTGACCGGCGTTCACCAGCACCGCGCCGTCCTTCATGACCGCGAAGTGCTCCTCGCGCAGGACGTCGCGGTTGCCGGTGGCGGTGACGAAGACGTCGCCCTGCGGGGCAGCCTGCGCCATCGGCAGCACCCGGTGACCGTCCAGCACCGCCTCGAGCGCGCGCGCCGGGTCGATCTCCGTCACGACGACCTGCGCCCCGAGACCGCGGGCGCGGTCCGCGATGCCGAGGCCGCACGGGCCGTAGCCGGCGACCACCACGGTCGTGCCGGCCAGCAGCATCCCGGTCGAGCGCAGGACCGCGTCGAGGGTCGACTGGCCGGTGCCGTGGCGGTTCGCGACCAGGCGCTGCACCGCCGTGTCGTTGGCCGCCACCATCGGCAGCGCGAGCGCCTTGTCAGCCGCCATCTGGCGCAGCCGCAGCACCCCCGTGGTGGTCTCCTCGACGCCCGCACGCACCCCTCGCAGCAGCGCGGGCGTCGCGTGCAGCAGGTTGACCAGGTCGCACCCGTCGTCCAGGACCAGCTGCGGCGCGGCGCGCAGCACGGCACGCAGGTGCTCGACGTACCCGTCACGGTCGACGCCGTGCCGGGCGAAGACCCCCACGCCCTCGGCCGCCAGTGCCGCCGCCACGTCGTCCTGGGTGGACAGCGGGTTGCTCGCCGCCAGGTGCAGCCGGGCACCGCCCGCGGCGAGGGTGCGGACCAGCGCCGCGGTCTCGGTGGTGACGTGCATGCACGCCGCGACGGTGAGCCCGGTGAGCGGGCGGTCGGCGGCGAAGCGCTCCCGGATGAGACCGAGGACCGGCATGGCCCGCTCAGCCCAGGCGATGCGGCGCGCCCCGGCATCGGCCAGGGACAGGTCGGCCACGTCGTGAGCGGTCACGAGCGGCACACTACGCAGATGACCTCACCGCAGGACGCCGACCTCACCGCCCTCGTGGAGGGCGGCAGCCCCTTCGCCCGCACCCTGGGCCCGCACCTGGTCTCGCTGGGCGGCGGCGAGGCCGTGCTCGAGCTCGACGCCCCGGAGTCCCTGCACAACCACGTCGGGGGCCCGCACGCCGCGACGCTGTTCGGCTTCGGCGAGACCGCGGCTGCCGGCGTCGTGGTGAGCGTGTTCGAGGACCTGGTCCGGGGCGGCGCGGTGCCGCTCATCAAGTCCGCCGAGATCAGCTACAGCGCCATCGCCACCGGTCCGGTCACCGCCACCGCCCGCCTGGCCGGCGACGAGGAGGGCGCCCGGGCGTCCTACGCGCAGCGCGGGGTGGCAGTGTTCCCCGTCGAGATCATGCTGGCGACGGCGGACGGCACGGAGACCGCGAGGATGACCGCGCAGATGGCGCTCAAGCGCTTCTAGGAGCCCTCTTGGAGCGAGGACACTGCGGACGGGCTGCGGTCGAGGTCGGGCTCGAGGTACAGCTGCCGGGCCAGCGGCTCGGCCGCCCGCACCCGCACCTCGGCGTCGTCGATCGCACGGGCCACCGCGGGCAGGGCCAGCCCCGGCGCGACTGCCACCTTGGCGGCGACCAGCAGCTCGTCCGGTCCCAGGTGCAGCGTCTTGAGGTGGATGACCCGCAGCACGGTCTCGCCGTCGACGAGCGCCGTGCGGATGGCTGCGACCGCCTCCCGCGAGGCCGACTCGCCGATGAGCAGGCCCTTCATCTCCACCGCGAGCACGATGGCCACGAACCCGAGCAGCACGCCGATCCCCAGCGTCCCGACGCCGTCCCAGACCGGGTCGTCGGTGACCAGCGTCAGAGTGACGCCGAGCAGCGCCAGGAACAGCCCGATGAGGGCGGCGAAGTCCTCGAGCAGCACCACCGGCAGCTCCGGTGACTTGGCGCGCCGGACGTAGTCGGGCCAGGACACCCCGTTCCTGAGGGGCGACGCCTCGCCGATCGCGGTGCGGAAGGAGAACGCCTCCGCGACGATCGCGAAGAGCAGGATCGCGACGGCCACTCCTGCGGAGTCGAGGTGGTGCGGGTGGCGGACCTTGTCGAGGCCCTCGAAGAGCGCGAAGAGCGAGCCGAGGCTGAACAGCACCAGCGCGACGACGAAGGAGTAGAAGTAGCGCTCCCGGCCGTACCCGAACGGGTGCCGCTCGTCGGCGTCCCGGGCAGCGCGCTTGCCGCCCACCAGCAGCAGCACCTGGTTGCCGGAGTCGGCGAAGGAGTGCACCGCCTCGGCGAGCATCGAGGACGACCCGGTCACCGCGAACCCCACGAGCTTCGCCGCGGCGATCGCGAGGTTGGCGCCGAGCGCCGCGACGACAGCCTTGCCGCCGCCACCGGCACTCATCGGCCGAGGGCCGCCTTCAGCTCGGTGATCGCCTCGACGGGCGTCGGGTCGATGCGCTGGCTCAGGGCGAGGTAGGTCGAGGCCCAGTCCCCCAGCGTGACCAGCGAGGCCAGTCGTTGGAAGGGCGACGACCCCTCCGCGACCAGCTCGCTGACCTCGACGCCGCGCGCACGGGCGAGGTCGCGGCACACGACGGCACGCCGGGCCACCGCCGGGTGCTCCTCGGTGTCGCGCAGCAGGACCAGGTGCACCTGGGTCTGCTCGGGCTCGTCGCCGGGGTCGGCGAAGATGTCGCGCTCCCCGCCCGCGAACGGCCCGTCGAAGGCGACGACCTGGTTGTGGCCGGCCTCCGGCAGCACCCCCCACGGCGCGGGCGTCTTGCTGTTCTCGTTGAGCTGGCAGGCGAACCGGTAGGCGGCCACACCGGACAGCGGCGAGCTCCCCCACACGACCGGCAGCCGACCGGCGAGCGACAGGGCAAGCGTCTTGGCGGGGTTGAGGGCGAGCTCGGCATCGGGCCGGTTGCGGCCGGCGAGCTGCTCGAGCAGGACGGCGGTGGCCTCGACCTCCTCCGGGCTGCAGGACAGCAGCCCGAGCGCGTCCCCGGCGATGACCAGCGGCGTCGACAGGGCGAAGACCGAGGCGCGCGGCTGACGGCCCTGGGGCACGGCCACGAACAGCGCCCGCGCCCGGGAGGCCAGTTCCTCGACCGGGGAGCCCGCGGCACCCACGACCAGCAGCCGGCAGCCCCGACGGACCGCCTCCTCCAGGGCCGAGAGCGTCTCCTCCGTCGTACCGGAGCAGGAGACCGCGATCACCAGGTCGGCTGCGCCGACCCAGGTCGGGAGGCCGTGCCCGCGGTGGCTCAGCACCGGCACCGGGCAGGTCGGGCCGGCCACGGCTGCGAGCACGTCGCCCGCGATGCCGGAGCCGCCCATCCCGAGCACGACGACCGAGCGCGGCAGGTCCTCGTCACCGAGGCGGGCCAGGCCGGCCTCGGCGGACAGCACCGCCGCCTCGCGCACCTGGGCGGCGCTCGACGCGACCGCCCGCATCATCCCGGCGGGATCGCCTGCTTCGAGCTCGGCCGCGCTGTCGAGGAGCAGGTCGACGGTCACGAGGGCTTGCGGGCCTCGTCGACCAGCAGCACCGGGATGTCGTCGCGCACCGGGTAGGCGAGCCCGCAGCCGGTGCAGACCAGCTCCTCGGCGGCGTCGTCGGCCTTCAGCGGCGCCTTGCAGTCGGGGCAGGCGAGGATCTCGAGGAGAGCAGGATCGAGCTTCATGCGCGACACCCTATCTAGCCGCGGATCAGGGCAAGGACCTCGTCGCGGACCGCGGCCATGGTGGCCTCGTCGCGCGCCTCGACGTTGAGCCGCAGCAGCGGCTCGGTGTTGGAGGCCCGCACGTTGAACCACGCGCCGTCACCCAGGTCGACGGTGAGCCCGTCGAGCTCGTCCTGCGCCTTGTCGGCGTAGGCCTGCTTGATCGCGGCGATGCGGGCGGCCTGGTCGTCGACGGTGGAGTTGATCTCACCGGACGGCACGTAGCGCTCGTACGACGCCAGCAGCGCCGACAGCGGACCGTCCTGGTGCCCGAGCGCGGCGAGCGTGTGCAGCGCCGCCAGCATCCCGGAGTCGGCGTTCCAGAAGTCCCGGAAGTAGAAGTGGCCGGAGTGCTCGCCGCCGAAGACCGCGCCCGTGCGCGCCATCTCGGCCTTGATGAACGAGTGCCCCACCCGGGTCCGGACCGCCGTACCGCCCAGCTCCTCGACGACCTCCGGGACGGAGCGGGACGTGATGAGGTTGTGGATGATCGTGGACCCCGGCTCGCGGGCGAGCTCACGCGCCGCGATGAGCGCGGTGAGCGTCGAGGGGCTGACGATCTCCCCCCTCTCGTCGACGACGAAGCACCGGTCGGCGTCGCCGTCGAAGGCCAGCCCGAGGTCGGCGCCCTTCTCGAGGACGGCCTTCTGCAGGTCGCGCAGGTTGTCCGGGTCGATCGGGTTGGCCTCGTGGTGCGGGAACGAGCCGTCGAGCTCGAAGTAGAGGTCGGTGACCTCCAGCGGCAGGCCCGCGAACGTGGTCGGCACGGTGTATCCGCCCATCCCGTTGCCGGCGTCCACGACGACCTTGAGCGGCCGGATGCCCTCCAGGTCGGGCACGAGCTGCTTCATGTACGCCGCGTAGCCCGCGAGCACGTCCTGCTGCGTCACCGTCCCGGGGGCGGCGCCGGTCGGGATGCCCTCGTCGAGGAACCGCTCGGCCTCGGACCGGATCTGCGCCAGCCCGCTCTCCTGCCCGACCGGCTTCGCGCCGGCGAGGCACAGCTTGATGCCGTTGTACTTCGCCGGGTTGTGCGACGCCGTGAACATCGCGCCGGGGATCCCCATGGAACCGGCGGCGTAGTACAGCAGGTCGGTCGAGCCCAGGCCCGACTCGACGACGTCGACGCCCTGGCTGGTCACGCCCTCGGCGAAGGCCTGGCCCAGCGCCACGCCGCTCTCGCGCATGTCGCGCGCGGTGACGATGCGCTCGGCGCCGGCGAAGCGGGCGAAGGCCGCCCCCAGCGCCCGCGCGATGTCCGCGTCGAGCTCATCGGGGACGACACCCCGGACGTCGTAGGCCTTGACGATCGTGGAGAGGTCGGTCACGACCCGACCCTACCCACCTCGGGCCGGGCGTCAGACCGCGATCTTGCGAGGAACCTTCGGGGCGGCCTTCTGCGCCTTGCGCAGCACGTCGCTGACCGCGAGGCCGGCACCGGACTCGCTCCAGCTCTTGTGCTCGCAGACGTGGCAGGAGGCGAAGTCGACGACCGAGCCGTCCGTCAGGGTCAGGGTGATGTGCGTGACCCGGGTGCCCGCGCAGGCGGCGCAGGTCGTGAGGCGGCTGGTCGGCGTGGTGACGAGGGACATGACCGGCTCCAAGGGGACGAAGGGCTGGCAAGAGCCTGATGAAGGGCTGTAGTTCACCCCTTCGGAGCAATCGTCAGATCCCTTGAGCAACCGGCGTGTCCACCACAACAAGGGGCAAAACGGACACGGGTACGGCGTCAGCTGGGCGTCGGGAGGGCCCTCAGGTGGCCGCGGCGGCCGCTGGTCTCGGGCAGCCCGGGACGGCCCACGACCGGGCGCGCTGCCTCGCGCACGGCGTCGGCGAGCGCCTCCAGGTCGTCGCTGCTGCGGACGCGGGTCTGCGCGGGGTCGGGGTCGTGACGCACGACCTCCCAGCCGCGCGGCGCGGTGAGCCGCGAGGCGTGCGCGTCGCACAGGTCGTACGTGTGGGGCTCGGCGTGCGTGGCCAGCGGACCGACGACGGCGGTGCTGTCGGCGTACACGTAGGTGAGCGTGGCCACAGCCGGAAGCGCGCACGCAGTGCGCGAGCAGCGCCGGACGGGACTCACGTGGCGGAACGCTAGCCCCCAGTCGCCCCGACAGCCACCAGGGTGGCCGTGTCGCGCCAGGCGGCTGTGCCAGGCTGGTGCGGTGAGCATCCCCCGGCGGCGCGAGCGGCACGGTCGGGGCCTGCGCGGACGGTTGCTCCAACCGAGCGTCGTCGTGCGCGGTCGCGAGGTGCGCGTGCCGGCCGCCCTCTCGCGCGCCGAGCGGTTCGACGACCTGGTGCGGGAGGTGATCAACGCGCTGGACCAGCGCTGGGCCACCGAGCTCGCCGGGGTGGAGTTCGCGGTGGAGGACGTGCCCGAGCCCGGCAGCGGCTGGGAGGAGGGCGTCGTCGCCGACGAGACCGCCGGGGGCTCGATCCCTCTCGGACGGCTGCTGCGACCGCAGCGCGGCCCCGCGCGGGTGGTGGTCTACCGCCGCCCGTTGGAGGCGCGCGCGGCTGACCGCGACGACCTCGGGCAGCTGGTCCACGAGGTGGTCGTCGACCAGGTGGCCCAGCTGCTCGGCCTCGACCCGGACGTCATCGACCCACCCGGCGCAGGGTCCTGAGCGCGGCACCCTCGCTACCCTTGGGCGTCTTGCCCCCCGTTGAACGGAGTCGTGCGGACGTGTCCGCCACCACCGAGACCGCCCCGGACCGGACCGCTGCGGCTGCCACGCCGGCGGCGGCGCACACCGGGCTGGTCTACCGGCCCGCCCTCGACGGTGTGCGCGCCCTCGCCGTCTACCTGGTGCTGGCGTTCCACGCCGGGTCGAGCACCCTGTCCGGCGGCTTCATCGGCGTCGACACCTTCTTCGTGCTCTCCGGGTACCTCGTCACCCGCGTGATCCTCACCGACATGGCCCGGGGGCGGTTCGACCTCGTCCAGTTCTACGGCCGCCGGGTGCGGCGGCTGCTGCCGGCAGCGCTCGCGGTCCTGGTGCTGGTGAGCCTGACCTGGTTGGCGCTCGCCAGCCCGGTGGACCGGGCGGCCATCGTCGGCGACGCCCGCGCCTCAGCGCTGTACTTCTCGAACTGGCACTTCGCCCACACGGCGACCGACTACTTCGCCGCCAACGACAACCCCACCCCGCTGCTGCACTTCTGGTCGCTGTCGGTGGAGGAGCAGTTCTACCTGTTCTGGCCACTCACCTTGCTGCTGGTGTGGGTCGTCAGCAAGAAGGACCGACGCCGGGCGCTCCCCCTGATCGCCCTGGTGGCGGGCGTGGGCGCGGTGCTGTCCCTCCTGGCGCTGGCGCTCACGGTGCACGCGCACCACCAGTCGCTCGCCTACTACGGCACCCACACCCGGGCCTACCAGCTGCTGGTGGGCGCACTGCTGGCCGTCACCGTGGAGACCGCGCTGAGCCGCGGACGCGAGCCCGGTCGCCGTGCGTGGGTCGCGGGCCCCCTGCAGGTCGCCTTCCTGGTGGGCCTGGTGGTCCTGGCCACCCGCGTGGTGACGGTCGGCCCGTCGGTGCGTGGTGTGGCGGCTGCGGTCGCAGCGGTCGGGCTGCTCGCGACCCTGGAGCACCGGCCCCAGGCTGGCGCGGCCCGCCTGCTCAGCCTCGGGCCCGTGACCTTCCTCGGGAAGATCTCCTACGGCACCTACCTGTGGCACTACCCCGTGCTCGTCGTGGTGCGCCGGTTCGCCGAGATGAGCTCGCTGGCGCTCACCGTGGTCGGCGGGGTGGTCGCGACCGCCCTGGCCGCCCTCAGCTACCAGCTGCTCGAGCTGCCCATCCGGCGGTCGCCGGTCCTGGGTAGGCACAGCCGCCTGGTGGCGGTCAGCGGCCTGGCGGCCAGCCTGGTCGCCGGCGTCGTGGTGCTGCCCACCGTGCTGCACGACCGGCGGCTGCCCGTCATCGCGCCGGCGGGCGGCGTCTCGGCCGCGGCACTGCACGCGGCGAGCGACCCCCGGGTGGTGCCGGTGCAGATGGCCGGCTTCGACGCGGAGAAGGCGACCCGCATCCCGGCAGGGTCCCCCGCCGACGGGCCGGCCCTGCCGGACCCGAGCTGCACCAAGGTGCCTGTGGCCCAGTGCATCGCGGTGCACGGCACCGGCAAGCGGGTGCTGCTCCTCGGCGACTCGCACGCCGGGATGCTGCTGCCCGCGTTCCGCGCCATCGCCAAGCGCGAGAACGCCACCCTCGCCGTGGCCTCCCGGCCAGGGTGCCCCTGGCAGCAGGCACTGCTGTTCACCCATGGCAACGACGAGGACTGCAAGCGGGTCAAGAAGACCTGGTACCGCCGCGTCATCCCCGACTTCGACCCGGACGTGATCGTGCTGGCGACCCGCGCGACCGACCACAAGGTCGGCGCCAGCTACAGCGTCAAGTCGCTCGACCCCTCGCTGCCTACCGACCCCTCCGGCCTGCTCGTCGCAGCCACCCGCCAGTCCTTGACGGCGCTGGCGCGGCCGGGCCGGCTGCTCGTGGTCGTCGAACCCGTCCCGGTCGACCCTCAGCACGCGCTGAGCTGCCTGTCCGGGGTGCGCGTCTCGACCAGCTGCGCGTTCGAGACCGAGGGCCTGTCACCCGCCGAGACCGGCTACCGCGCGCTGGCACGTGAGCTGCCGGGCGTGCGCACCGTCGACCTCGACCCGCTCGCCTGCCCGCGACTGCCGGTCTGCGACCCCATCGTGGACGGCTTCGTCGTACGCCGGGACCACGACCACCTCACGCCGGCCTGGTCGGCCTACATCGCCGACGACGTCGACACCCTGCTGCGTCGGGCCGGGGTGTTCTGACCGTCCCGCGTCAGTCGGCCGCCTGCTGGTCGAGCACTGCCGGAAGCCGTGGGACGAGCTGCGCCGGACCCTGCAGGTCGAGCAGCGTCGTGAGCGGGCCGTGCGCACCCCGCTCGCGCAGGTAGCGCGCCGCGTAGACCGGCCCCGAGCCCTCGAGGGGCCGGACCTCGACGGCGAGCTGCGCGTCGGTGCCCGGCGGGTAGAACGTCGAGAGCTTCAGCACTGCGGTGCGCCCCGCGGGCACCACGACCGTCTTGGCCGCCGGGAGCCTGCCCTGCTGGCCCAGGACCTGGATCGGGGTGACCACGACGGTCGCCTTGCCCTGCGGCGCCGAGAGGATCAGCGTGCTCTCTGTCGGGCGGTTGATCACCAGGTCGGTCATGAGGGCCGGCCCCGACAGCGGGATGCTCGCTCCGGTGTAGGCGAACTCGCGGGTCTTGCTGCCCTGCTGCGCGTCGCGGACCAGGCCGCCCGCCAGCACCGGGACCCCGTCGGTGGTGACGGTGGCCGCGAGGGCGGAGTGCAGGGTCTCGATGTCGAGGCGTGCGGTCACCGTGGTGCCCGCCGGCACCGCGACCTGGTCGAGGCCGGTCGGGACGTACTGCCCGTCCTGCGTGGTGATGCGCACCGAGGCCACCGTGTCGTCGGTGGTCGGGTTGGTGATGAGGATGTAGCGCTGCCCGTTGCCGCCCTGCGGGATGCCGGGCACGACGACCTGCGCGGCCGGCGGTGCTGCCTGCGGCACCCAGTCGACTCCCAGCGGGGAGCTGCCGTCGGTGCGGGAGTGCCGGAGCGCGGCGGCCACCCGGCCCTGCCTGCTCAGGACGTGCACCGCCAGCAGCGCCCGGTCGGGCGCGATCGTGTCCATGAGGATGACCCGGCGGCTGTGCGGCTCCACCGTGATGCCCTGCCCGGGCCGGGGGTCGGCGGGACCGGTGGCGCTGAAGACGCTCACGTCGACGGTCGCCGGAGTGTCGTCGACGTTGGCGAGCACGAGCACGCTCTCGTCCCCGACGACCGTGGAGCCGCCCTCGAACCACGCCTCCCGGCGCGGCGGCTCGCACCGCAGCCCTGCCAGCCCCCGCTCTCGGCCACCCTCACCGCGAGTGACCTGCTCCGCCTCGAGCCCGGCCGCCAGCGGACCGGCTGCCGAGACGACCAGCGCGTCCTGGTCGATCCCGGTGCCGACCCCGACCGCCACCTGCCCGGGTTCGCTCACCGCCAACGGTGACGGTGCCGTCCGGGCGGAGTTGCTGACGATCTCCACCTTGCCGCGTGTGGCGCCTCCTCGCCCTGCGGGCAGCGGCGCTGCTCCCACGCTGACGCGGCTCGCGAGGATGCCCTTCACCTGCCGCAGGTCGGGGCAGACCGCGGTGGCGCCGACGACCTCGACCTGCGAGGTCCGCACCCGGGAGGCCGCGGGCCTGCCGAGCAGGCTCCCGACGAGCGTGAGGCCGCCGAGCGCCGCGACCACGACGACCGTCCCGAGAGGTGGCCTCGTCACGCTCCCACCTCCACGAGCGCACGGCCGGGCTGCCTGGACATGACGGGCTCCTCTCCTGCCCCGTCCTCCTCGAGACCGCGGCGGCGACGCCTGCCCGGTGCGGAGAGGACGAGCAGCAGCACCAGCACCACGGCCTGCAAGCCCAGCGCTGCCTGTCTGGTGGCGTGGGTGTGCCAGAGCTCCAGCCGGCCGCCCGAGGCGGGGAGCACGAAGCCCTGCGCCCATCCCCACGCGGTACGGCTCGGGAGCGCCTTGCCGTCGAGGGTCGCGTGCCAGCCGCTGTCCGCGGCGTCGGCGAGCACCAGCAGCCGGCCCTCGGGACCGGACGGGACGGTCGCCCGGGCGCCCTCGGCCCCAGCGGTCAGCGCGACCGGACGGCTGGTCCGCAGCTGGTCGAGCGTGGGCGCGCCGTCACCTGCGCGGGCCCGGTCGGCCAGGACCGGAGGGAGCACCGACAGCCGGGCTGCGGGGGCCACGACCTGCCACAGGACCACCGCTCCCGACGTACGCCGCACGAGCCCCACCTGCGCGTCGAGGCCGGCGACGATCGGCTCCGAACCCGGGACCGTGCGCACCGCGACGTAGCGGACGGCCCGGGTCGCGAGCGCCTCCGCGGCGTCGCTGCCGCGCGGCGAGGCCAGGTCGGCCACGATCGCGTCGAGCGCCCTGCGCTGCGCCGACGACGAGCGCAGACCGGCTTCCTCGAGCCGCGCCCCCTCACCGTCGCTCAGCAGGTAGCCGACGCTTCCGCCGGCCGCCGGAGCAAGGACCAGGGAGCGCAGGCCGGGGTTCGCCTGGAGCTCGGCGAGCGCGAAGGCGGGCAGCAGCGCCCGGTCGTCGCGGTGCAACGGGTCGTCCGCACCGCGCACCACCCAGGCGCCGGCCAGCAGCATCGGCGCGAGGCCGGCGGTGACCGCAACCAGACCGGACACGAGCTGACGCCAGCCGAAGCTGGACCGGGCGAGGCGGCTGCGCGCCCCGCTCGCGGCGACCAGGCCGGCGACGAGCACGGCGAGGCCGGTGAGCTGCAGCGCCGGACCCGGCCACACCAGCCTGCCGTCGACGCGCAGGT
This sequence comes from Mycobacteriales bacterium, assembly GCA_049694795.1. Lineage (GTDB taxonomy): Bacteria > Actinomycetota > Actinomycetes > Mycobacteriales > SCTD01 > RYN-111. The sequence goes on from JBAVRG010000286.1 coordinate 14,383, forward strand.
GGGCCAGCAGCAGAGCGGCGCTCAGGCCGAGCAGCGCCACCGCCCAGCAGACGAGAGCCAGCCGGCGGTAGTCGGCGCGGACGGTGCCCGCCAGACCGGCGAGCAGGACCCCGACCGTGACCCACGCAGCGGGTACGGCGGGACCTCCGGGCGAGAGCAGCAGCAGGTGCCAGGTGGGCAGGTCGGCGGCACCGAGCTGGGACCCGGCGACGAGCAGGCTGGGGTGCCGCAGCAGCTCCAGCGACCAGGGGAACAGCACGGCCGCCGGCACCACGGCCACCAGCACCGCCTCGAGCGCCCCTCGACGGGCACCCCTCGCGAGGTTGACCGCGGCGCCGGCCAGCAGGACGACGGCCGCGAGCGGCCACAGCAGCGGCGCGAGGGTGCAGGTCAAGCCGAGCCCGAGGCCCAGCGCCCAGGCGCGCCACCAGCCGTCGTGCGGGGCGCTGGCGGTGAGCACCCGGCCGGCCGCCAGCACGAGCAGCGGCAGGATCACCTGCACCACGGCGGTGTCGAGCCGGCCGACGGCGATCGTGCCGGTGGCCACCGGCAGCAGCGCCCAGGTCGCCGCCACCCAGAGCCTCAGGTAGAGGTGGCGCACCAGGCGGCCGGACGCCAGGTAGGCGGTGACACCCGCCAGCGGCACGCTGGCCAGCAGCAGCACGTCGACGGCCAGCCACGGCTTGCCGAAGCACAGCGTCGACAGCAGGGCCAACGTGGCGGTGCTCGGCGGCGCAGCCATCGAGGTGCCGACCGACACGTCGTGCCACGAGGACAGGTACGCCGACCACAGGTCGCCCGCGCCTCCCGCAGGAGGCAGGAGCGCGCCGCCCGAGAGCAGGCCACCGCGCACGGCGAGCACCGAGCGCTCCGCGACGAGCGCCACGACCGCGAGCCCGAGGAACAGCAGCACCCCGGGTCGGAGCAGCAGCCGGCGCAGCGCACCGCTCCCGCCGAGGTCGAGAGCCTCGAGCTCGTCCGGCCCCTCCGGTCCCGGGTCGCCGAGCGCGCCGAGGGGGTTCACCCCTGGCGCGCCGCCACGCGACAGCCAGTCCCCCACCGCACCGAGGCGGGCCCGGAGGCGCACCCCGCGCGACGCCAGCAGCGGCCGCAGCGCGCGGGTGGAGAC
>JBAVRG010000287.1:0-6123 GCA_049694795.1 Mycobacteriales bacterium
GCCCGTGGTCGTCCGGGGGGCCTCGCGTCGGCGCGGATCAGCCGGCCAGCACCCGGTCGGCGGAGCCGGTGAACAGGTAGTCGAGGTAGCGCAGCAGCTCGTCGGCGTCGAACGGCTTGGCCAGGAAGTAGTCGACGCCCTCGGTCCAGGCCTGCCACGCCTGCGCGTCGTCGGCCGCAGCGGTCAGCATGACGACCGGCAGGTCGGGGCCGCCGTCCGCGGAGCGGATCCGCTGCAGGACCGCGTGGCCGTCCATGCCGGGCATCATGACGTCCAGCACGACGCAGTCGGGCCGCTCGGCCTCGATGGCCCGCAGCCCCGCGAAGCCGTCCTCGGCGACCCTGACGTCGTACCCCTCGACCCCGAGGACGTCGGTCACCAGGCTGCGGATGGACGGGTCGTCGTCGATCACGAGGATCTTGGGCATCGGGCCTCCTAGGCGTTCCCTCATCGCATCGGCGCCCGGAAGTGACAAAATGCTCACCCATCCGGGTGATCACTGTCATCCCAACGGTCAGGTGACGAGCTGGCGGGTCCGCTCCACGTCGAGGGCCATCTGGGCCACGAGCGGCTCGACCCCGTCGAACCGGAGGGTGTCGCGCAGCCGCGCGGTGAAGGCCAGTCCCACGTGCTCGCCGTACAGGTCGCCGTCGAAGTCCAGGACGTAGGCCTCGACCCGCCGCTCGTTGCCGGCGAACGTCGGGTTGGTGCCGATGCTGATCGCCGCGGGCAGCAGCTCGGCGCTCGCCGACGTGCCGCGGACCAGGCGCCCGGCGTAGATGCCGTCGGCAGGCACCGCGCTCCAGGGCAGCGGCTCGAGGTTCGCGGTCGGGTAGCCCATCTGGCGCCCGCGCTTGTCCCCGCGCACGACGACGCCGTGGATCCGGTGCTCGCGGCCGAGGGCCTCGGCGGCGCTGGCCACGTCACCCGCCGCGACGCAGGACCTGACGTAGGTGGACGACCAGGTCATGTCCTCGCTGCCCTGCAGCGGGAAGCCCTCGACGGTGAAGCCGAACCGCCGCCCGTCCTCGGCGAGCGACGCCACGGTGCCCTTGCCACCGTGCCCGTAGCGGAAGTTCTCCCCCACCACCACAGCCTTCGCGTGCAGCTGCTCGACGAGCACCTGGTGCACGAACTCCGCCGCCGTGAGCCGCATGAAGTCGGTCGTGAACGGCAGCACGCAGAACACGTCGACGCCGAGCTGCTCCACCAGGTCGGCCTTGTAGCGCGGCCCGGTCAGCATCGGCGGGTGGCTGCCGGGGCGCACGACCTCCATCGGATGCGGGTCGAACGTCAGGACCACGCTCGGCACGCCCAGCTCGCGGGCCTTCTCGACGGCCCGGCCGATGATCAGCTCGTGGCCGCGGTGGACGCCGTCGAAGACCCCGATCGTGACGACGCACCGGCCCCACTTCGTCGGGATCCCCCCGAGTCCTCGCCAGCGCTCCACGCCGGGCAGCCTAGAGGCTCACTGCCGTACGGCGGTCAGCCGGCCGGGCGGAAGACCACCGTCGGCCTCGCCTGGCCGTCGCGGTCCTCGACGAGGGCCACGCAGCCGCCGTCGGGAGCGAACGCCCCGACGGTCCCGGCCGTACCGGTGGCCTCGAGCTTCTTGCCGAAGGACAGGGCGACCGCCTCCTCGGCGGTCAGGTCGCGGCGTGGGAACGCCTGCGCCACCGCGACGTCGAGCGCGAGGACCGCCTCGTCGAAGCCCTCCTCGAGCTGCTCCAGCGTCCGGGCCTGCGCGAGCTCGAACGGCCCGACCCGGGTGCGGCGCAGCGCGGTGAGGTGCGCGCCGACGCCGAGCTCGGCGCCGAGGTCGCGGGCCAGCGCCCGGATGTAGGTGCCGCTGCTGCAGGTGACCGTCACGTCGACGTCGTCGCCGCGCCGGGCCAGCACCGCGAACCGGCTCACCGTCACCGGACGGGCCTGGAGCGCGACCTGCTCCCCTGCACGGACCCGCGTGTAGGACCGCACCCCGTCGACCTTGATGGCGCTCACCGACGAGGGCACCTGCAGCAGCTCGCCGGTCAGCACCGCGACCTGGGCGTGCAGCGCCTCGTCGGTGACGCCGGAGGCGTCGCAGGTCGCGACGACCTCTCCCTCCGCGTCGTCGGTGACGGTGGTCTGCCCGAGCCGGATCGTGGCGTCGTAGGTCTTGTCGGTGAGGGCCAGGTGACCGAGCAGGCGGGTGGCCCTGCCGATGCCGAGCAGCAGGACCCCGGTGGCCATCGGGTCGAGGGTGCCGGCGTGCCCGACCTTGCGGGTGCGGGCCAGGCGCCGGGTGCGGCCCACGACGTCATGGCTGGTCCAGCCGGCCGGCTTGTCGACGACCACCAGGCCGTCCGGCGCGGTCACGCCGGCAGGTGCGGCGCCGCGGCGAGCGCCTCGCGCAGCCGGGCCATCGTCACCGGCAGCGGGTCGTGCGACGTGAAGCCGGCGGCGAAGCGGTGCCCTCCCCCACCGAGCCCGGCGCAGACCGCGCCTACGTCGACGGCGCCCTTGGACCGGGTGGACATCTTCAGCAGCCCGTCGGCCGGGTCGGTCTTCGCGACCACCGCCACCTCGGCCTCGCGGGTCGTGCGGACCACGTCGATCACGCCCTCGACGTCCGACAGCGCCAGCTCGTAGCGGTCGAGGTCCTCCACGCCGATGGCGGTCCAGACCAGGCCCAGGCCGCCCACCTCCTCGGGTTCGAGCACCGAGCGCGCGCACACCAGACCGAGCAGCTTGACGTAGCCGAAGGGGGCGTTGTCCCAGATGTCACGGCTGATGAGGTCGTGCCGGATCCCGGTGGCCAGCAGCCGGGCGGCGAGCTGGTGGACCTCCGGGGTGGTGGCGACGTACCGGAACGAGCCGGTGTCGGTGACCAGCCCGGTGTAGACGCAGGCCGCGACCTCCCGCGTCAGCGGCTCCCCGAGGCGGTCGAGCAGCTCGACCACCATCGACGCGGTGGCCGGCGCCCGCACGTCGACGAGGTTGACGGTGCCGAAGCGGGTGTTGGTGACGTGGTGGTCGATGACGAGCGTGTGCTGCGCCGCGGCGACCCGGTCCCCGAGGGAGCCCAGCCGGTCCGTGCTCCCGGTGTCGAACGTGACGACGAGCCCCGGCGCCGAGGGGATCTCGTCGGCCGGCACCAGCAGGTCCAGGCCGGGCAGGCCGGCGTAGGCCGTCGGCACCTCGAAGGGCTCGCTCCCCCAGGATGCGCGTACGGCGGTCCCGCGGGCGCGCAGGGCCAGCCCGAGCGCCAGCATCGAGCCGAGTGCGTCGCCGTCTGGCGCGACGTGGCACAGCAGCGTGGCCTCGTCGCAGCCGGTGAGCAGCTGGACGGCCTGCCCCCACACCTCGTCGTCGAGCGTCACTCCTGAGGGTCCCCGTCGGCGTCCTGGTCGCTCTCCTCGTCCGCGACCCGCGGCGCGCGGTAGGGGTCGGCGTCACCGGCGGGCGCGGCGGAGGTGGCGAGCTCCTGCACCCGGGCGTCCTCGGCCCGGGCCTGTGCGAGCAGGTCCTCGATGCGCCCCGCCGTCTCCGGCACCACGTCGGCGACGAAGGCCAGGGACGGGGTGTAGCGCACCCCGGTCTGCTTGCCGACCGTGGAGCGCAGCACGCCCTTGGCGCTCTCCAGCGCCATCGCGGACTCCTGCCGTACGACGTCGTCGCCGTACACGGTGTAGTAGATCGTCGCCTCGCGCAGGTCGGGTGTGACCTTCGCGTCGGTGATGGTGACCATGCCGAGGCGCGGGTCCTTCACCTGCGTCTCCAGCGTCGCCGCGACGATCTCGCGGATGCGCACGGCGAGCTTGCGGGCCCGCGCCACGTCGACCATCAGTCGTCCCCTTCTCCGTACAGGCGCTGTCGCGCCGACAGCACCTCGAGCTCGGGCCGCGCGGCCACCAGCCGCTCGCACGCGTCCAGGACGTCCCGGACGTGAGCAGCGTCGGCGGCGATCACCGCGACCCCGACGAGAGCCCGCCGGTGCAGGTCCAGATGACCTGCCTCGGCGGCGCTCACGTCGTACTTCCTGCGCAGCTCCGCGATCACGGGCCGCACGACCGACCGCTTCTCCTTCAGGGAGCGCACGTCCCCGAGGAGCAGGTCCAGGGCAAGGCTGCCGGTGAACACGGTGCTCCTCGGGGGCGCGCTGTCGTCAGGACGGTCGGGCCGGTTACTTCCGGGGAACCTCGCGCATCTCGAACGTCTCGATGACGTCGTCGACCTTGATGTCGTTGAACGACCCGAGGCCGATACCGCACTCGAAGCCCTCACGGACCTCGGTCGCGTCGTCCTTGAAGCGCTTGAGCGACTCGATCTTGAGGTTCTCCGCCACGACCACGCCGTCGCGCACGAGACGGGCCGAGGAGTTGCGGACGATCGTGCCGGAGCGGACCAGGCAGCCGGCGATGTTGCCGAACTTGCTGGACCGGAAGACCTCGCGCACCTCGGCGGTGCCGAGCTGGGCCTCCTCGTAGACCGGCTTGAGCATGCCCTTGAGGGCCGCCTCGATGTCCTCGATCGCCGCGTAGATCACCGAGTAGTAGCGGATGTCCACGTGCTCGCGGTCCGCCAGCTCACGGGCGTTGCCCTCCGGCCGGACGTTGAACCCGAGGATGACTGCCTCGGAGGCCTTCGCGAGGTTGATGTCGTTCTCGGTGATGGCACCGACGCCGCGGCCGATGATCCGCAGCGACACCTCCTCGCCCACGTCGATCTTGAGCAGGGCGTCCTCGACGGCCTCGACCGAACCCGACACGTCACCCTTGAGGATGAGGTTGAGCTGGGTCTTCTCGCCCTCCTTGAGCCGCTCGAACAGCGACTCGAGGGTCGGGCGGCCACGGCTCGCCGCGAGGGCGGCGTTGCGCTCGCGCGCCTGCCGCTGCTCGGCGATCTGCCGGGCCACCCGGTCCTCGGGGACGACCAGGAAGTTGTCGCCTGCACCGGGGACGGACGTGAAGCCCAGCACCTGCACGGGTTGCGCCGGGCCGGCCTCGGCGACGTTCTCGCCGCGCTCGTTGAGCATCGCGCGGACGCGACCGAACGCGTCGCCGGCGACGATCGAGTCACCGACGCGCAGCGTGCCGCGCTGGACGAGGACGGTCGCGACCGGGCCGCGGCCCTTGTCGAGGCGCGCCTCGATGGCCACGCCCTGGGCCGGGACGTTCGCGTCCGCGGTCAGCTCGAGCGCCGCGTCCGCGGTGAGCAGGATCGCGTCGAGCAGCTGCTCGAGGTTGGTCCCGGCCCGCGCGGAGACGTCGACGAACATGGTGTCGCCGCCGTACTCCTCGGCCACGAGGCCGTACTCGGTGAGCTGGCCACGCACCTTCGCGGGGTCCGCGCCCTCCTTGTCGATCTTGTTGACCGCGACCACGATCGGCACGTCCGCGGCCTGGGCGTGGTTGAGCGCCTCGATGGTCTGCGGCTTGACGCCGTCGTCGGCCGCGACGACGAGGACCGCGATGTCGGTGACCTTCGCACCACGGGCGCGCATGGCGGTGAACGCCTCGTGACCCGGGGTGTCGATGAAGGTGATCTCGCGGACCCCGCCCTCGACCGGGTGGTGCACCTGATAGGCGCCGATGTGCTGCGTGATGCCACCGGCCTCGCCCGCGGTCACGTCGGTCTGCCGGATGGCGTCGAGCAGTCGCGTCTTGCCGTGGTCGACGTGACCCATGATCGTCACGACCGGCGGCCGCGGCAGGAGGTCGGCCTCCTCGTCGTAGTCGCCTCCGAAGGACAGGTCGAACTTGGTGAGGAGCTCGGCGTCCTCCTCCTCCGGCGTGACGATCTGCACGTCGTAGCCCAGCTGGGCGCCGAGCAGCTGCAGCGTCTCGTCGGTGCACGACTGGGTGGCCGTCACCATCTCGCCGAGCTCGGTGAAGACCACCTGCACGAGCGAGCCGGGGTTGGCGTTGATGCGGTCGGCGAAGTCGGCCAGCGACGCGCCGCGCGGCAGGCGGACGAGCTCACCGTTGCCGCGGGCGACGCCACCGCCCATCGACGGCGCAGCGAGGTTGTCGAACTCCTGACGCCGCTGCTTCTTGCTCTTGCGGCCGCGGACCGGGCGGCCACCGCCCGCGCGACCGAACGCACCGGGAGCCGCGCCACCACGCGCGGCACCACCGCGCG
>JBAVRG010000288.1:0-2776 GCA_049694795.1 Mycobacteriales bacterium
ACGTCGGGGAGCCCGGCGAGATCGCGTGGCGGCGACGCGGCACCCGTCCGCGCCGGGTGGTGCTGCTGGTCGACGTCAGCGGCTCGATGGCGCGCTACTCCGGGGCGTTGCTGCGCTTCGCGCACGCGGCGGCCCGTCGCGGCAGCGCGCCGACCGAGGTCTTCGCCCTCGGCACCCGGCTGACGCGGCTGACCCGCGAGATGGCCCACCGCGACCCCGACGCGGCGATGGCCGCGGTCCCGGAGGCGGTGCCCGACGCCGGAGGCGGCACGCGCCTGGGGCTGCTCATCAAGGAGTTCCTGGACCGCTGGGGGCAGCGCGGCACCGCGAGGGGGGCCGTCGTCGTGGTGCTGTCGGACGGGTGGGAGCGTGGTGACGTCACGCTGCTGGAGGAGCAGGTGGTGCGGCTGCACCGGCTGTGCCACCGCCTGGTGTGGGCCAACCCGCGCAAGGCGGCACCCGGGTTCGCCCCGGTGGCCGCGGGCATGGCGGCAGTCCTCCCGCACGTTGACGACTTCGTGGAGGGTCACAGCCTGGCTGCGCTCGAGCACCTGGCTGCGGTCGTGAGAGGAGCGGCACGTGCGTGACATCGCGGACGGCCTGCGGGTGCTGCTGCAGGCGGGACGTCCCTTCGGCCTGGCCACCGTGGTGAGCATCCGCGGCAGCGCCCCGCGCCCCGCTGGTGCGTGCATGGCCGTGGACGCCGACGGCGAGGCGCTGGGCAGCGTGTCGGGCGGGTGCGTCGAGGGCGCCGTCTACGAGGCAGCGGCCGAGGTCCTGGCCGGCGGCCCGAACGTGCTGCACACCTACGGCATCAGCGACGAGACCGCTTTCAGCGTCGGCCTGACCTGCGGCGGCATCCTCGACGTGCTCGTGCAGCAGGTCGGCCCGGAGCACGCGGTCCTGCTCGAGGGCGTCCTCGACCTGCTGGAGCGGGAGGAGCCGGTCGCGGTCGCCACCGTCACGGCCGGTCCGGCGCCGCTGGGCGCGCTGCTGGTGGTCACCCCGGTCGGCGTCACCGGCAGCCTCGGCACCGAGGGCCTGGACCACGCGGTGGCCGCCGACGCCCGCGGCATGCTCGCCGTCGGGCAGACCGGCACCCGTCACTACGGCCCGCGTGGGGAGCGCCGCGTCGACGACGTGGCGGTGTTCGTGCACTCCCTCACGCCGCCGCCGCGGATGCTCGTCTTCGGCGCGACCGACTTCGCCGGTGCCGTCAGCCGGGCGGGCGCCTTCCTGGGCTACCGCGTCACCGTCTGCGACGCCCGTCCGGTGTTCGCCACCGCCAAGCGCTTCCCCGAGGCGCACGAGGTGGTCTGCATGTGGCCGCACGACTACCTCGCCTCCACGAAGGTCGACGAGCGCACCGTCATCACGGTCCTCACCCACGACCCGAAGTTCGACGTCCCGCTGCTGGAGGTCGCGCTGCGCTCACCCGCGGGCTACGTCGGTGCGATGGGCAGCAGACGCACCCACGAGGACCGGCTGGCGCGGCTGCGCAAGACCGGGCTCGGCGAGGACGAGCTGTCCCGGCTGCGCTCGCCCATCGGCCTCGACCTGGGCGCACGGACCCCCGAGGAGACCGCCGTCTCGATCGCGGCCGAGATCGTGCAGCACCGCTGGGGGGGCAGCGGCCGGCCCCTCGGGCAGACCGAGGGAGCCATCCACCGCGACGTGCTGAGGACCGGGTGACGGTCGCGGGCCTGCTGCTCGCCGCGGGTGCCGGGACCCGCTTCGGACGGCCCAAGGCGCTCGTCGAGCTCGGCGGCGAGACGCTGGTCGCGCGCGGCGTCCGGCTGCTCACCGACGGTGGCTGCTCGCCCGTCGTCGTGGTCCTCGGCGCCTGGGCCGACAGGGTGCAGGACGCCGTACCGCTGCCGGGGGTGGTGGTGGCCGCGGACTGGGAGACCGGCATGGGTGCGTCGTTGCGCGCCGGCCTGCAGGCGCTGGAGGCGCAGGGCGCGACCGCCTGTGTCGTGGCACTCGCCGACCAGCCGCTGGTCGGGCCCGAGGCGGTCGCACGGCTGCTCGCCGCGCACGAGCGGGGTGCGGTCGCGGCCGTCGCCACCTACGACGGGCAGCCGCGCAACCCGGTGCTGCTCGCCCGGAGCACCTGGGCCGAGGTGGCCGCCGGCGCCACCGGTGACGCCGGTGCGCGGCACTGGCTGCGGACCCACCCCGAGCAGGTCACGGCCGTGCCCTGCGACGACGCGGGTACGCCCTTCGACATCGACACCCCCGAGGACCTGGCCCACCTGGAGGCACCTGCATGAAGCTCGAGAACCGCTTCACCGTCCCCGTCCCGCGCGCGCAGGCGCTCGAGGTCCTGCTCGACGTCGAGCGGGTTGCCCCGTGCATGCCGGGTGCCACCCTCACCTCGCGGGACGGCGACGCCTTCACCGGCACCGTGAAGGTGAAGGTCGGGCCGATCAACCTCACGTACGGCGGCAAGGCCAGCTTCCGGTCGGTGGACGAGGCCGCGGGGGTGGTCGTCATCGAGGCCTCGGGCAAGGAGACGCGCGGAACCGGCACCGCGAAGGCGCTGGTGACCTGCCGGCTCGTCGAGAGCGGCGGCACCACCGAGGTCGAGGTCGACACCGACCTGAGCATCACCGGCAAGCCCGCGCAGTTCGGCCGCGGGGTGCTCGCCGACGTCAGCGGCAAGCTCGTCGACCAGTTCGCCGCGTGCCTGGCGGAGGAGATCCTGGCCGGCACGCCCACCGCGGCGGCCCCGGCCGCTCAGCCCGCCGGTGCCGCCGGGGGCCCGCCCCCGGCC
>JBAVRG010000289.1:0-3866 GCA_049694795.1 Mycobacteriales bacterium
GTCGAGGGCAAGCCCGCCCTCGGCGCACGCCGCTGCGAGCAGCTCATGCTCGACCCGCCGCCCGGCGACGGCGGCGAGCCGCACGACCGCCAGGGTGACCTCGTCGAGCCGCTCCAGCCGCGCCAGCAGCACGTCGGACAGCCGGGTCGGCAGGTCACGGCGCCCGGTGTCCAGCGCCGCCTGCGCGAGCTCCTCCGCGAAGTAGGCGTTGCCCTCCGCCCGGTCCACGACCGCGCTCACCAGGTCCTCGCTGAGGTCCCCCAGGGCGGCCACGTGCCGCCGTACGGCGTCGTCGTCCAGCGGTCGCAACCGCAGGTGCTCGACGCCACCCATCCGGCCCAGGTCGGCGACGAGCGGCACGAGCGGGTGCCGGCGGTGCAGGTCGTCGGCGCGGTAGGAGGCCAGCACAGCCACCCGCTCGTCGCGCAGCCGGGTCACGAGGAAGCGCAGCAGCTCGCGGCTGGAGGCGTCAGCCCAGTGCAGGTCCTCCAGGACGAGCACGACCGGTGCGGACTCGCCCGCTGTCCGCAGCGCGCCCACCACGGCCTCGAACAGCTGCAGGCGACCCAGCTCGCCGCCGGAGCCGGTGCCGGCCGGCAGCAGCGGGCCGAGGCCCGGGAGGCCCGCGACCTCCGGCACCTGGCGCACCAGGTCGGCGACGGCCTCGACGAAGGGCAGGTACGGCAGCCCGACGTCCCCGAGGTCGACGCAGCCGCCGCGCAGGACGACCGCCGGCTGCGGCAGATCAGCGACGACCTGCGCGAGGAGCCGGGTCTTGCCGACCCCCGCGTCGCCGCCCAGCAGCACCACGGCCGGCCGCCCCTCGCCGGACGCGCGGACGGCGTCCAGCAGCAGCTGGAGCTCGTCGTCGCGCCCCACGAGGGGCGGCCGGGTGGCGCTGCCGAAGGCCATGTCGGCCATCGTGTCAAAGCCGGAGCCCGAGGCGGTGGCGGAACCGGCCGACTGCTCCAGGACGGTCACGCCGCGCGGCGGGCCGTGCGGCTGCGGAACAGCCGCCGCCGGGTGCTGTCGAGCACGACGCCGTCCAGCTCGCGACGGGCCCGTGCCCGCAGCGTGGCCTGCCGCTCGTCCATCTCCAGCGCCCGCAGCCCTGAGGTCATCTCGCTCATCGTGGTCTCCCTTTCCCTGTGCCGGTGGATCCGGCGACAGGGACCACGTTCGGCCTCAGGGGTGGGGCGTCACATCAGGCGGTCACGCACACCCGCGCCTCAGCTGCGGGGTAAGGGGTGCGCTGAGGGCCGGGTAAGGGGTCTCAGTAGAGGGCGTTCGACAGGGCGCGGCGGCCGTTCACGATCCGCTCGTCGTCGGGGTCGAGCACGGAGAACAGCTCCAGCAGGTGCACCCGGGCGCGGTCGCGGTCGTCGCCGGCCGAGCGGCGCACGAAGCCGATGAGGCGGTCGATGGCGGGCTGGATCCGCTCGGTGAGCACCTCGACGTCCGCAGCGGCGGTCTGGGCCGCGACGTCGTCCGGAGCCGCGTCGGCGGCGGCGAGGACGGTCGACGGGTCGAGGTGCGCGGCTCGCTGCAGCAGCTCGGCCCAGGCCTTGCCCAGCACCGCTTCGGGGTCGCCCGGCTTGCGGGCCAGCAGCGCGTCGTAGGAGGCGATGGCCGCTGCGTAGTCCTCGCCGGCCAGCGCGTCCTCGGCTGCGAGCAGCTCCGGGTCGGTGGGGACCGGTGCGGGCGCGGGCGCCTCGCCGTCGGGTCCGGGCAGGCCGGCCTGCTGCGCAGCTGCCAGGACCTGCTCGAGGAACTGACGGAGGTCGCGCTCGGGCAGAGCGCCCTGGAAGCCGGGGATGAGCCGGCCGCCGAGGGCGAGGAACACCGAGGGGATCGACTGGATCTGCAGCTGCGCCGAGATGGCCTGGTTGGCGTCGACGTCGACCTTGGCGAGCACCCAGGAGCCGCCGCCCTCGTCCGCGAGCCGCTCGAGGACCGGGCTGAGCTGCTTGCACGGCCCGCACCACTCGGCCCAGAAGTCGACCAGCACGGGCACCTGCAGCGAGCGCCGCAGCACCTTGTCCTCGAAGTCCGCCTCGGTGACGTCGAAGACGTGCGGACTGGTCGAGGTGGGCGCCGAGGGCGTGGCGGGCTGGGCGAGGCGGGAGAGGTCGACCGCGCCGGCGATGTTGAGGTCGGTGGGACGTCGCTGCATGTCTGCAGTCAACAGCACGCGGGCGCGATGGCTTCCAGCAGCACAGCCGGACGCTGCCGTCGTGCTGCAGCGCCGCGCGTCACGGGGAGTTCGGCAGCGGCTCGGGTTCGAGGTCGGCGGGTCAGCTCGCGGCGTCGCAGGAGCCGGTCCCTCTCGGCGCCACTCCGGGCCCCGTCGCTGATCTTCCCCTCGTGATGTCCGGCCCGCCGTCCCTGACCCCCACGAGCGGTAGATCGTTTCCAGAGGGGAGCGGACAGCGAAGCCATGCGGCCAGCCAGGACCACCGCCGGGGCGGGGCTCCCGCCTCTGACTGACGCGCCGACCTCGACCACAACCGCCGCCGAACTCAGGTCAGGGCGTCCACTGGCCGCCCTACGATCGGCCACGTGGAGGCGCACCTGCACTGCCCGGCCTGCGGCGCCCGGCTCGTCGCCGAGGGACGGGCACAGCGCTGCGTGGCGTGCGGACGGATGCACTTCCGTGACCCGAAGGTCGGGGTAGGCGTCCTTGTCCGCGACGACGACGGGCGGCTGCTGCTGGTGCAGCGCGCCAACGAGCCCGCCCAGGGGCTGTGGTCGCTGCCCGCAGGGTTCGTGGACGCCGAGGAGGACCCCAGGGCCGCAGCGGCCCGCGAGTGCCTCGAGGAGACCGGCCTGGAGGTAGAGGTCGGCGCCGTCGTCGACGTCTACCCCTCAGCCGAGGGCGCTGCGTCGTTCTTCCTGGTCTTCACCGCCACCTGCGTGGGAGGCGCGCTGGCGGCGGGTGACGACGCCTCGGACGCGCGCTTCTTCGCCGACGACGAGCTCCCGCCCCTGGCCTTCGCGAGCACCCGTGCCGCGGTCAGCGGCGGCGGTGGTGCCTGAACCAGAGCACGACCACCAGCACGAGCAGCAGCAAGGGGGCGACCCGCTTGAGCACCGGGGTGCCTGCCGCGCCGAGCAGGTCGATGGGCTCGACCTCCCGCACCACCCGCGGGGCCTGGGGCGCGGGTGCCTGCGGCGCGACGGGTGCTTCCTGGGTTCCGGACCGGATCTCCTCCGACAGGTTGGCCGCGAACTGGTCCACGAGCTTGCCGCTCACCTCGGCGAGCACACCGCGGCCGAACTGCGCCGGCTTGCCGGTGATGTTGAGGTCGGTGTCGACCTCGACGTCGGTGGTCCCGCCGTTGTCGACCAGGCGGCAGGTGACCAGCGCCTTGGCCGTCCCGGTGCCGCGGGTCTCCTTCCCGGCGGCCTCGATCACCACGACGCCGGCCTGCTCGTCCACCGACTGGAAGCTCGCCTTCCCGCCGTACGTGAGGTTGATGGGGCCGACCTTCACCTTCACCGTGCCGGTGAAGGCGTCGCCGTCCCGCGAGGTCAGCGTCGCGCCCGGCATGCAGGGCGCGACCCGCTCGACGTCGAGGAGCACCTTGAGCGCCTCGGCACGAGGAACGGGGACGGTGAAGCGGTTCTCGAGCTTCATGCAGGAGCCTCCAGGCGAGCGAGATCGGCGGGGGTGTCGATGTCGGAGGGCGTACCCGTCCCGTCGCACGGGACGCGGCTGACCAGGTCAGGGTGGGCGCGCAGCCAGGGGCGCGCCCCCACGTCGCCGACGGCGCCGGCGGCGACCTCGACCCAGGTGCTGCGGTCGAGCAGCACCGGGTTGCGCGGCTGCCCCTCGTAGGTGGCGACGGCCGCGACCGCACCCCGCT
>JBAVRG010000290.1:0-2172 GCA_049694795.1 Mycobacteriales bacterium
TCCCAGACGTCGGCGCCGCGGCCGGACGGGCGCAGCCGGGTGAGCCGCAGCGTCGCGCCGAAGCGGTCGGCCAGCGCCTTGAACTCGTCGAGCTGGCCGATGTTGTGCCGCGTGCAGACGACCGAGATCTTGCTGTCGCGGAACCCGGCGTCCTGCAGGTGGCCGAGGGCCGCGACGGCCATGTCGAACGACCCGGTGCCGCGCACCGCGTCGTTCACCTCCGCGGTCGCCCCGTCGAGCGAGATCTGCACGTCGACGTAGTCCGACGCCGCCAGCCGGTCCGCGGCGGCGCGGTCGATGCGCACCCCGTTGGTGGAGAACTTCACGCCCACCTGGTGGGCGGTGGCGTAGTCGACGAGCTCCCAGAAGTCCGACCGGACGGTCGGCTCGCCGCCGCCGATGTTCACGTAGAAAACCTGCATCCGCTGCAGCTCGTCGATGACCGCCTTGCACTCCTCGGTCGACAGCTCGCGCGGGTCCCGCCGGCCGCTCGACGACAGGCAGTGCACGCACGCCAGGTTGCAGGCGTAGGTGAGCTCCCACGTGAGGCAGATCGGGGCGTCGAGCCCCGTGGCGAAGTGGTCGACGAGCTTCACGTGAGCATTCCGGTCTTCTCGAGAGTGGCCAGGGCCGTGCGGAACGCCGGCCGCTCGGACTCGGGGACGTCCGCCAGCGCGGACTCGACGGACACCGACCCGTCCAACCGCTGCACCACGTCGAGCAGCCGGCGGTCCTTGAGGAAGGACAGCCGGCGGGTGCCGAAGTGGTAGAGCAGGGCCCCGAACGGCTCAGGGCGGACGGAGACCTGCGGGTGCAGGCGCAGCGGCACGGGAGGGCCGGCTAGTAGACGCCGCACATGCCGTCGATGGAGACGTCCTCGACCAGCAGGTCCTCCTCGACGAGGGTCTCGACGGCGGTCTCGACGTCCTCGACGACGACGGTGGTGTCGCTCATGGCAGCTCCTAGGAGAGGGTGACGGCTGTCACAACATGTGGGAAGGTAACGGCACTCGGTGCAACAAACAAGAGGTGACGTGAGACAAGGACGACCCGCGGTCACCACACGCGGGGAGCTCGAGCTCGTGGCGCTCGAGCTGTTCGCCGAGCGCGGCTTCGACGCGACCACCGTCGACGAGGTCGCGGACGCCGCCGGGATCGGCCGGCGCACCTTCTTCCGCTACTTCGCGAGCAAGAACGACGTGGTCTGGGGCGACTTCGACGCCGCGCTCGCCGAGCTGCGCGCCCAGCTGGCCGCCGTACCCCCTGACACGCCCCTGCTCGACGGACTGCGCGAGGCAGTGCTCGCCTTCAACGCCCTGCCGCCGGAGGCCGAGCCGCAGCACCGGGTGCGCATGGCGATGGTCCTCCACACCCCGGCGCTGCAGGCGCACAGCACGCTGCGCTACCGCGGTTGGCGGGCCGTCGTGGCCGAGTGGGCCGCCTCCCGGCTCGGCGTCGACAGCCAGGAGTTCGCCCCCCAGCTGCTGGCCCACCAGGCGCTCGCCTGCGCGGTCGCGGCCTACGAGCAGTGGCTGGCACGCCCGGGGAGCGACCTGCAGGCGCTGCTGGACGAGGCATTCCGGTCGCTTTCACCCGTCGGGTAGTCCAGTTCTGACGGCCCGGGGCCGAAGAAGCACCGTGCCCAGCAGCCGGATGCGCCCGCTCGTCGTCCTCGGTGTCGTGCTGGCCGTCGCGAGCGTCGCCGTACCGACCGCCTGGGGCATCCACCTCCACCTGTCCGGGCTGGCGCAGGCAGTGGCCGGCAGTGCGCTGCTCGTGGGCTGCTCGGCGCTCGCCCTCAACGGCTCCCGGCCGGTCCCCCTGCCCGCCCGGCAGTCGGTCCCCGCCGTCCTGGCGACGACCGCCGCCAACGCCGTGACCCCCGCCGGCATCGGGGGCACCGTGCTCGTCCTGCGCTTCCACCGCCGCTCCGGACTGAGCGCCGAGCAGGCCGCCGCGGCCGCCGGGCTGAGGACCGCGTTCGGTGCCGTCACCGCCACCCTGGTCACCGCGGTGGTGGCGAGCACGGTGGGGATGCAGCGGCTGCCCGCAGGACGCACCGGGCTGTGGGTGGCCCTCGGGGTCGCGGTCGCGCTCGCCGTGGTGGTCGCGGCCCTTCCGGCCGCCCGCCGCAAGGTCCTCGCCGGAGCAGCGCGGCTCGCCGCCGCGGTGT
>JBAVRG010000291.1:0-4944 GCA_049694795.1 Mycobacteriales bacterium
CGGGCAGGTCGACGACGCCGGTGACGTCCGTGGTGCGGAAGTAGAACTGCGGGCGGTAGTTGTTGAAGAACGGCGTGTGCCGGCCACCCTCGTCCTTGGACAGGATGTAGACGTTCGCCTCGAACTCGGTGTGCGGGGTGATCGAGCCGGGCTTCACGCAGACCTGGCCGCGCTCGACCTCCTCGCGCTTGATGCCGCGCAGGAGCAGACCGACGTTGTCGCCCGCCATGCCGCTGTCGAGCAGCTTGCGGAACATCTCGACGCCCGTGACCGTCGTGGTCTGGGTCTTCTCCTTGATGCCGACGATCTCGATGTTCTCGTTGACGTTGACGACACCGCGCTCGATGCGGCCGGTGACGACGGTGCCACGACCGGTGATCGTGAAGACGTCCTCGATCGGCATGAGGAAGGGCTTGTCGGTGTCACGGACCGGCTCGGGGATGGCGGTGTCGACCGCGTCCATCAGGCCGAGCAGCTTCTCGGACCACTCGGGGTCGCCCTCGAGCGCCTTGAGCGCGGAGACGCGCACGACCGGCAGGTCGTCGCCCGGGAACTCGTACTCGTTGAGCAGCTCGCGGACCTCGAGCTCGACGAGCTCCAGGATCTCCTCGTCGTCGACCATGTCGGCCTTGTTGAGCGCGACGACGATGTAGGGCACGCCGACCTGGCGGGCCAGGAGGACGTGCTCCTTGGTCTGCGGCATCGGGCCGTCGGTGGCGGCGACGACGAGGATCGCGCCGTCCATCTGGGCCGCACCGGTGATCATGTTCTTGATGTAGTCGGCGTGACCGGGGCAGTCGACGTGCGCGTAGTGGCGCTTCTCGGTCTGGTACTCGACGTGCGCGATGGAGATGGTGATACCGCGCTGGCGCTCCTCAGGGGCCTTGTCGATCTGGTCGAACGCCGACGCCTCGTTGAGGTTCGGGTACTTGTCGTGCAGCACCTTCGTGATCGCAGCGGTCAGCGTCGTCTTGCCATGGTCGATGTGACCGATGGTGCCGATGTTGACGTGCGGCTTGGTGCGCTCGAACTTGGCCTTGGCCATCTGGCCTGTCCTCCTGTGTGCGGGGTGGTCGCCGTACGACGGTTGGTGTCGCTGGGCAGGGACGGGTGGTGCGGGGCTACTCGCCCCTGACCTTCGCGATGATCTCCTTCGCGACGTTGCCGGGAACCTCGGCGTAGGAGTCGAACTGCATGCTGTAGCTCGCCCGGCCCTGCGTGCGGGACCGGAGGTCCCCCACGTAGCCGAACATCTCGGAGAGCGGGACGAGAGCCCGCACGACGCGGACGCCGGAACGCTCGTCCATCGCCTGGATCAGCCCGCGGCGGCTGTTGAGGTCGCCGATGACGTCGCCCATGTTCTCCTCGGGCGTGGTCACCTCGACCGCCATCATGGGCTCCATGAGCGCGGGGTCCGCCTTGCGGGCGGCCTCCTTGAAGCCCATCGAGCCGGCGATCTTGAAGGCCAGCTCCGAGGAGTCGACCTCGTGGTAGGCGCCGTCCATGAGCGTCACCTTCACGCCCACCAACGGGTAGCCGGCGAGGATGCCGTGCTGCATGGCCTCCTGGCAGCCCGCGTCGACGGCCGGGATGTACTCCTTCGGCACGCGACCACCGGTGACGGTGTTCTCGAAGACGTACGTCGGCATCACGCCGTGCTCGTCCGCCTCGGTGATGGGCTCGAGCTTGATCTGGATCTTCGCGAACTGGCCGGTGCCGCCGGTCTGCTTCTTGTGCGTGAAGTCGTGCCGCTCGACCGTCTTGCGGATGGTCTCGCGGTAGGCGACCTGCGGCTTGCCGACGTTGGCCTCGACCTTGAACTCGCGGCGCATGCGGTCCACCAGGATGTCCAGGTGGAGCTCACCCATGCCGGCGATGATCGTCTGGCCGGTCTCCTCGTCGGTGTAGACCTTGAAGGTCGGGTCCTCCTCGGCGAGGCGCTGGATGGCCGTGCCGAGCTTCTCCTGGTCGCCCTTGGTCTTCGGCTCGATGGCCACCGAGATGACCGGCTCGGGGAAGGTCATGGACTCGAGCACGATCGGGGCGTCGGCGTCGCAGAGCGTGTCACCGGTGGTGGTGTTCTTCAGCCCGATGACGGCGCAGATGTCGCCGGCCTTGACCTCGGTGATGTCCTCACGCGAGTTGGCGTGCATCTGGATGAGGCGGCCGATCTTCTCCTTGCGGTCCTTCGTGGAGTTCACGACGGCCTGGTTGGAGGTCAGCGTCCCGGAGTAGACCCGGATGTAGGTCAGGCGGCCGACGTGCGGGTCGGTCTGGATCTTGAAGGCCAGCGCGGAGAACGGAGCGTCGAACTCCGGCTCGCGGGTCTCGGCGATGTCCTCGTCCTTGACCGAGTGGCCCTGCACCGCGCCGATGTCGAGCGGCGAGGGCAGGAAGTCGATGACGGCGTCGAGCATGGGCTGGACGCCCTTGTTCTTGAACGCCGACCCGCAGAGCACCGCGGTGACGGTGTGCTCGATGGTCGAGGACAGGATCGCCCGGCGGATGCCGGCCTTGATCTCCTCGACCGAGAGCTCCTCGCCCTCGAGGTACTTCTCCATCACGGCGTCGTCGACCTCGGCGAGCGACTCGAGCAGCTTGGCCCGCCACTCGGCGGCCTGCTCGGCGTAGTCCGCCGGGATCTCGACGACCTCGAACTTGTCGCCCTTGCTCGTCTTGTCGTCCATGGGCCACTCGAGGGCCTTCATCTGGACCAGGTCGATGATGCCCTTGAAGTCGGCCTCACCGCCCCACGGGAGCTGGATGACGAGCGGAGTGGCGTTCAGCCGCGAGATGATCATGTCGACGGTGCGGTAGAAGTTCGCGCCCGTGCGGTCCATCTTGTTGACGAAGCAGATGCGCGGCACGGAGTACTTGTCCGCCTGCCGCCACACCGTCTCCGACTGCGGCTCGACGCCGGCGACCGAGTCGAAGACCGCCACCGCGCCGTCGAGGACGCGCAGGGAGCGCTCCACCTCGACGGTGAAGTCGACGTGGCCCGGGGTGTCGATGATGTTGATCCGGTGCCCGGCCCACTGGCAGGTCGTCGCGGCCGACGTGATGGTGATGCCGCGCTCCTGCTCCTGCTCCATCCAGTCCATCTGGGCAGCGCCCTCGTGGACCTCACCGATCTTGTACGACTTGCCGGTGTAGTACAGGACGCGCTCGGTCGTCGTGGTCTTGCCCGCGTCGATGTGCGCCATGATCCCGATGTTGCGGGTCTTGGCGAGGATCGCGTTGCTGGCCACTGCTGCTTCTCTTCTTCCGGGGTCTCGGGTCGTGCTCGGGGCGCTGGGGGTGGTGCGCGCTACCAGCGGTAGTGCGCGAAGGCCTTGTTGGACTCGGCCATCTTGTGGGTGTCCTCGCGGCGCTTCACGCTGGCACCGAGGCCGTTGCTGGCGTCGAGGAGCTCGTTCATGAGGCGCTCGGTCATCGTCTTCTCACGACGGGCGCGGGAGTACTGGATGAGCCAGCGCAGCGCGAGGGTGGTGGCCCGACCGGGCTTGACCTCGATCGGCACCTGGTACGTCGCACCACCGACGCGGCGGCTCTTGACCTCGAGCGTCGGGCGCACGTTGTCGAGCGCGCGCTTGAGGGTGATGACCGGGTCGGTACCGGTCTTGTCACGGCAGCCCTCGAGGGCGCCGTAGACGATGCGCTCGGCCACCGAGCGCTTGCCCGACATCAGCACCTTGTTGATGAGGCTGGTGACGAGCGGCGAGCCGTAGACCGGGTCGGTGACGACCGGGTGCTTCGGGGCGGGACCCTTGCGAGGCATTTACGCCTTCTCCTTCTTCGCGCCGTAGCGGCTGCGCGCCTGCTTGCGGTTGCGGACGCCCTGGGTGTCGAGGGAACCGCGGATGATCTTGTAGCGGACGCCGGGCAGGTCCTTCACACGGCCGCCGCGCACGAGCACGATGGAGTGCTCCTGCAGGTTGTGGCCGACGCCCGGGATGTAGGCCGTGACCTCGATGCCGCTGGTGAGGCGGACACGCGCGACCTTGCGGAGCGCGGAGTTCGGCTTCTTGGGGGTCGTCGTGTAGACGCGCGTGCACACACCACGACGCTGCGGACTCCCCTTGAGAGCCGGCGTCTTGGTCTTCTCGACCTTGTCCTGCCGGCCCTTGCGGACCAGCTGCTGGATCGTGGGCAACGCGTCTCCTGCCGTGATGTTCTGCGTGGTGTCGTGCTCGTGGTGTCGCTCTGTGACCGCCCCACGCGGTCGGGTGTGTCGCCCGGACCACGGTCCCGTCCGCAGCAAGCTGCCGACACGGGGTGGTTGTCCCCAGCGCCCTCGAAGGCGCACGGAGCAGCCCAGGTCGCCCCAGGCACAAGTGGAGACCTTACCCGCCTCCCCGACGGGGGTCAAAGCGAGGGCGGTCACACCCCCCGCTCGCCGTGCGCCAGCGTGCCACGACCCGCGGCCCCGGCCGGCTCAACACGCCGGATCGATGGCGGAGCGCCGTCCCCGCCCCCCCCGAACGTGTCCGTCGTCGTACCGCGAACGTGTCCGCCCGCGCGCTCACGACCGTCCCGAGCCGGACACGCCCACCAGGCGAGCGACTACCGGCCTGCGCGTCAGGGGTTGGTGGCGTCCAGTGCGGCGGACAGCGCGAGCACCTCGTCCTGCTCGAACGGGGTGAAGGTCCCCGAGCTGCTCGTGGCGACGTAGGGCTGCTGGTCGGTGGGGCGGTACACGGCCACCGGGACCGTCGCGACGGTCGTCCGGGTGAGCCCGATGTGGTCGAAGCGCGGTGAGGTGTAGCAGGCGAAGGCGCCAGGGGTCTCGACGGCACCGACGCAGCGCGTGACGTCGGCGGACCCCGACACGGCGAGGGCCGCTCCCCCGGTGCGGGGAGCGGCCCTCGGTCGAGCAGGTGCCGGCCTAGCGGTAGTCGCCCCGGCCGTAGTCGTACTCGTCGAGCGGCACGGCCTGGCCCAGAC
>JBAVRG010000292.1:0-12877 GCA_049694795.1 Mycobacteriales bacterium
ACGACCGACGTGGCGATCTCGACCACCGGTGACGACTCGGACGCCGGCGGCACCATCACCGACGCCGAGTACTTCGTCGACACGGTCGGCGCGGACGGCACGGGTCAGACCATGACCCGCAACCGCACCGCGACCGTCGTGTCCGAGGACGCCGTACTGGCCGCGTCGGCGGTCACCGCCCTCGGTGAGGGCAAGCACGACGTCTTCGTCCACAGCAAGGACTCCCTCGGTCTGTGGGGCCCGACGCTCGACATCCCGCTCGTCGTCGACGTCACCGGTCCTGCGGTCGACGCGGCCAGCGTCGGGCCCAACCCGTCGAACGGCGTGCTCAGCGACAAGAGCAACCCCGGCTACCTCGTCGTCTCGGCGCAGATCACCGACCGGGACGCCGGTGGCCAGGTGCAGAGCACCCTCGCGGACGCCGAGGCCTTCCTCGACCCGAAGGTCGCCGACCCGGCCGGCGGCACCGGCCTGCAGCTGCTCGCCGTGGACGGCAAGCTGGACGCGAGCACGGAGGCGGTCTACGGCCTCATCCCGGTCTCGCAGGTCAAGGCGCTGACCGAGGGCACCCACCACGTGTTCGTGCGAGGCCAGGACGCCGCCGGCAACTGGGGCCCGCTGTACGCGGTCAACCTGGTCGTCGACAAGACCGCTCCGGTCCTGGGCGCCCTCACGGCCACGCCCAACCCGACGGGCGGCGCCACGACGGTGACGCTCTCGGCTCCGGTGACGGAGGCGAACGGCCTGGCCAGGGCGGAGTTCTGGACCGGCACGACGGATCCGGGCGTGGGCAACGCGACCGCGCTGCCGGTGAGCATCGTCAACAACCAGGTGGTCGTGACCGTGCCGACGGCGGGGCTGCCCACCAGGACGACGGCGTTCAACCTCCGGGTCCAGGACACCGCCGGCAACTGGAGCAAGGCCGCCAGCACGCAGGTGTCGGTGACGAGGCCCAACCGGATCTTCGCCAGCGGCTTCGAGACCGTGGACCCCGCCTGGAGCGCCACCTCCGGCCGGGCCTCGATCACCTCGGCGGCCGCGATGCCGACCGCCGCCGAGCCCGGAAGCACCCGCGGGCTGCAGGTCACGTTCCCTGGCGGGCGCAGCAACCTGGCCAGCTACCTGACCGACACGACCCCGACGGCGGAGACGACGTACCACGCGAGGTTCGTCTTCGACCCGAGCACCCTGACGCCCGGCAAGGACGACGGCACGGTGCTCACGGTGTTCGACGCGCAGAACACCACCCGCGGATCGGCGTTCACCCTGCAGCTCCGGGTGAGCCGTGGGGCGCGTCAGGTGCGCACGGCCCTGACCCGGAGCACCGGAGGTGCCCTGTACGGCGCCTGGGTGACCCTGGCGAGCGGTCCGCGGACGCTGCAGCTCGACTGGACGTCCGCGACCGCCGGCTCGCTGCAGCTGTCGGTCGACGGGAGGTCCGTGTCCACGCTGAGCGGCAACACCAGCACGCTCCGCGTGGAGACCGCGCGGCTCGGGGTGTCCGCAGGGTTCACCACCAGCACCAGCGGGGCTGCGCGCTTCGACAGCTTCACGTCGGCGCGCGACACGCTCTGACAGGCGAGCCAGGCCCCGGGGCCGCGCCCCCACGCGCGGCCCCGGGGCACTTCTGAGGGGGAGGAAAGGCAATGCAGAGCACCGAGACGGGACGCCGGCCGGGTTGGCTGCGACTCGTGGTCCTTGCCGTGGCAGCGGCCCTGAGCTGCCTCGCGCTCGGCGGCTACGCCCTGGCGAGGTCCACGCCGCACAGCACGGCGTTCCCGCAGAACGCAGCCCTGGAGGACCGGTTGGGGGTGCGCTTCTCGCGGGTGGCGGTCGTCGGGGACGGAGGTCTCATCACGCTGACGTACGTCGTGCTCGACAGCGAGAAGGCGTCCCGCTTCCAGTCAGACACCACCCACCCGCCGGCGCTCCGCAGCGAGTCCCGCAAGGGCGGGACCACCCGGGTCTCGCTGATGAAGCAGGGCCACACGCTGCGGGCCGGGCAGACCTACTACCTCGTGTACGAGAACACCCGCGGCGCGCTGCGACCCGGCGAGAAGGTCACGATCGTCGACGGCCCGCTGCGCCTCGAGCACGCACCTGTGCTGTGAGGTCCCGCCGGGCGCTCACACTGCTGCTGGCCGCGCTGGGCCTGTTCGTCGTCCTGCCGGCCGTGCCTGCCAGCGCGCACGCCTTCCTCACCGACAGCTTCCCTGCCGACGGAGCCGTCCTCGCGACCGCTCCCCCGCAGCTGCGCCTGCACTTCAGCGAGTCCGTGGTGCTCTCCTCGGTCCACCTCGACGTCGTGGACGCGGAGGGAGGGCACCACACGCCGAGCAGCCCCCACCTCGTCGCGGCCGAGCCGGGCGGCACCACCGAGGACCCGGTGCAGGTCGTCGCCTCCCTGCCCGCGCTGCCCCGGGGGGCCTACCGGGTCTCCTGGCAGACGCTGTCGACCGACGACCTCCACAGCACGAGCGGGGTGCTCGTCTTCGGCATCGGCCACGCGGTGTCGGCCGTCGGCTCCTCGGAGCCCGCTCCCCGGCTGGACGAGGCGTCCCTGCGGTGGCTGCTGCTCCTGTCGGTGTCACTGTCCTTCGGCGGCCTGCTGGCCGGCCAGCTGCTGCGCCGCCACGACCTGGCCGCGCCCGCGAGGCGCGCCGCACACCTCGCCGTCCTCGGCGCGGTGGCAGGGACGGTCGTGGCCGGCGGGCTCCTCGTCGCGCAGTGCGCCACGAACGGCACCTCCGCCGCCCGGCTCCTCGGCACCGCCTACGGCGCACGATGGCTGCTGCGCGAGAGCGGCTTCGTCCTGCTGGCTGCCGCCGCTGCGGCGCAGGTGCGGGCCACCGGCGGACGCCTGGCAGCCGTGGCCATCGCGACCGGCGGCACCCTCGTGTGCGTGGGCTCAGCGCTCCTCGGGCATGCCGGGGCCAGCGGCGGGGTCACCCAGGTCGGCGCCTACGCCACCCACCTCGCGGCCGCCGGCGCCTGGGCCGGGGCGCTGCTCGTGCTCGTCCTCGTCGGGGCGCGACCGCTGCGCGACAGGACCCTCACGACCTCACAGGCCCGCGCGGTGCTGAAGGGCTTCGCCCGGCCGGCGGCGGTGTGCGCCGGCCTGACCGCGGTCAGCGGCGTGTACCTGGCGAGCGACGTGGTCGGCTCGGTCGACGCCGCGCTGCTGACGACGTACGGACGGGCTCTCCTCGCGAAGCTCGCGCTCGTGGCCGCCGTGGGCGTGCTGGCACTGGCCAACCACCGGCGCGTCCGCAGCCGTGTGCAGCACCTGGTCCCTGGCCGCACCGTCGTCGCGGAGGTGGTGACGCTCGCCTTCGTCCTCGGGCTCGCGGCGGTCCTCTCCAGCGGGCAGCCGGCCCGCGAGCCGCAGTTCGTCGCGACGCCGTTGCCGGCCACCGTCCCCGCCCTCGACACCTCCGTCGGCGACCTGCAGCAGGAGCTGTCGATCCGCCCCAACCAGCCGGGGCGCAACGTGCTGCTCGTCGGGGTGTTCGACACCCGCCGCCCGGCGCCGGCCCCGATCCGACGGGTCCTCGTCTCCGTCACCGGGCTGGACGGGCGCCGGACCAGCCAGGTCGCCGCCGAGCGGCTCGCCGACGGGCGGTGGTCTGCCGCACAGGACCTGGCAGCCCCCGGCCGGACGAGCGTCGAGGTCACGGTGCAGCGCGCCGGCCTGCCCGACACGACGCACCTGTACCGCTGGGTGGTGGCGGGCAGCCGCTCGACGACCCGACGGGCGACGGTGTCCACCGCACCGATCCGCGGGGCGCTGTCGTCGCTGGCTGCCGGGCTGGCAGCGGTGCTGCTCCTGGGCGCCGGGTCAGCCCTCGTGCGCGTGCACCGTGCCCGGGGCGTGCGGGCGGCCCGGCTGCGTGTCCTGCTCGCCGGTGCGGTCGAGGGAGGCTGAGCCCGTGACGGAGCCGCGCTCGTCGACGGGCTGCCCGTGTCCCAGCCGGTCCACCCAGACCCGCGGGAACACGCAGGTGACGCGCGTCCCGACCCCCACGGTGCTGGCGATGTCGAGCCGCCCGCCGTGCGCGCTCAGCACGGCCTGGGCGATGCTCAGCCCGAGTCCGCTGCCCGCTCGTGCCCCCGCCGTGCTCCCGGTCTCGAAGGCCTGCGTCACGCGTTCGAGGTCCTGCTCCGGGATACCGCTGCCGGAGTCTTGCACGCTGATCGTCACGAGGGGCCCGTTCAGCCGGCCCTCGACGGCGATCTCGTCCGACTCCCGGGTGAACTTCGTGGCGTTCTCGATGAGGCAGTCCAGCGCCGCCTCGAGACGCTCAGGGTCCACGGTCACCACCCCCACCTCGCTCGAGCACGACCACCTCCGGTCGAAGGTCGACGCCCAGCGGTGCACGACGCCGTCGAGCAGGGCGTCGACGTCGACGGGCTCCACCCGCGACTGCGGCGACGACGCCTGCACCCGCACCAGCGTCAGCAGCTGGGTGGTGATCGCCGAGGCCTTGTCGAGCTCGGCGACGATGACAGCGGCGTCGTTGCGGGTCAGGTCGTCCGCTGCTCCGTCGCGCATGAGCTCGGCGAAGCCGCGCGCGATCGTCAGGCGGGTGCGCACCTGGTGCGACCCGAACCGCGCGGCCACGTCCCGGTCGTGTGCCCGACGGCGCTCCAGCTCGCTGACCTCGGCGAGGCGCTGCTGCGCGGCGTGCTGCCGGTCGACGTGCCAGATGAGCAGCGCGACCAGGACCCCCATCAGGACGATCTCCGAGCACTCCTCCCACCCGATGACGCCGGAGGCGGCGTGCTCCACCAGAGCAACGCCGGTGACCCCGGTGACGGTGGCGAAGACGACCCAGGTCGTGAGCCGTGACCACCGGAACAGCCCGTAGAGCAGCGCGAAGCTCGCCCAGATCAGGTGGTAGGGGATGGTCTCCTGGCCCGGGAGCTGGTACATCAGCGTCGCCCCGACGGCGAAGAACCCCACCCACAGGGCGCCGAGGGCCTGCTTAGCCCGCTGCGAGTCGGTAGCCGACATTGCGCACCGTCTCGATGGCGTCGGTGGTGAGCTTCGCCCGCAGCCGGCGGACGTAGACGTCGACGACGTTGGTGCCCGGGTCGAAGTGCAGGCCCCACACCTCTGCGAGCAGCTCCTGGCGGCTGCACACCTGCCCCTTGCGGCGCACCAGGTGGGCGAGCAGCACGAACTCCCGCTGCGAGAGCCTGACCCGGTGGTTGCCGACGACGAGCTCGTGGCGCTCCTCGTCCAGCCGGAGCTCGCCGTGCACGAGCCGGGCCGTCGGGCGCGCATGGGCGCTCCGGTCGTCGCGCAGGCGCAGCCGGACCCGCGCCAGCAGGTCGCTGTTGGCGAACGGCTTGGCGACGAAGTCGGCGGCGCCGGCGTCGAGCACTCCCACCCGACGGCGCAGCTCGGGGACGGACGACACCACGACGACATTGGCGTCCGGCTTCGCCGCCACGAGCACGCGCAGCACGTCCTCGCCGCAGAGGTCCGGGAGCATCAGGTCCAGCAGCACCAGGTCGTGGTTGCCGTTGAGCCCGTGCTCCAGGCCCTCTGCCCCGGTCGCCGCAGTCGTGACCTCATGGCCCGCGTCGGTGAGCAGCCGGACGAGGAGCGCGCTGAGCGCCGGCTCGTCCTCCACCACCAGGATGTGCGCCACAGCAGTTCCCGCCCCCCCGGACATTCCTGCGCCTACGTCCCCCAAGTGGTTCCTAGGTGTGCCGACCGTGCACAGTCAAGCCATACTCACCTTCCTCATGCCCTCGGGCACTCTTCAGGACTTGAGGGGTTATCGGGCGTTCTCCGCCCTCGCAGGCAGCCCGTTCCACTCGATCCAGCCGAGCCCCTCCCTGCCGTCGGGCACCCGGAAGCGGGCCATCGCACGTGGGAAGGGCTGGGGCGCCCCGGAGCTGGTCGGGACCGTGGTGGGGGCGTGGGCCAACGGGGTCACGTCGAGCCCGAGCTCCTCACCAGGACCGCTGGGCCGCAGGAGGAGGTGGCTGCCGGACGGCAGGCCGGCCACGGCATCACCGTGCACCGCCTGGCAGGTGCCGACCGCCGTCATCCCGCCGACCCGCTGCAGGTAGCCGAGGTCCAGGCGCAGCCCGGGGAGGTCGATCCGGGTCAGGTGCGCCCGGGTGCCGTCGTCGAGCCGGCAGGCCGACCAGCACCACGTGGCCTGCTCCCAGTCGCGCACCCCCCAGCTGTGGTCGCGCTGACCGACCGCGCCGCTCAGGTGGTGGACCTCGCCTCCGAGGGTGACGGTCCCGCTCACCAGGCAGGGGATCTCGTAGCGCGTGCCCACCGGGTAGCGGTAGGGCTCACCGTCCGTGGTCCAGGTCAGGTCGAGCGCCAGCGCGCAGTCGGCTCCCTGCTCGCCGCGCAGGATCCCTGCCGGGTCGGGGAAGGACGACCCCCGGCCCTCGCCGTGCACGCGCCAGCTCCGCAACGGCTCGACGGTCTGCAGGGCGAACCGGTAGGCGGAGGTGGTCACCTGCACCGGTCCCTCACCAGGCAGGGGCGCGCCCTTGTCGTCGACGAGCACCGTCGGCCGTCCCGGTCCGGCGAGCGCCACCAGCACCCACGCGCTGCCCTGGTTGGGGCTCAGCCCCAGCCGCAGGTACCCACCCAGGGAGCCGTCGGCGGTGACGAAGTCGGCGTACCAGGACTCGTTCCACAGCCGCTCCCCACCGGGCTCGTGGCTCCCCTCGTCGCGGTCGTCGACCGCCCAGTCGGCGGCCGTCACGGCAGCAGCGCCAGGGCGTCGAGGTCCTCGACCTGCGCACAGGCACGTTCGACCGTGGTGAGGAACATCCGGTCACCCCTCTCGGTGCGCTCGACGAGCATGGACGAGGCGATGGCCATCACGAGGGCCGCGAAGCTGGACCGCCGGTAGTCCGACCAGCAGCGGTCGAAGTCGAAGCTCTCGACCCCGAAGCCGCGCAGGGCGTCGTGGTAGACGCGCAGCAGGTCGCGCTCGGTCGCCGCTCTGACGCCGCGGTCCGCGAAGGCGAACGACAGGAAGTAGGCCGCGTCCACCAAGGGAGGTCCCCACACCGCCGTCTGCCAGTCGACCACGGTCAGCGGCGCCGTCCCCCCGGGCGGCCCGAACAGCAGGTTGTCCAGCCGGTAGTCGCCGTGCACGACCGACAGCGGCCCGCGCCGGTCGAGCAGGTAGGGACCGAGGCGGTCGACGAGCCGTTCGCACACGGCCACGTGCTCCGGCGCGAGCTGGTCGCCGTACCGGTCGAGGAAGCCGGGCCACAGCGAGCGCACCAGCCCGGTCGTGAACGTCAGTGCCTGCGGCGTCTGCCGGTTGAGCCAGCCCTGGGCGGCGAGGGCCGGGTCGTCCCAGCGCGGACCGTGCAGGCCGGCCAGCTCGACCATCGCCAGCGCGGCCGCGTCGGCGTCGACACCCGCGAAGTGGTCGCCCTGGGTGGCGGGAGCCATGTCCTCGAGCAGCAGCGTGAACCAGCCGGTGTCGACGTCCACCTCGGCGAGGTGACAGGCCGGCACCCGGACCTGCAACGTGCTCGCGACCGTCCGGTAGAAGCTGACCTCCACCTCGTACGCCCGCAGCGCCAGCCCGGTGGCGCGGCTCGAGGGGTCGGTGCTGGCGAGCTTGACGACGACGCTGGCCGGGGCGGTGGGCGCGCCGTCGTAGGTCAGCTCGACGCGGAACGACTCGCCCATCTGGCCGGTGCCGACGGGGCGGGTGCTGAACCCGACGACCGGCGCCCCGAGCGCCTCGGCCAGCCACGGTGCCCTTAGCTCGTCGATGGTCTTGAGCACGGTCATGCGGGCGCCCCCTGCAGGTTCGCGAACCGTGGGCCGGCCAGCCCGACGTGGCTGCCGACGGGCCGGCCGACGGCACCGCAGGCGACGTGCGCGGCGGCGACCAGCCCCGTCACCGACAACCCCGTGCGCACCCCCATCGCCTCGAGCGCGTGCACGAGGTCCTCCAGGGCCAGGTTGCCGCTCGCACCCGGGGCGAACGGGCAGCCGCCGAGCGCCCCGACGGTCCCGTCGACCCGGTCGGCGCCGGCGTCGACGGCGGCCAGGGCATTGGCCAGGCCCAGGCCGCGGGTGTCGTGCAGGTGCACCCCGACGGGCACTCCCGCGACCGGACGCACTGCCGCGACCAGCGCCCGCACCTCAGTGGGTACGGCGACGCCGATCGTGTCGGCGAGACTGACCGACGACGCCCCGTGGCCCACCGCCCGCGCCGCCAGCGTGGCGACCCGGTCGGGGTCGACCGGCCCGTCGTACGGGCAGCCGAAGGCGGTCGCCAGGGTGAGCTCGAGAGCGGCGCCGGCGGCCGCGGCGAGGGCAGCCACCTCGGCCAGTCCGGCCATGGCCTGGTCGGTGGGGGCGCCGGCGTTGCGGCGGCTGTGGCTGTCGCTCACGGACACGACGTACTGCAGGTGACGCAGACCCGCGGACAGCGCCCGCTCCGCCCCCCGCGGGTTGAGGACCAGCCCCCATCGCGTGATGCCGGCGCGGTCCGTCGCCGCGCACAGCGCCTCGGCGTCGGCCATCGCCGGCACCCGGTCCGGGCGGACGAAGCTGGTGAGCTCGAGGTCGGTGACCCCGGCCTCCAGCAGCGCCTCGAAGACCTCGAGCTTGCTCGCCAGCAGGACCGGCGTCTCGTCCTGCAGGCCGTCCCGCAGGGTCACGTCGCGGAGCAGCAGGGCGGTCATCGGGCGAGGGCGAGCAGGTCGCTCACCTCGGTGCTCTGCAGCCGCTCCAGCAGGGCGTCGCGTCCCTGCAGGACGTGCTCGGCCATCAGGCGCCCGGCCCGCACCGGCTCGTGCGCCGCCACGGCGTCGCGGATGAGGTGGTGGAACAGGCTGGAGCGGGCCAGCTCCTCGGGTCCGAAGTGCCGCAACGCCTGGAAGACGAGGGGCACGTCGACGGTGCGTCCCACCAGCTGCCGGATCCGGGTGTGCCGGCTGGCGTCGAGCAGGGCGCCGTGGAACGCGGAGTTGGCCTCGTCGAGCCGCCGGACGAGGACCAGGTCGTGGCCGCCGTCCCGGATCGCCGCCACGGCGCTGTCGAAGCCCTCCGCGGCCACGTCGAGCGCCGCGACGTCAGCCTCGGTGCCGCGCTCGGCGGCCAGCTCCGCGGCGTAGGCCTCGAGCCGGGACCGGACGTCGTACAGGTCGGCGATCTCGGCGGCCGTCAGCCGCCGGACCTCCGCGCCACGGTGCCGCTCCACCACGACGAGCCCCTCCGACTCGAGCCTGCGCAGGGCTTCGCGCACCGGCGTGCGCGAGACCTCGAACTCCTCTGCGAGGCGCTGCTCGACCAGCCGCATCCCGGGGGCGTAGCGGCCCTCGACGACGGCCCTGCGGATCTCGTCGTAGACGTGGTCGGGGTGCTCGGCTGCTGTGGGCAGGCCCGCGGCGGCGCTCACGGCTCCTGCGGCAGGCTGATGTCACGGCCGATGTCGCGCGCCTCGGCACCCTCCGGCGCAGCGACCTCCACCACCCGCTCGTCGACGTCGTCGAACTCGGTGCGCAGTGCCCGCGACATCACCGCGTGCTGCAGGTAGAGCGCGGTGATGTAGGTGAGCTCGAGCAGCTCGGCGTCCGACAGCAGCTCGCGCAGCGCGGCGAACAGCGCGTCGGGCACCCGGCCGTGGTCGTAGACCAGGCAGTCGGCGTAGGCGAGGACCAGGCGCTCGAGCTCGGAGAAGCACGACGCCGCCGGCCAGTGCGCGACCGCCGCGATCCGCTCCTCCGAGACCCCGAGGCTGCGCAGCGACTTGCAGTGCTGGGAGAAGACGAACTGGCTGCCCGCTGCCCAGCCCGCGCGGCTCTGACCCAGCTCCCGGAGCACCGGGTCGAGCTTGCGCTTGGGGCTCTGGTACAGGCCGAAGCCCTGGACCGCGTGCTCGAGCACGTCGGGGACGTTGGCGAACGCCGTCCACCAGTCTCCGGGGGTGCCGCTGGCGGTGCCCGGCTCGGCGACGGGGTCGCGGCCCTCGAAGAGGTAGTCGTACATCACCGTCACGATGGGCGCGGTGGCCTCGTCACGGCTGACCTGGTGCAGTCGGGGCATGCGGGTTCCTGTCAGCTGGTCGACACGGCGGCCGTGGCGGGTGCGTGGGCCACGTCGGCGGGGGTGAAGGGCCGGGTCCAGGCGGCGAGCTCGAGCAGGATGCCGTCCGGGTCCTGGAAGTAGACCGAGCGGATGAAGACCCCCGGGTGCAGGTCCTCGCTGATGCCCCACTCGCTGTCGTCGTGGTTGGCCACGTCGGTGCACTCGATGCCGGCCGCCCGCAGCCGTCCGACGTAGTCCTCGATCCGAGCCGGGTCGACGGCGAAGGCGACGTGGTTCATCGAGCCGTGCGCCGACACCAGGTCACCGGTGTCGGGACGCGCGGCCGGCGCCGCGACACCCGGCGCTGCCGCGGGTGCCTGCGGGAACCAGAAGAAGGCCAGCGTGTTGCCGCCGCCGCAGTCGAAGAAGAAGTGCTGGCCCATCCCGGCGGGCAGCTCGATCGTCTTGACGAGCGGCATCCCGAGCGTGTCGCGGTAGAAGGCGACGGTACGGGCCATGTCCTTGCAGACCAGGGCCAGGTGGTTGATGCCGCGGAACTCGAACGGTGCGCTCACGAGCTGCCCTCCTGCCGCCGGATCGTATGCAATGACCGTGCAACGTCAAGCCCTTCGCACTGTTTTGTCGCCTCAGGTCTTGCGCACCGGCGCGTGGTTGCATACAAACATCGCCATGGCAGCTCCGCGGCAGGGTCCGCTCGTCGGCCTGCGGGTGCTCGAGCTGGGCAGCTTCATCGCCGGGCCGTTCGCCGGGCAGCTGCTGGGCGACTACGGCGCCGACGTGGTGAAGGTGGAGCCGCCGGAGGGCGGCGACCCGATGCGGCACTGGGGGGTCACGCACGACGGCGACAGCCTGTGGTGGCCGACCATCGGGCGCAACAAGCGCTCGGTGACGGCCGACCTGCGCACCGAGGAGGGCCGCCGGCTGGTGCAGCGGATCGCCTCCGAGGTGGACGTCGTCGTGGAGAACTTCCGCCCCGGCCGGCTCGCCGAGTGGGGCCTCGACTACGAGACGGTCAGCGCGACCAACCCGCGGGTCGTGATGGTGCACGTCTCGGGGTTCGGCCAGACCGGCCCCCGGGCGGGCGAGGCGGGCTTCGGCTCGATCGGGGAGGCCGTCGGCGGCATCCGGCACACCACCGGCGACCCCGACCGGGCCCCCGCGCGCTGCGGCGTCAGCCTGGGCGACTCCCTGGCGGGGCTGTTCGCGGTGGTCGGCACCCTGGCGGCGCTGCGCGAGCGCGACGTCAGCGGGCGCGGCCAGGAGGTCGACGTCGCGATCTACGAGGCGGTGGCCGCGCTGATGGAGTCCTCGATGGCCGACCTGGAGGTGGGCGGCGTGCTGCGCGGCCGCTCGGGCGGCACGCTCCCGGGTGTCGCGCCGGCCGGCGCCTACCCGACCGCGGACGGCTGCGACGTGCTGATCGCCGGCAACGCCGACTCCGTCTTCGCGCGGCTCTGCGACGTGATGGGCCGGCCCGAGCTGGCCACCGACCCGCGGTTCAGCAGCCACGGCGCCCGTGGCGCGCACGGCGAGGAGCTCGACGCCCTGGTGGCGGAGTGGACCCGCACGCTGCCCTCCGGCGAGCTGCTGGCCCGGCTGGCGGCCCGCGCGGTGCCGGCCGGCCGGGTCTACACCGCGGCCGACATGGTCACCGACCCGCACTACCTGGCCCGCGACATGGTGCTGCGGGCGACCGCGCGAGCGGGCTTCGAGCTGCCGATGACGGGGGTCGTGCCACGCTTCACCCGCACCCCGGGCGGCGTGCACGACGTCGGCCCCGAGCTCGGCGAGCACACCGCCGAGGTGCTGCAGGAGCTGCCGCCGCCCGCCCTGGTGTGAACCACCGGGCGCCCGCGATGTGCCTCTTGTGCAACTCCTGATACTCCGTCTAACTTGGTACTGTGTCTCACATCACTCCGCCCGATCTCGGGTTGCGCGAGCGCAAGCGGCGTGCCACCCACGAGCGGATCGCGGGCGAGGCAGCCCGGCTGGCCACCCAGAAGGGCGTCGACGGCACCACCATCGACGAGATCGCCGCGGCGGCCCAGATCGGCCGCGCGACCTTCTTCCGGTACTTCGACGCGAAGGAGACCGCGGTCGCGGAGGGCTTCAGCGTGCCGTGGCGGCAGCTCATCATCGACGAGCTGCTCGCCCAGCCCGACGACCTCGGCCCGATGGAGGCCGCGGTGGAGGCCCTCAGCAGCTTCTCCGGGGTCTTCGACCACGAGGGAGCGGCCCTGGTCCTCCAGCAGGCCCGGATGTCGCAGGCCTCCCCCGGCCTGCAGGCCTGGACGCTGCAGGTCTACGTGCGCTTCGAGCAGGCCATCGCCGACGCGGTGGCGCCGCGCTTCCACGACCTCGAGCCGGACGACCCGCGGCCGCGGCTGGTGGGGGCACTCACGATGTCCGCGGTGCGGATCAGCCTCGACACCTGGCTCGCGTCCGGCGGCACCAAGGACCTCCCGCAGCTGCTTCAGACAGCGCTGCGCTCGGTGCGTCTGGTGGATCCAGCACCCGCCGCCGCCCGCCGATGATCCAGAACGGCAGACACCGCCGCCCCCGCGGGGCATCCTCACCAGAGACGGGAAGGAAACACGACGTGCAGCTCCGCTCGACACGACGGTCCCCAGCAGTCGTCCTCGCAGCCGGCCTGCTGCTCACGCTGACCGCCTGCGGCGCGCGCGTGGACTCCGGCCTGCGCCAGCAGGCGGCCGACGCGCAGCTCCGCCAGGGCGGCGGCGCCATGACCGGCTCCACCGACGGCGGCTCGACCGGCGGCAGCGGTGACACCGGTACGTCGGGCAGCAGCGGCAC
>JBAVRG010000293.1:0-7044 GCA_049694795.1 Mycobacteriales bacterium
CCGCGGCGATCGTGCCGAACACCAGCGAGCTCTTGCCCGAACCGGAGACGCCGGTGAACACCGTGAGCCGGCGCTTCGCGATCTCGATGCTGACGTCCTTGAGGTTGTTCACGCGCGCGCCGTGCACGCGGATCACGTCATGGCTGTCTGCGACGGGCAGCACGGGCGACTCCGGGTCCCTCCTCGACGCCACGCTGATCGTGTCTCCCTCTGTCAGGCGGGGGCCGACTGAGATCACAGCCGGACGAGGTCCTGCCCACGTGTCCGCGTGTGAGCCTGGATCACGTCGACCTGAGCACGGCAGCGGGCTGGGTCCAGGGAGGATAAGTCCGTGGGTGCACGATCGCCCAGGGCTGACGAGAACGGCATCACCTCTTCGCGCCCGTCGGTGGTGATCATCGTGTCCGCTGGGAAACCCCGGCGAGCGGGCTCCTGCACACAATGACCTTGATGTGCCGACCAGCTGGCCTCGGGATGGAGATCATCGTGTCCGTCGGCGGACCATCGCACGATTGCTGAGGTACACGATGATCTTCCTCGCTGGAGGCGAAGAGCGCCCGCTCTCAGGAAGGTGCGGAACGCCGCCACCTCGCGAGCAGTGCGGGGCACCGCCGCCGCACTCATCCTCCCGGGTCCCTTCCCGCTGCCGTAGTCAGGTCGACCTCGGTTCGGCAGCGGCCCGGGTTCGAGGTTGGGATGTGCACCCGCTGCCTGCGGCGTTCTTCACCGCCGGCGTCTCCGCTGGGATGCAAGTTGTCCACAGCGTGGGGAGCAGGCGCTCGCCACCGGATGACGAGCAGTCCGGCCCCGTCGCCGATCTACCTCTCGTGGTGTCCGACCCGCCGGCCCTGCGACCCCTGAGCGGTAGATCACCCCGGAGGCGCAGACGATCTACCCCTTGTGGTGCCCGACCCGCCGTCCCAGACCCCCGTGAGCGGTAGATCGTCGGCAAACGGGGCGAACAGGTGCCGATCTCCACCTCGTCTCGATGACCACCGCCGGGGTGCCAGACCAACCTCGACCACAACCCGCTGCCGCAGTCAGGTCGACCTGAGCGCGAGTCTCGTCACGGGAGGTGAGGCGGCACCAGTGACAGACGGTGGCACCGAGGCAGGGGCATCCGTCGTACCGGACGGGGTGCTTGTCGGGACGGGCTGCGCCCACCAGGGTGTGTCCTGACCGGCACGTTCACCTGGCGAGGAGCCGCATGACGACCAGCACGCTCGAGCAGGCCGCCGACCTCCAGGCCGCCGTCGGCGGCGCGACCGTGGCGCACCGCCTGCTCGCGACAGCGACCGAGCACGGCGACCAGCCGGCGATGTCGTGGCAGACCCCCGACGGCAGCTGGGCCACGGCGACCTGGGCCGAGGTCCGCGCCGACGTCCTGGCTCTCGCCGCCGGGCTCGTCGAGCTCGGCGTCGAGCCCGGCCAGACGGTCGCGTTCATGATGGGCAACCGGCCCGAGCACGTGCTCGCCGACCAGGGCGCCCTGCACGCCGGCGCCGTCGGGCTGACGGTCTACGCCACGCTCGCACCCGAGCAGGTCGCGTTCATCGCGCACGACGCCGGAGCGGTCGTCGCCATCCTCGAGGGCACCGAACAGCTGGCGCGCTGGAGCGAGGCGCTCGCAGCCCCGGACGGGCCGCACCACGTCGTGGTCCTCGACCCGGACGCCCTGCCCGAGGGCGACCGCTACCTGAGCTGGGTGGACCTGCTCGCCCGGGGCCGGGCCGCTCTCGAGAAGGACCCGGGTGTCGTCGAGGAGCGGTGGCGGTCCCGCACCCCCGACGACGTCGTCACGCTGCTCTACACGTCGGGCACGACCGGGCTGCCGAAGGGCGTGCTGCTGACGCACGCCAACGTCCTCTACGAGTGCGAAGCCGTGCACCGGTTGACCGGGCTCGGCACCGGCTCGGTGTCGGTGTCCTACCTGCCGTACGCGCACATCGCCGAGCGCAACCTCGGGATCTACCTGCCCATCCACGTGGGCGGCCACGTGTGGTTCTGCCCCGACGCGACGCAGCTCGCCGGGGTGCTCGCCGTCGCCCGGCCCACGTCCTTCTTCGCCGTGCCGCGGGTCTGGGAGAAGCTGCGCTCGGCGCTGCAGGCGGGGCTCGCCCTTCAGCCCGAGCAGGCACGGGAGAAGGTCGCCGCGGCGATGGACGTCGCGCGCCGCCACGTCGAGTCCCGGCAGCGCGGGGGTGTCCCGGCCCCCGAGCTCGAGGCCGCGTTCCGCGCGGCAGACGAGGGCGTGCTGTCAGGGTTGCGGGCCCTGCTGGGGCTGGACCGCACCGAGTGGTTCTCCAGCGCCTCGGCGCCGCTGCCACCCGACGTCGCGCGCTTCTTCGCGGGGCTGGGGATCGTGATCTGCGACGTCTACGGCATGACCGAGACCACCGGCGCGGTCACCGTCAACTCACCCGACGCCTTCGCGCTCGGCACCGTCGGCCGGCCGCTGCCCGGCTGCGAGGTCGCCATCGCGGAGGACGGCGAGATCCTGCTGCGCGGCCCGCTCACGACCCGCGGCTACCTGCACCGCGACGACCTCACCGCGGACCTCCTCGACAGCGACGGCTGGGTGCACACCGGCGACGTCGGGGCGGTCGACGCCGACGGCTACCTCACGATCGTCGACCGCAAGAAAGAGCTGCTCATCACCTCCGCCGGCGAGAACATCGCGCCGGCCCTGATCGAGAACCTCCTCAAGGAGGACGCGCTGATCGGCCAGGCGCTCGCCTACGGCGACGGCCGCAAGTACGTCACCGCGTTGCTCGCGCTGGACGGCGAGGCGGCCCAGCGGTGGGCGGCCGAGCACGGCAAGGCCGCCGTGGACGTGACGGACCCCGAGCTGCGCGCCGCGGTGGCGGCGGCCGTCGACGCGGCGAACGCCCGGCTGGCGCGGGTGCAGCAGGTCAAGCGCTGGCACCTGCTCGCCACCGAGTGGACCGCCGAGTCCGAGGAGCTCACGCCGACCCTGAAGCTGCGCCGCCGCGTGATCCACGACAAGTACGCCGCCGAGCTCGACGCGCTCTACGACGACTGAGCCGGGCAGTGGCAGGCTGCGGGGATGCCCGGGCCGCTGCAGATCCTGCCCGGCCTCGTGGTGCCCGAGGCCGAGCTGTCATGGCGGTTCAGCCGCTCCTCAGGGCCGGGCGGTCAGTCGGTCAACACCAGCGACAGCCGGGCCGAGCTCACCATCGACCTGACGCGCGTGCTCCCCGAGCACCTGCTCACCCGGGCCGCCGCGCGCCTGGGCACCACGGTCGTGACGGTGACCGCGAGCGAGCACCGCAGCCAGCTGCAGAACCGCGAGGCGGCTGAGCAGCGCCTCGCCCAGCTGCTGCGGGAGGCGGTCGCCCCACCCCCGCCGCCGCGCCGACCCACCAAACCGACCCGGGGCAGCAAGGAGCGCCGGCTGCAGGTCAAGCGTCAGCGCTCGGACCTGAAGCGCTCTCGTCGGAGCCGTCCTCCGGAGGACTAGGCGGCGGCTCGAAGGACTTCGGCAGCCGCTTGATCCGGGTGTTCATGTTGCGGATCAGCAGCACGGTCGCGACGCCCAGCAGCAGGACGACGAGCAGCCCCAGAGGTCCGGCCGACGAGCCCGCGCCGGCGGCGAGGATCACCGGATCCCCGCGAACAGGTCGGACTCCGGCAGCTCCACCGGCACGTGGGAACGGGCCAGCTGGAAGTCCTCGGTCGGCCAGGCGCTCTGCTGCAGCGACAGCGGGCACGCGAACCAGCGGCCCGTCGGGTCGACCTGGGTGGCGTGCGCCATCAGGGCCTGGTCGCGGGTCGCGAAGTGCTCGGCGCAGGGGACCCGGGTCGTCACGCGATCGGCGTCCTCGGGCTTGTCGACCCAGTTGTCCAGCCACTCGCCGTACGGCGACTCCAGGCCGGCCTCGGTCATGGCGGTGTGCAGAGCCACCAGCCGCTCCTTGTGGAAGGTGTGGTTGTAGTAGAGCTTCAACGGCTGCCAGGGCTC
Source organism: Mycobacteriales bacterium (assembly GCA_049694795.1). GTDB lineage: Bacteria > Actinomycetota > Actinomycetes > Mycobacteriales > SCTD01 > RYN-111. The sequence goes on from JBAVRG010000293.1 coordinate 3,983, forward strand.
GCCCGCCTCGGGGAAGCGCGCGGGGTCGCCGGCCGCCTCGAACGCCGCCATCGTCACCTGGTGGCACCGGACGTGGTCGGGATGCGGGTAGCCGCCGTTCTCGTCGTACGTCGTCACGACGTGCGGGCGCTCCTTGCGGAACAGCTCGACCAGCTCGCGGGTCTGCTCCTCCAGGTCGCCCGACGCGAAGCACCCCTCGGGCAGCGGCGGCAGCGGGTCGCCCTCCGGCAGACCGCTGTCGACGTACCCCATGAAGACCTGGCGGACCCCGAGGATCTCGCGCGCCCTGTCCATCTCGTCCGCCCGGACCTCGGTGATGGCGGCCAGCACCTCGGGGCGGTCCATCGCCGGGTTGAGGATCGAGCCGCGTGAGCCGTCGGTGAGCGTCACGACGAGGACGTCGACGCCTTCCTGGACGTACTTGGCCATGGTGGCGGCGCCCTTGCTCGACTCGTCATCCGGGTGCGCGTGCACGCACACCAGGCGCAGCTGCTCCGTCACACCGGTCCTCTCGTCCTCGCGGAAGGTCTGCCCGTCGGGCGGCGTTCCATCATCAGGCACCATTGTGTGTGATGACGACTCCCAGACGCCCTCCGGGCAGGTACGACGAGCGCCGGCCGGTCCCGCGGGGGGTCCTCATCGTCGGTGCCGCCGTGCTGGGCCTGCTGCTGGTGGGCCTCGCCTACACCGGCTACAGCCGGTTCGCCCGCAACGACCAGCCCACCTGGACGACGATCGGCTACACCGTCGTCGACGACACCGCCGTCGACGTCCGCTTCGAGGTCCGCAAGGCCCTCACCGCGACGGTGGAGTGCCTGGTCCAGGCACGGGACCGGGACGGTGTGCAGGTGGCGAGCGACCTGGTGCGGGTAGGTCCGTCGGACCGGGGCACCGTCACGACGGTGCACCGGCTGGCAACCCCCCGGCGGGCGGTGATCGGCGAGATCACCGGCTGCCGGGCCGTAGCATCGAACGACCCGCACTCCTGAGGAGAGGTTCGACCGTGACCACCGAGAGCAGCGCCGGCGTGACCACCTGGCTCACCGACGAGGCGCACGCGCGGCTGCAGAAGACCCTCGAGGAGCTGAGCGGCCCGGTCCGGCAGGACATCGTCCGCAAGATCGAGGCGGCCCGCGACGAGGGCGACCTGAAGGAGAACGGCGGCTACCACGCGGCCAAGGAGGAGCAGGGCAAGCTCGAGGCCCGCATCCGGCAGCTGACGGCGCTGCTCCGCGACGTGCGCGTGGGCGAGCAGCCCGCCGGCGACGTCGTCGAGGAGGGCTGCCTGGTCACCGTCGACTACGGCGACGCCGGCAACGAGGACCTGGAGACGTTCCTCTACGCGAACCGCGAGAACGCCACCGACGAGGGCGGCAAGATCGGGTCCCTCGACGTCTACTCCCCCGAGTCGCCGATCGGGCAGGCCCTCGCCGGCCACAAGAAGGGCGACCAGGTCACCTTCGGGCCGCGCTCGATCACCGTCACCGTGAAGGACATCGCGCCCTACCAGGGCTGACGCTCAACCCGGGAAGACCGGGTACGACGCCTCCGTCAGCCCCTTCACGACCGCGTCGGAGTGGTCCTGGCCGCGGGTCTCGAGCTGCAGCTCCACCTCCACCTCGTCCAGGTGGAGGTACTTGCCGGTCCGCTGGTGCTCGACGTCGAGGACGTTCGCCGCCGACGCCGCGAGCACCCCCAGCAACCGGGCCAGCTCACCCGGGCGGTCCGGGATGCGCACCCGCAGCGACAGGAACCGGCCTGCGGCGACGAGGCCGTGCCGGATGACCTTCGACAGCAGCAGCGGGTCGATGTTGCCGCCGGACAGCAGCACGGCGACCGGCGGCCGGAACGCCGTCGGGTCCTCCATCACCGCCGCCAGCCCCGCCGCTCCGGCGGGCTCGACGACGAGCTTGGCGCGCTCCAGGGAGAACAGCAGCGCGCGCGCGAGCGCGTCGTCGTCCACGCTCACCACCCGGTCGACGAGCGCCTTCACGTGCCGGAACGTCACGTCCCCCGGCCGGCCGACCGCGATCCCGTCGGCCATCGTCGCCATGGAGCTCAGCGGCACCGGGTGGCCCGCCGCCAGCGACGGGGCGAAGGCCGCCGCCCCGCTCGCCTGCACCGCGACCACCTCCACGCCGGGCCGCACCGCCTTCACCGCCGCCGCGATCCCCGACACCAGACCACCGCCGCCGGTGCACACCACGACCGTCTGCAGGTCGGGGCACTGCTCGAGCAGCTCCAGCCCGACGGTCCCCTGACCGGCGATGACGTCCTCGTGGTCGAAGGGGTGGATCAGCACTGCGCCGGTCTGCTCGGCGAAGGCGGCCGCCGCCCGCAGCGAGTCGTCGACGGTGGCGCCCTCGAGCCGCACCTGGGCGCCGTACCCCTTGGTGGCCTGCACCTTCGGCAGGGGGGCGGCGACCGGCATGAACACCGTCGCGGTGCACCCGAGGAGGGCCGCCGCCAGGGCGACCCCCTGCGCGTGGTTGCCGGCGCTGGCCGCCACGACGCCGCGGGCGCGCTGCTCGTCGGTCAGGCGGGCGATGCGCACGTAGGCGCCACGGATCTTGAACGACCCGGTGCGCTGGAGGTTCTCGCACTTGAACCACACCGGCCCGCCCACCTGCTCCGACAGCGCCCGGCTGCCCTCGAGCGGCGTGGTGCGGGCGACGCCGCGCAGCAGCGCGCGCGCGGCCTCGATGTCGGACAGGGTGACGAGAGGGGTCTCCACAGCCCGGGAGTCTGGCACCGCTCAGCCCGCTGACCAGTAAGGCTCCTCGAACAGCGCGGCGGCACCGACCAGTCCGGCCGCCTGACCCAGCGCTGCCGGCCCGACCCGGAGGCCGGCCAGGTACTCCAGCCGGCCGTGCTCGGCGAGGGCGGCCCGCAACGCCGGCCAGAGGGCGGGCACCTGCGACAGGCCACCACCCAGCGCCACCACCTGCACGTCGAGAAGGGCTGCAGCCGACGCGATGCCCGTCCCGAGCGCACGACCGGCCCGCGCGAAGGCCGCCAGCGCGACGGCGTCACCCTGCGCCGCGAGGGCGGCGAGCGCCTTG
>JBAVRG010000294.1:0-6779 GCA_049694795.1 Mycobacteriales bacterium
GTCCTTCGCGACCGGTGCGGTGCGCGCGATCTGGCGCATCCCCGGCGGCTCGCCCGACATGGGCGGCGTCTCCGCGGACGGCAAGGTGCTCTGGCTGTCCGGCCGCTACACCCGCGAGGTCTACGCGATCAGCACCACCGACGGCCGGCTGCTGGCCCGCATCCCGGTCGGCGGCCAGCCCCACGGCCTGTGCGTGTGGCCGCAGCCAGGTCGGTACTCGCTGGGCCACACCGGCGTCCTGCGGTGAGGCGCGCGCTCCCCCTCCTGCTGCTCGTCGCCGCCTGCTCCTCCGGTACGACGTCCAGCCCGGCCCGCTCCGCGGCTCCCTCTCCCTCCGTGCACGGCGGTGGACGGGTCCGCGCCAGCACAGCCGCCCGTTCCACCCCGGGCACGGTCGCGAGCGTGCGGTGGTCGGCCGGTGCGCGGCTGCCGCGCGCGGTCAGCGAGGTCGGGGTGGCGGTGCTCGGCACGCAGGTGCACGTCCTCGGCGGGTACGTCGACGGCCACCCGCACTCCACCACCCACCTGGTCCTGGACACGGCGAGCGGGCACTGGCGGACCGCTGCCCCGCTCCCGCAGGCCCTCGACCACGTCGGCGCCGTGGGGCTGGACGGCAAGGTCTGGGCGGTGGGCGGCTTCGGCGCCGTGGCCGGCGGCACCACAGGCCTGTGGTCGTGGGACCCGGGCACCGACCGCTGGCAGGCGCACGCTGCCCTGCCGTCCGCCCGCGCCGCCGGGGTGTGCGTGGTCCTGGCGGGCAAGCTGCACTACGTCGGGGGGAAGAGCCACGGTGTCGACGTCGCCGAGCACGACGTCTACGACCCGGCGTCGGACCGCTGGACGACCGCGGCGCCGATGCCGACGGCCCGCGACCACGCCGCCGGGGCCGTGGTGGACGGGCGGCTGTACGTCACCGCGGGCCGGCCGCACGACCTGTCGGTCACCGAGTCCTACGACCCGGCCACGGACCGCTGGACCAGCCTCGCGCCGGTGCCGCTGGGGCGCTCCTCGCTCGCGGGGGCGGCCTTCCGCGGTCGCTTCGTGGTGATCGGCGGCGAGCACCCGGGTGAGGCCGGGGTCGACACCGAGGTGGACGCCTTCGACCCGCGCACCGCGCGCTGGTCGCGGCTGCCCGACCTGCCGGCCGGCCGGCAGGGCATCGGGGCCGCGGTGGTCGGCGGGGTGCTTTACCTGCCCGGCGGCGGCCCGACCGGCGGCGGCTCGCGCCAGAGCGACACCTTGCTCGTGCTCTCCTGAGGGCAGCGCCCGTCAGGCCCCCTTCGTCAGCGCGTCGGTCAGGAGCGCGACGAGCGCTTCGAGCTGCACGTCGACCGACGACGACACCTCCTCGTCCGAGCCGTCCAGCGCCCGCGCCGCGAGCCCTGCCTTGTCGTCGATGAGCTCGGCGATCCGCGCGTCGATGGTCTGGGCGGCGATGATCCGCCAGGCGGTGACGGGCTGGTCCTGGCCGATCCGGTGGACGCGGTCGATGGCCTGCGTCTGCTCCGCGTCGGTCCACGACAGCTCGGCGAGCACGACGTTCGAGGCGACCTGCAGGTTGAGCCCCACGCCCGCCGCCGTCAGCGAGCACACCACGACCGAGACGCCCGGGTCGTTGAGGAACGCGTCGATGTTCCGCTGCCGGACGCGAGGCGTCTGGTCGCCGCGGATCGAGGAGTAGCCGACCCCCTGCTTGGCGAAGGTCTGCTCGGCCGCGTCCATGACGTCGACGTGCTTGGCGAAGAAGACGACCTTCCCCACGCTGCGGGCGAGCTGCGCGGCGTAGTCGGCGGCGAGCCCGGCCTTCGCCTGCCCGATGCGCCGCATCATGCTGAAGACGTTCTCGTCGCCGTGGGACTCGTCGGCGTCCCGCCGCTCCCAGGTGGCCACCTGGCGCACGAGCGCGTGGTCGATGCCCTCGACGACCGCCCCCGCGTCACGCGCCGCGAGCGCGCTCTCGTAGCGCTTGACCAGACGGCGGGCCAGCACGCGCTCGGCCTCCCGGATCGAGCGACCCAGAGCGCCCTCGAGCTCGACCGGCAGGTCTGCGATGCGCCGGGCGGGGATGTCGGCGGCGACGTCGACCTTGCGTCGCCGGACGATGCCGAGGTCGATGACGGCGGCGCGCGCCGCCGGGTAGAAGTCCCGCTCCACCGGCGTGAGCGCGTTGTCCTCGAGCGCCTCCATGAGCGCGGCGCCGGGCTCCTTCTCACCGATCCAGCCCAGGAACTGCCAGATCGCCAGGAAGTCCTCGATGTCGTTGATCAGCGGGGTGCCGGTCAGCGCCATCAGCAGGGGGCGCACGGCGCGCGCCCGGATCCGCTCGGACAGCTCCAGCACGTGCCGGGAGCGCTGGGACGCCTTGTTCTTGATGAAGTGCGCCTCGTCGACGACCATCCCGCGGAACCCCAGCCTGCCGAGCCAGCCGACGTGCCGGTCCAGGATCTCGTAGTTGACGACCACGATGTCGGAGAAGCCGTCCACGGTGTCCCCGTCGCCGTGGACGACCGTGGCGGGGTGGGTGGGCGTCCACAGGCCGGCCTCCCGGGCCCAGTTGGCCTTGACGACGTTCGGGACGACGACCAGCAGCGGGTAGGCGTCCGCGGCCTGTGCGGCGAGCAGCGCCTGGGCGGTCTTGCCCAGACCCGGCTCGTCGGCCAGCAGGAACGTGCGGTGCCCCTCCGCGGCGGCGGCCACCACCTGGGCCTGGTGCGGCATCAGCAGCCGGCCCCCCGGGGCCTGCAGCGAGGAGGGCTCGGGAAGGTCCATGCACGACGAGGCCCCGCCGGAGGCCTCCTCGAACGACCGCAGCAGCGGGCCGAGCAGCTCCCAGCTCGCCAGCACTCGCGGCCGGGCCGCCCGGGGTGGGGGCGCGGAGAAGTCGGGTGCGAGGAAGGGGTTGGCCAGCTGCCGTGAGACGACCGACTGCGGGACCACCTGACGCTCCTGCCTGACCGCGGTGGGGGCGGGTTCGGTGGCGACCGGTTCGGGGGACGGTTCGAGACCCGCGGCGAGCTGCATCTCGCGCATGAGCGGCCTGGCCCCGTCCAGCAGCTCGGCGTCCTCGGCGAGGAGCGCGAGCAGCGTGCCGTCGCGCGCGGCGGTCCTCGCCAGGATCGTGGCGATGCCGTCGATGCGCTTGAGCTGCTCCGCGCGGCGCGCCTCGCTCATGCGCTCGACCTTGACCCGGTTGCGCTCCTCGCGCACCAGCAGTGCGACGACCTGGAACGTGGTCCGCGTCGAGGGCCGCACCCGTCCGCGCTGGACGGCGAGCTCGACGTCCCGCACGGCCTTCGCGAGCACGGGGATCATGCCCACCTCGTCGCCCCCGCGGGGCCGGCGCTGCTGGCGAGGAGCGGACTGGGTACCGCCGGGCTGACGCCCGCCTCGTGTGGCCAAGTACCTCTCCTCTGACGTGGTGCCCCGTAGGTCGGGGCACCGAAGCGCCTTCGGCATCCCGGGCGCGACGGGTCGTCGCGACGGGTCGTCGCGGCGGTGGCCGCAGCGGCGCAGGGCCCGAGCTGGGCGGCCACCATGGAGTGGCCGGCCGGACCGACGTGGACGTCCAGCACGTGGCCGGCACCGGCCGCGGCGACGATCGCCGACGCGGGACGCCGTGGAGCTGGGGCAACCCGGCAGCTGTGCCCTCTCATCCTAGCGGCGGCCGGCAGCGGGCCGGCACGCCGCCCGTGGACGGTCAGGTCAGGTGGGCCAGCCGACGCCTGCCGCGACTGCGCCGTCGGCAGACGGGTGCGCGGCCAGGGCCGGCTCCTGCGTGACGGGCGCTGCAGCAGCCCCGCTCCCGAGGCCGCGGACCAGCCTCTCGGCTGCCGTCGTCGCGGTGCCCTCCGCGACCGGCCACAGCAGCTGCGAGACGCACCAGCGCAGCACCAGCTCGACCTCGGCGGGCCCGCTGGGTACGCGGCCCGCCGTGAGCACGGCAGCGACGCCCTCCCGGGCGAGCTGCCAGCCACGGCCCGGGCCTGGCGTGGCCAGCGGGGCGAGCAGACCAGGCTCGAAGTCGGCGGCCTTGCGCAGCGCCGGGTCGGAGGCGAAGGCCTGCGCCACCTCGGCGAGGGCCGGCGCCAGTCCCAGCCCCGAGGCGGTGGTGACGGCACGGCCGACGAGGTCGGCGAGCCGCTGCTCCACGAGGGCCGCGAGGACGTCGTCCTTGGTGCGGAAGTGGTTGTAGAGGGTGGCCTTCGCGACGCCGCTCTTGGCGGCGACGTCGACCATCGTGGTCTTGCGGATGCCGTAGCGCGCGACGCACTCCGCGGTGGCCCGCAGCAGGGCGGTGCGGGTGCGGCTCATCGCGTTGCCGGAGCGGGCGCGGGTGCCCGGCTCGCGGACCGGGACGTCGGAGGGCGAGGGGGCGGTCACCGCGGGCGGGATCAGGCGGCGACGTCGACGGCGGCGTGCGCGGTCGCCCCGACGGGCACGGCCACGGGCTCCGGCACGGCCTCGAGGACCGGGACGGGCAGCGGGTGCGGCTCGTACGCCGCGAGCTCCTCGCTCACGTCACGCAGGACGTCGGAGAGCCGGACCCCGAGTGCGCGGCAGATGCTGGCCAGCAGCTCGGAGGAGGCCTCCTTCTGCCCCCGCTCGACCTCGGAGAGGTAGCCGAGGCTGACGCGGGCGGCGCCCGAGACCTCACGCAGCGTCCGGTGCTGGCGCAGCCGGGTCTCGCGGAGGGCGTCGCCCAGCAGGGTGCGGAGCACCACCACGTCGCTCACCTCCGGTCGGTCCGTCAGTTCAGGTCTGAGTCACGCTACCCGCATACCAGGGCGCACGCACCGGTGAACCCGCACATCCGCTGTCAGCACAACGGGCATGCACAGCTCTCGTCTGGAGAACAACGGCGCCCCGGCCTGCCTTCCCTCTGCGCAGGAGGGGAGAAACCGGTCAAAGCTGCTGCAGGTGCCGGCGCAGCAGGTCCAGGGCGCTGACGACCGTGAGCTGCCGGACCCGCTCGCGGTCCCCCCGCAGCTGCAGGGTCCGCACCTCTGCCGGGCTCGCGTCGCCGGGCGGTCCGGCGACGGCGACGTAGACCGTGCCGACCGGCTTGCCCTCCTGCTCGGTGGGCCCGGCGACGCCGGTCACCCCCAGTCCCCAGTCGGCACCGAGCCGGTCGCGCGCGCCGGCCGCGAGGGCGGCTGCGGTCTGGGCCGAGACCGCTCCGTGCGCCACGAGCAGCGGTCCAGGCACCCCGGCGAGGGACTGCTTCAGGTCGGTCGCGTAGACGACCACGCTGCCGCGGAAGGTCTCGGACGCACCGCCGCGCGTCGACAGCGCTGCGGCCAGCAGGCCCCCGGTGAGCGACTCGGCCACCGCCACGGTCTGCCCCGCCGCAGCGAGCAGCTCGTGCACCACTCCGTCGAGGGTGTCGCGGTCGTAGCCCCACACGTGGTCGCCGAGCGCCTCTGCGGCGGCCGCGACGAGAGGCGCCAGCACCGCCGGGTCGCCGTCGGTCGTGAAGCGCACGCGTACGACGAGACCACCGGCGAGGTAGGACAGCGCGACCCCGTCCGGGACGGTCACGGCCGCCTGGACGCGCTCGGCGACCACGGACTCCCCGATCCCGACGACCAGCACCTGGCGGGTGGTGACGACCCGACCGGTGAGCGCGGCGAGCCGCGGCCAGACCGTCACGGAGGCGGCCTGCAGCTCGTTCGGCGGACCGGGCAGCGCGATGACCAGCTTGTCGCCGAAGGGGACCCACAACCCGGGTGCGGTGCCTGCGGGGTTGTCGAGGGGCTCGGCACCGCGGGGCACGTCGGCCTGCCGCAGCACGGCCGCCGGCATCGGCAGGCCCAGCGCCGCGTACGTCGCGCGCAGCTGCTCCTCCAGGGCCGGCCGGCGCTCCAGCGGTGCTGCGCAGGCGAGCGCGATGGCGTCCCGGGTGAGGTCGTCGACGGTGGGCCCGAGGCCGCCGCACAGGACCAGGACGTCGGCCTCCTCCAGGTGCCGCGCGATGGCCGCGACCAACCGGTCGACGTCGTCGCCCAGTGCCTCGGAGGCGACGACCTGCACGCCGGCCGCGGCGAGCTGCCTGCCCAGCCACGCGGCGTCGGTGTTGACGACGTCACCCAGCAGCAGCTCGCTGCCGACCGCCAGGACCGCCCCCTTCATCGCTTCCGGGCCGCCTTGCGGGCCCGCTTCATGGCGGCCCGCTCGCTGGTCTGGCGCAGCGTCAGCGCCCGCGCGACGTAGTCGACGCCGGTGACCACGGTGACCACGACCGCGACGGCCATCACGACCGCGCGTCCGGTCGCCAGCCAGCCCGTGAGCGGGAGGATGTAGAGCCCGATGGCCACCCCTTGCAGCAGGGTCTTGAGCTTGCCGCCGCGGCTGGCCGGGATCACGCCGTGCCGGATGACCCAGAACCGCAGCAGCGTCACGCCCAGCTCGCGGGCGAGCACCACCGCGGTGATCCACCACGACAGGTCACCGAGCAGCGACAGCCCGATGAGCGCGGCCCCCATGAGGGCCTTGTCGGCGATGGGGTCGGCGAGCTTGCCGAAGGCCGTGACCAGGTTGCGACTGCGGGCCAGCTGGCCGTCGACGCGGTCGGTGTAGGACGCGAGGGCGAACACCGCCCAGGCAGCCCACCGCCAGGCGTGGTCGTGACCGCCCTCGGCGAACAGCGCGAGCACGAACAGCGGCACCAGCAGCAGCCGGAAGACCGTGAGGGCGTTGGCGATGTTCCAGACGCTCGCGGTCGGCGAGGCCGGGACCGCCATCGGCTCCAGCTCGGGGTGCTCCGGCAGCAGCGGGTCCAC
>JBAVRG010000295.1:0-5987 GCA_049694795.1 Mycobacteriales bacterium
GCGCGGACGATGATCGCGCCGGGTGACACACCGTCGACAGGGGCTATCCACCGAGTTAGGTTGCTCTGCACAAGCGCGACAAAGGTTCGCGACTTGTGGGCGGGGATGCCGTGGCTCTCGACGCGCAAGGACGCGCTCAGCTGCTCGATGCGCTGGGACAAGCCGTCATCGCCACCGACGTCGCCGGGCGCGTGACCTACTGGAACGCCGCGGCGGCGTCGCTGTACGGGTGGTCGGCCGACGAGGCCGAGGGAGAGCTCATCGAGAACCTCACCGTGCCGACGTTCGACAGCACACTCGGCGAGGAGATCATGAAGCGGCTGCGGGCGGGCCAGTCGTGGAGCGGTGGCTTCACGGTCCGTCGCAAGGACGGCAGCACCTTCACCGCTGTCGTCACCGACACCGCCGTACGGGATGATGCCGGCGCCATCGTCGGCGTGGTGGGGATCTCGACCAACATCGGCGAGCTGCTGCGGCCGTTGCTCTCGCAGTCCGGCGAGGCCGCGGTCGTCACGTCCGTCGAGGGGACGGTGCGGTTCGCCAGCCCGGCGCTGGAGCAGGTCCTGGGCTGGTCCGACTCCGAGGTTGCCGGCAGCCAGCTCACCGATCTCGTCCACCAGGAGGACCGGGAGGCCGTCGAGAGGAGCGTCCAGCGGGCGCTGGACGACCCGAACCGAGGAGGCCAGAAGGTCGAGTTCCGGGTCTCCACCCCGCAGGGGACCTGGGCCTGGGTCGAGGGCCTGCTCGCCAACCTCGCCGACGACCCGAGCATCCGTGGGCTCGTGTGGACCCTCCGTGACACGTCAGTCAGGCAGGAGGCCCTCGAGCGCATGACACAGGCTGCGTTGCACGACCCCCTGACCGGCCTTCCCAACCGGCTCCTGCTGTCGGACCGGATCGGGCAGGCGGTCGCGCGGCGGGAGTCCCAGGGCGCGGTGCTGTTCATCGACCTCGACGGCTTCAAGGCCGTCAACGACGCGCTGGGCCACGCTGCAGGCGACGCCTTGCTCAAGTCCGTGGCGGCTCGGCTGGCGCACACCGTCCGGCCGGAGGACTCGTGCGGGCGCTGGGCGGGCGATGAGTTCCTCGTCCTGAACGAGTCGTTGCGCAGCCGACAGGACGCCGAGGCGCTGGCCGAGAGGATGCGGCACGTCCTCGCTGAGCCGGTCGAGATCGCCGGGCAGCGGCTGTCCGCCCAGGCCAGCATCGGGGTGGCCATGCTCGAGGGGATCCATGACGCGGAGGGGGTGCTCCGCCTGGCGGACGCGAGCATGTACCGCGTGAAGCAGGAGCGCCGTCGCGCAGGCGCCACCTGACCTTCCGCCACCATCCTCCGGCAGGGGCAGGAGGTCTCAGGCCTCGCCGTCGGAGCCGCCGTCGGAGCCCTCCCGCGAGTGGAGCAGGCGGCGCAGCGACGCCAGGCGTTCCGGCGTGGCCTCGCCGGCGGCGACCCAGCCGTCCAGCCCGCACGAGCTGCCCAGGTGGTCGCAGCCGACCGGGCACTCCTCCGCGCCGGGTGCCAGGTCGGGGAACGCTGCCAGCACACCGGCCGGTGTCACCGCCCCCAGCCCGAACGACCGGACCCCTGGGGTGTCGATCACGGTGCCTCCGTCGGGCAGCTCGAGGGCGATCGCGGACGACGAGGTGTGCCGCCCCTTGCCGACGCCCGTCACGTCACCCACCGCCCGCAGGGCGTCCGGCACCAGCTGGTTGACCAGCGTCGACTTGCCCACCCCGGACTGCCCGAACAGCACGGACGTCTTGTTGTGCAGGCGTTCCCGCAGCTCCTCGACACCCGAGCCCAGGCCGGTCACGACCGCCTCGACGCCGAGCGGCCGGTACAGCGCGAGCAGCTCCTCCGGTGACGCCAGGTCGCTCTTGGTGAGGCACAGCAGGGGCGTCAGCCCACCGTCGTACGCCGCGACGAGGCAGCGGTCGATCAACCGCGCCCGCGGCACGGGGTCGGCGAGCGCCATGACCACGACCAGGACCTCGGCGTTGGCGACGACCGGCCGCTCGACCGGGTCGGTGTCGTCGGGGGTGCGCCGCAGCAGCGAGGTGCGCGGCTCCACCCGCACCATCCGGGCAAGAGCGTCCGGGCCGGCCGCGATCTCGCCGACGAGTGCCACCCGGTCCCCGACGACGACGGCGCGCCGCCCCAGCTCGCGGGCGCGCACGGCGGTGACGATCCGGTGGTCGACCCGCACGCGGTACCGACCGCGGTCCACGGTCACGACCGTGCCCTGCTGCGCGTCCTCGTGCCCCGGACGGGACTTGGTGCGTGGGCGGGTCCTGCGCGGCGGCCGGACGCGGACGTCGTCCTCGTCGAGCTCGCGCGGCAAGATCAGGCTCCCAGCAGGCGGGTCCAGGACCCCACGAAGTCCGGCACGGTCTTGCGGGTGGTGGCGATGTCGTCGACCTCGATGCCGTCCACGCCCAGTCCCAGGACCGCCCAGGCCATCGCGATCCGGTGGTCGTCGTACGACGAGAGCTGGGCTGCGTGCAGGGGGCGCGGGCGGACCTCGATGCCGTCCTCGGTCTCGACGGCGTCCCCGCCGGCTCGGCCCAGCTCGGTGGCCAGGGCCTTGAGCCGGTCGGTCTCCTGCAGCCGGATGTGGGCGACGCCGGAGAAGCGGCTGGGGGAGTCGGCGAGCGCCGCCAGCGCCGTGAGCACCATCGTCAGCTCGGGCGCGTCGGCCAGGTCGGCCTCGACGCCGTGCACCCCGTCCCCGGCGGCCACCGTCACGCTGTCGTCGGTGCGGGTCACGATCCCGCCCATCTGCTCCAGCAGGTCGGGCAGCACGGCGCCGGGCTGGCGGGTGTGCCGCGGCCAGCCCTCGACGGTCACCGAGCCACCCGCGACGAGCGGTGCCGCGAGGTAGGCCGCGGCGGTGGACAGGTCGGGCTCGACAGCGGCGTCGCGGGGGAGCAGCCGGCCCGGAGCGACCCGCCACTGCCCCTGGACCGAGTCGTCGACGGTCGCGCCGCTCGCGCGCAGCGCGTCGACGGTCATGGCCAGGTGCGGGGCGCTCGGCAGCCGCGGCCCCTCGTGCCGTACGGCCACGCCCTCGACGGTGCGGGGCCCGACGAGCAGCAGGCCCGAGACCAGCTGGGAGCTCTGCGAGGCGTCGAGGACGACCGCTCCGCCGCGCAGCGACCCTGTCCCGTGGACCGTGAGGGGCAGCGCGTCGACGTTGGACAGGTCAGCGCCGAGCTCGCGGAGCGCGCCGAGCAGGGGCCCGAGCGGTCGCTCCCGCACGCGCGGGTCGCCGTCGAAGCTGACCGGTGCGGTGGCGAGCGCGGCGACAGGTGGCAGGAACCGCGCGACCGTCCCCGCGTTGCCGACGTCCACCCGCGAGCCGGTCGGCACCAGCGGGCCGCCGACGCCGTCCACGACCCAGTCCTCGCCGGTGTCGTCGACCCCGACGCCGAGCACCCGCAGGGCGGCGGCCATGAGCTCGGTGTCGCGGCTGCGCAGCGGGCGCCGGAGCACGCTGCGCCCGTCGGCCAGCGCGGCGAGCACCAGGGCACGGTTGGTCAGCGACTTGGAGCCGGGCAGCGACACGACGGCGTCGAGCGGCGCGGTGGCACGGGGGGCGGTCCACGGGGTGCTGCTCACCCGCGCATCCTCTCAGGCGGGCAGCCGGCGGTGCGCGCCTCTATCCTCGGACCACGATGAAGCGCCTCCTTCCCCTGCTCGCGGTCACCGTCCTCGCCGGCGCGTGCGGCGGCTCCTCGACGTCCGCCTCCCCGGGGACGGTGCCCAACCCCTCGCAGCCCGCCGTGCGCACCCCGGCGCCCTGCCCGGCCGTCAGCAAGCAGGCCTTCCGCTGGCCGAGCGCCGTGCCAGCCGACCTGCCGCAGCCGCCGGCGGCGACGTTCACGGGCACGACGACGACCCAGGACGGCCTCACCATTGTCCGCTTCACCACCGCGACCTCGCTGCAGCAGAGCGTGCTGTTCGTCGTGCGGGAGGTCCAGAAGGCAGGCTTCACGCTCGGCCGGGGTGACGCGGAGCCGGCGGAGGCCGACGCGCCCTTCGGCCGCGGTGACCTGCGCGGGATCTACAAGATGCTGGTCCGCGGCACCTGCAGCACCGACTGGCTGGTGGCGGTGACGACGACGAGGCCGGGGAACGGCAGCCCGATCCTGCCGACCGCGTCGCGGGGCCCCAGCTCCGCCCCGCTGCCGTTCGGCTGACGTAGGTTCCCGCCGTGGACGGTGGGGTGCTGCTGCAGGTCGTGCTGTCCGGCCTGGCCACCGGCGCCGTGATCGGCCTCGTCGCGCTGGGCTTCACGCTGGTCGCCGGCACCGTCCGGGTGCTGCACCTCGCCCACGGGGACATCGTGGTCGCGTCCGTGTTCGCCGGCGTGCTGGGCCTGCTCGGTCGCGCACCCGTCGCCACCGTGCTCGGACCGGGCCGCTCGGTCCTGCTCGTGCTGCTCGTCCTGGGCGCCGGAGCCGTCCTGGCCGGGCTGGTCGCGCTCCTCGTCGTACGCCCCTACCTGCCGGGCCCGACCCGCGGGCGCACCGGTGACGCGCTGGGATGGCTGGCCGGCGGGGTCGCGGCGGGTCTGCTGCTCCGGGCCCTGCTCGGGCTGCTGTTCCCCCAGCAGGGCTACGCCGTCCCCGACCCGTTGCGGCTGGCGTCCCTGACCGGTGACGGCCTGCTGCACCTGCCGGGTGGCAGCACGCTGCCCGTCCGCACCCTGGGTGTGCTCGTCCTCGGCCTGCTGGTCGGGGTGCTGGTCGAGGAGCTCCTGGTGCGGTCCCGGCTGGGGCACGCGCTGCGGGCGTTCGCCGACGACCCGGACGCGGCCGCGCTGTGCGGCGTCAACGCTGCCCGGGTCGTGCTGCTGGCCTTCGTCGTCGCCGGGTTCCTCGCGGGGCTGGCCGGCCTGCTCGACGCGCCCGGCCGGGCCGTGTCCGTCGACGACGGGGTCGTCCTCGGGCTGGAGGGCATCGCTGCGGCGCTGCTCGGCGGGCTCGGCTCGTTGCGCGGTGCGCTCGTGGGCGGCCTCGCGGTCGGTCTGCTCCAGGCGGTGGCCGTGCACGCCGGCGGCGCCGCCCTCCAGGACGTCGCCCCGCTCGCCCTGCTCGTCATCCTGCTGGCCGTCCGACCGCAGGGGCTGCGCGCGTGAGCGCCGTCGACCTCGCCCAGGCGCTCTGGCTCCTGGTCGCCGCGCTCGGCCTCGCCCTGTCCGTCTCCTACGCCGGCCTGCCGGTCCTGGGTCAGGGCGCCTTCGTCGCCGTCGGCGGCTTCGGTACGGCGTTGCTGGGGCCCGGGGGAGAGGGCTGGCCCCTCGGGCTCGCCTGTGCCGCGAGCGTCCTGCTGGCCGCGGTCCTCGGCTGGCTGGTGGCGCTCGGGGCCTCCCGGTTGGAGGGCGCCTACCTCGCCCTGGCCACCTGGGCGCTCGCCTGGCTGGTGCACCGCGCCCTGCTGGCCTACCCCGACGTCACCGGCGGTGCGGACGGCCTGACGCGGCCCGCACCGGCGCACCTGGTGTCGCCGGCTCTCGGGGTGGAGTGGGTGCTCACGCCGGCCGTGCACGTGGTGCTGGCCGCTGCGGTCTGCGTCGTGATCATGGCTGCCCTGGTCCGGGTCGACCGCGGGCCGGGCGGCCTGGACCTGGCCGCGCTGCGGGAGGGCCCGGCCCTGGCGGCCTCCTTGGGGGTCCCGGTCGCGGCGCGCCGCCGTACCGTGCTGTCGGTCACGGCTGCGCTGGGTGCGGTGAGCGGCGCCGGCACCACCGTGCTGCTCGGGCTGATCGCACCGTCCGACGTCAGCCCGCTGCTGTCGCTGCAGCTGTTCGTCGCCGTGCTGCTCGGCGGGGTGGCCCGCTGGTGGGGGCCGGTGCTGGGGGTGGCGGTGCTCACCGCCATCCCGCCGCTGGCCGACGCCGCCGCCCGCGCGGGCGGCCTGGACGCCGAGCGCTCCCGAGGGGTCATCACCGCGGCCTTGCTGGTGGCGGTCCTCGCCCTCCGGG
>JBAVRG010000296.1:0-11549 GCA_049694795.1 Mycobacteriales bacterium
CGGTCCAGCTGCCGCCGTGCCCAGAGCCCTCAGGTGGGGGTGAGCCGGGCGGCGAGGTAGGCCTTCACGGCCACCTTCGCCTCGGCCACCAGGTCCGGGTCGCCCTTCGGGTCGCGCCGGAACGCCAGAGCCAGTACGGCGTCGCCGATCTCCACGGCCAGGCGGGCGACGTCGTCGGGCAGCTCGGCGCCCACCACCTGCGCCAGCGCCCGGCCCACGACGGCGTTGTTGTCGTCCTGCGGGTCGAGGGTGTGGCTGCTCACCGGGCCGCCGAACGACAGCACCAGGAAGCCCGGCTCGGCGCGTGCGAAGGCGACGTAGCGGTCGACGACCTCGTCGACCGCGTCCTGCCAGCTCGTCGTCGAGAGACCGGCGAGCTCGGCGGTGAAGCGTGCGAAGGAGCGGCGCGCGAGGGCCTCGACGACCGCGTGCTTGTCGGGGAAGAACTGGTAGAGCGAGCCCACCGACACGTCCGCGCGGGCGGCGATCGCGCTGGTGGTGAGGGCGTCCTGCCCGACCTCGTCGAGCAGCAGAGCGGCCGCGTCGAGCATCCGCTCGACCCGGGCGGCGCTGCGCCGTTGCACCGGTGAGCGGCGGACGGCGAGCGAGCGTTGCGGGCTCGTCACGTCGCGCACCCTCCCTTGACCGCCGTGCACTGAACGTGAACGATCCTCACATCACGTCGCCCGGCTGTCGAGGAGGTCCCTGGTGCTGAGCGCCCGCGACCGGCTGCTCGCTGCGCTGTTCGCCTTCCAGCTGGTGGTCGCGGCGGTGCTCGGCGGCTTCCTCGTGCACGCCCTGGGCAAGGACGACCGGCGACCGGTGGCCGTCCAGCAGGTGCCGGGCGCCGCTGCCGTCGCGACGGCCGCTCCCGTCGTCCAGGCCGGCCCCACGGGACAGGCCCGGGCCCAGGGCAGCCAGGGGTCCGCCGGGCGCGTCGTGACGACCACCAGCACCGGTGGCAGCGGCACGGTGCCCAAGGGCAGCGCCGACACCACCAAGGTGGCGGCCGGGGCGCCCATCAAGGTCGGTGCGGTGGTGAGCCAGACGGGCGCGATCAACTTCGCCTCCAGCGCACAGGCCACCAAGGCCTACTTCGACATGGTCAACCGGGCGGGTGGCGTGAACGGCCACAAGATCGAGCTGGACCTGCGCGACGACCAGCTCGACGCGCCGCGCGGGCGCCAGCAGGCGCAGCAGCTGCTCGCGGAGGGGGTCTTCGCGTTCGCGGGGTGGAACGCCCCCAACACCGAGAACGGCATCACCACGTTCCTCGAGCAGAACAAGGTCCCGCTCATCGGGGGGTACGGCCAGCAGTCCGAGTACCACTCGCCGTACGCCTTCGTCTTCAGCGCCAGCTACGGCCACTACGGCTTCCAGATGGGGTCCTACCTCGCCGAGCAGGGTGTGAAGAAGCCGGGTCTGGTCTACATCGCGAACGGCAACAGCAAGGCCGACCAGGACCTGGTGGCGGCGTTCAAGGCAGGCTTCAAGAGCAAGGGCGTGACGCTGTCCGACAGCGACGTGGTCTCCGAGGACGTCACGCACGCGTCCTACGACGACGTGGTCACGCAGTTCCGGCTCGACGGCGTCGACGGCTTCGCGTCGCTGCTCGACCAGACCGCGTACAACCGGCTGCTGCAGGCCCAGGACCGGCAGGCCTACCACCCGAAGCACGCCGCGGACGCGCTGTTCCTCGACCCGTCGGTGGCGCAGTCCGCGTCCACGGACGGCGTCTTCGTCGCGACCGACTACGACTTCGTCGAGGGTGGCGGCGCCGCTGTCCAGCAGTACGTCTCCACCGTCAAGGCCGCGTACGGCAGCCGGGCGCAGATCAACTACTTCGGTGAGCAGGGCTGGATGGACGCCGCCGTCTTCGTGGCCGCGCTCAAGGCGATGGGCAGCGACATCACCCGCGCCAACCTGCTCACCACGATGGACCGGCTCAGCGGCAAGGGCGGTTTCGGCTTCACCAGCGACCTGGTCTTCGGGCCGGGGGTGCGCGACGTCAACCGCTGCATCAAGTTCGGCAAGGTGACGGGCGGCTCCGTCACCCGCGTCACCGACTGGCGCTGCGACGAGCAGCCCTTCTGATGACCGCGCAGCTGTCCCGCAGGATCACGCTGTCCTACGGCCTCGGTGCCGTGGGCAACGGCGTCTTCGTCACCGTGCCGGGGCTGCTGCTGCTGTACTACCTCACCGACGTCGTCGGGGTCGCCGCCGGGCTCGCGTCCGTCGCGCTGTTCGTGCCCAAGTTCTGGGACGCCTTCGCCAACCCGCTCGTCGGCTCGCTGTCGGACCGCAGCACGAGTCGGTACGGCAAGCGCCGGCCGTTCCTGCTCGTCGGCGGCGTCGGGACGGCGCTCGCGTTCGTGCTGCTGTTCTCCGCCCCGGCCTTCTCCTCGGCCACGGTCACCGCGCTCTACGTCACCGCCGTCTTCACCGTCGCGATGACGCTCTACGCCGTCTTCTGCGTGCCCTGGTCGGCCATGCCGGCCGAGATGACCGGCGACTACCACGAGCGCACCCGGCTGACCTCGGTGCGGATGGTGCTGCTGACCGTCGGGATCCTGGTCGGCGGGGCGCTCGCGCCGGCCATCGCGGGCAAGCACGGCTCACGGGGCAGCTACGCGGCGATGTCCGTCGTCGTCGCGGTCATCCTTCTCGGTGCCTTCCTCAGCGCCTGGTGGGGCACCCGCGACGCGGCCTCCACCCCTCCGCTGGCCGGGCCGCGCCCCACGCTGCGCCAGCAGTACGACGTGGTGCGCGCCAACAAGCCGTTCGTGTCGCTGTTCCTCGGCTACAACCTGCAGGCGGCAGGGCAGGCCGCGATGCTCACCGGCGCCCAGTACGTCGCGACGTACGTGCTCGACGACCCGCAGAAGTCGGCGCTGCTGTTCGTGTTCCTCGTCGCGCCGTGCGCGGTGATGGTGCCGCTGTGGCGGCGCTGGTCGCTCACCCGCGGCAAGCTCAGCGGCTACCTCATCGCGACCAGCCTGTTCGCCGGCACCGCCCTGTCGCTGCTGGCCTGCCGCAGCGAGCCGGAGCGGCTCATCTACCTGCAGATGATCCTGCTCGGCGTCGGCTACGCCGGCATGCAGCTGTTCCCCTACGCGATCCTGCCGGACCTCATCAGCCACTCCGAGGACCACGACGGCCGCGCCGGCATCTTCACCGGGGTGTGGCAGGGCGGTGAGACGGTGGCGTTCGCGGTCGGGCCCGCGCTGTACTCGCTCGTCCTCGCCGCCAGCGGCTACGTCAGCCACGCTGCCGACGAGAAGGTCTCGCAGCCCGGCAGCGCGCTCACCGGCCTGGTGGTCGCCTTCTCGGTGCTGCCCGCCCTGCTCACCGCCGCCAGCCTGCCGCTGCTTCGCCGCTACCGCGCGATGGACGACCACCTCGCCACCCGGGTGCTGGTGTGAGGCTCTACCTCAGCCTGGCGCTGACCGGCATCCCGCTCGGGGCGATGTACGCCCTGCAGGCGCTCGGGATCGTGATCGTCTACAAGACCTCGAAGGTCTTCAACTTCGCCTCCGGCGCCATCGGGCTGGCGTGCGCCTACGCCGCCTCGACCCTGCACGCCCGCGGGGTGCCGATCCTGGTCGTGCTGGGGGTCGCGATCGCGCTCGGTGTCGCGATCGGCGTGCTCATGGAGCTCACGGTGCGGCCGGTCGGCAGCGCGCTCGCGGGCACGGTGGTCACCCTCGGCTGGCTGCTGGTGCTGACCGGTGGGGTCGGGGCCGTCTACGGCACCCAGGTCGCCACCAACGCCCCCGCGCAGCTGGTGCCGGACCGGCCCGCCGTCGACCTCGGCGGCGTGCTCGTCTACAGCGAGCAGCAGCTGGTCCTGCTGGCCCTCGCCGCTGCCCTCGCCGGGGGGCTGGCCGTGTTCTTCCGCCGCACCGCCCTCGGTACGGCGACCCGGGCCGTCGCGGAGGCCCCGGACGCGGCCCGTCTGCTGGGCATCGGCGTCGACCGGGTGAACCTGGTCGCGTGGGGGCTGGGCGGTGCGGTCAGCGGTCTGGCCGGCGTGCTGGTGGCACCCCTGCTCGGCGGCCTCAACACGACCGGCCTCGTGGTGCTCACCGTGCAGGCCCTCGCCGCCGCCCTGGTGGGGCGGCTGTCGTCGCTGCCGCTGACCTTCGTCGGTGGCGTGCTGCTCGGGATGCTGCAGCCGGTCGTGGCGCGGGCGCTGCAGTCCTTCAGCGGCGTCAAGGGCACCTCCGAGCTGACCGCCTTCGTGGTGGTGCTGGTCGCCCTGCTGTTCATGCGGCGGGGCGGGCGGCGAGACGTGGTGCAGGGCGGCCTGGTGCCGGTGTCGGTGCGCCCGCTGCCGACCGGCCGCGCTGCGCTCGCCGGGCTGCTCGGCGTCGTGGCTGCCGCGCTCGTGGTGCCCGCGCTCGTCGGTGACGGCGGCAACCTGTCGCGCTACAACGTCACCCAGGTCGCGGTCTGGGGCCTGGCCGTGCTGTCGCTGGTGCTCCTCGTCGGCGTCGTCGGCCAGGTGTCGGTCTGCCAGGCCGTGTTCATGGGCTGCGGTGCCTACGGCACCGGCATCGCGGTCGCCCACGGGGTGCCGTTCCTGTTGGCCATCGCGCTCGGCGGGCTGCTGGCCGCGGGGGTCGCGACCCTGGTGGGGCTGCCTGCGATCCGCCTCGAGCCGCTCGAGCTCGCGATCGCGACGCTGTCGCTGTCGTTCACCGCCGACCGCTTCCTCTACAGCTGGCCGCCGCTGGCGAGCGACGACGGCAAGCGCGACGTCCCGCGGCCGGGCTTCGCCTCCGTCGACCCGGGTCACGTCGCGGCCGGCAACCGCGCGTACGCCTGGCTGGCGCTCGGGCTGTTCCTGCTGGCCTGCTTCGCCGTCGCCAACCTCCGTCGCGGGCGCACCGGAGCGGCCCTGACCGCACTGCGCAGCTCCGAGCCCGCGACGTCGGCGATGGGCTTCTCGGTGGTCTCGGTCAAGCTGCGCGGCTTCGCGGCCAGTGGCTTCCTCGCCGGTCTCGCCGGTGCCCTCTACGCCGGGCTCGTGCAGGGCGCGTCCGGTGCGTCCTTCGACTTCACGCGCTCGATCACCCTGCTGGCCTACGCCGTCATCATCGGCGTCGCCAGCGTCCCCGGCGCGTTCTTCGGCGGCCTGGTCGTCACCCTCACCACCCTCGACTTCAACGCGACCACCGACGTCGCGAGCGGCCGCACCACCTCGGTCACGACCCTGCTGACCGGTCTGCTCCTGATCGCCGTACTGGCCACGAGCCCGGACGGGCTCGCGGGGCTGGTCCGGCGGGTGCAGCGACCGCGGCTGGCGCGCACCCGGGAGGCGTTGGCATGAGCGCCGCCCTCGAGCTGCGCGACATCGGGGTGCGGTTCGGCTCGTTCGACGCGGTCGACGGCGTGTCGCTGACCGTCAACGCCGGTGAGGTCGTCGGGCTCATCGGGCCCAACGGCGCCGGCAAGACGGTGACGTTCAACGTCGTCACCGGGCTGCAGCCGGCGACCCGCGGGCAGGTGCTGCTCGGCGGCGTCGACGTCACGCGTCAGCCCGCGCACGTCCGGACCGCGCTGGGACTGGCGCGCACCTTCCAGGTGGTGCAGCTGTTCGCCGGCATGTCGGTGCTTGAGAACCTCATGGTGGCCGCGCACCGGCACACCCGCGCCGGCGTCGTCGTGGACGCGCTGCGGCTGCCGGGTCGGCGCCGCGCGCTCGCCGCCGCGCAGGAGCGGGCCCGGGCGGTGCTGGCGTTCCTCGACCTCATGCACCTGGCCGACCTCGAGGTCACCACGCTGCCGGTGGGGCAGGCCCGGTTGGTCGAGCTCGCCCGGGCGCTGTGCCTCACGCCGAAGGTCCTGCTGCTCGACGAGCCCGCCTCCGGGCTCGACCCCGCCGAGACCGCCGACTTCGTGGCTCTGCTCGCGCACGTCCGCGCGACGCTCGGGTGCGCCATGCTGCTGGTCGAGCACGACATGGGTGTCGTGATGCCGCTGTGCGACCACGTGGTCGTCATGGACTTCGGCACGGTCCTCGCCGCCGGGCCGCCGCTGGAGGTCCGCGACGACCCCGCGGTCCGGGCCGCGTACCTGGGGGAGGAGGTCGCATGACCCTCCTGCAGGTCGAGGCCCTCCAGGTCGCGTACGGCGGGGTGGTGGCCGTCCGGGACGTCTCCCTCGCCGTCGCCCCCGGCGAGGTCACCGCGGTCCTCGGCGCCAACGGGGCGGGCAAGACCACGACCCTGCTCGCGGTCTCGGGACTGGTGCGGGCCCGCGCCGGCACGGTGCGCTTCGACGGCGCGCAGCTGCTCGGCCGTTCTCCGGAGCGCATCGCCCGGCTCGGCATCGCGCACGTGCCGGCCGGACGCGGGATCTTCCCCGGGCTCTCGGTCGCCGACAACCTGCGGATGGCGCTGTACGGCGCCGGCCGCGACGGCTCCCACGACGGCCGCGCGGCCCTCGAGGAGGTGCTGGAGAGCTTCCCGATCCTGCGCGAACGGCGCGACCAGGCAGCGGGCACGATGTCCGGCGGTCAGCAGCAGCAGCTCGCGATCGGCCGGGCCCTGGTGCAGCGGCCGCGGCTGCTGCTGCTCGACGAGATGAGCATGGGCCTGTCGCCGACCGTCGTCGCCGACCTGTTCGTGCTCGTCCGGCGGCTGGCCGACGAGGGCATGGCGGTCGTGATGGTCGAGCAGTTCGTCGGTCAGGCGCTCGCGGTGGCGGACCGGGCGGTCGTGCTCGAGCAGGGAGCTGTCGTCGCCGCCGGGCCGCCCGCCTCGCTGTCCGCGGACGACATCGGTGCCGCGTACCTCGGCGGGGCGCACCAGCCCGACCGCGCCCTGCCCGGGCCGTCCCGTGAGGCGCGCCAGAAGCTGGCGGTGTCGCTCGCCGGCGTCGACGTGCGGCGCCTCGAGCGGCTCGCCGCGAGGCGGGGCAAGGGCGCGGACGAGCTCGCGCAGGAGCTGCTGGAGCAGGCCCTGCTGGACGAGGCCGCCTCGTGAGGCGCCCGCTCGCGCTCGGCGCGCTGCTGTCGGTCCTGCCCGTGGGGCTCGCGGTCGTCGCGGTCCGGCCCGCAGCCGCCGAGGGTCCGGCCTGGGACGACGTCGGGGTCACGGCGCTCGTCTCGGGGGTGCGCACCGACGGCGTCGTCGGGGCCTCGGGCGGCCTCGTCACGCTCGACAGCGGCTCGGCCTACGTCGCGGCCCGCCTCGACGCCTCCCCGTCGGCCGCGGTGCTCGCGGCCCCCTACGAGCCCGGCACCCTGGCCCGGACCGGGGCCGGCCAGGTCAACGCCGCCGCCGGCCAGACGGTGCTGGACGTCCCCGACGCCGACGCCCGCTACCCGGGGGCGCAGACGACGTCGTCCTTCTCGGCCGCCGACCCGCTCGTCGCGGGCCCGCTGTCCTTCGGGGCCGCGTCGGCGCGGGCCGAGACCGGCCCAGCCGTCGCCAGCGGTACGGCGTCCGCGGCCTCCTACGCCGTCGCGGGGGTCCTGTCGGCCGGCCCGTCCACGAGCACGGTGACGATGACCGCGTCGGCGGACGCCGGCACGGTCGGCCAGACCGCCCGGACCGCGGTCAGCCGCATCGAGGTCGCCGGAGTGCTGGTCCTCGACGACGTGGTGGCGACGGCGACGGTCACCGCTTCCGGTGACCGGCACACCGCGACCCAGGCGCTCACCGTCGGAGGCGCCAGCGTCGGTGGCCAGGCGGTCGCGATCGGCAACGCCGGCGTCACGGCGGTGGGCACCCCCGTGCTGCCCGGGCAGACGCTGGAGCAGGCCACCGCCCAGGTCAACGACCAGCTGGCCGCTGCCGGCGTCACCGTGCACACCGTCGGCGGCCACGCGCGGCACGACCGGCGCAGCGCCGATGCCGACACCGGCGGGGTCGCGATCACGCTCGACACGCCGGCGCTGCCCGGCGGGGTGGCGCCGAACCGGCTGCTGGTGGTCGTCGGCGGGATCGCGCTCACCGAGACGGATGCTCCCGCCGTACCGGGCCTGGCGCTGGGCGTCGACGTGCCGCCGCCGGCCGGGGGAGTGCCGGCCACCACGACCACCGTGACGGTGCTGCCGGGATCGCCTGCTGGGCAGGCGATCCCGGGTGCGCAGCCGCCGCCGCAGCTCGCCGCGCCGCAGGCGGTGCCGGCCGGGTTCGTCGTCAGCGGGCGGCGGATCTCCGCGCAGACGGCGCTGCTCGCCTTCGCGGCGTGGCAGGTGCTGTCGATGGCGACCGCGACGCTGTACGCCTTCGTCGAGCGCCGCCGCCGGCTGCTGGTGGCCGGGCCGTGAGCACCGCGGAGCGCACGGTGTGCGTGCGGTGCACCGCGCCGTACCTGCCGACCCTCACCAGGCACCGCTGCCCGGTCTGCGACACGCCCGCGCCGGGTCCGGCACCGCGCCGCCGGGCCTGGGACGACCCGGACGACCGGATGCTCGCCATCGTGGCGCTCGCGACCCTCGCGAACGTCCTCCTGCTCGCCCTCCTCACCCTGGTGGTCCTCACGTGACGACGCTGGCTGACCTGACGACTCCGGCCCTCGTGGTCGAGCGCTCCCTGCTGGACGCGAACCTCGAGAAGATGGCAGCGGCGCTGCCCGGCACCCGGCTGCGCCCGCACGTGAAGGCCTTCAAGACCACGGCGCTGGCCCGGCGGATGGCCGCCCTCGGGCACACCGGCTTCACCTGCGCGACCATCCGCGAGGTCGAGGGCATGGCCGCGGCCGGCCTGGGTGCGGACCTTCTGCTCGCCAACGAGGTGCTCGACTGCCGACGGCTCGGGGCCATCGAGAACGCCCGCGTGACCGTCGCCGTCGACAGCGCCATGACCGTCGACGCCGCGGCGGCCGGCGGCGTGCGCGAGGTGCTCGTCGACGTCAACGTGGGCTTGCCCCGCTGCGGCGTCGAGCCGGAGCAGGCCGGCGCGCTGGCGGACTACGCACGCAGCAAGGGCCTGACGGTGCGCGGCGTGATGGGCTACGAGGGCCACGTGATGCTGGTCGAGGACCCGGCCGACAAGGCGCGTCAGGTCGAGGACTGCATGGCCAAGCTGCTGAAGGCCTCCGCGGACGTCGGGGGCGACGTCGTGTCGGCCGGCGGCACCGGGACCTACGACGTGAACACCTGGGCCGGGGAGATCCAGGCCGGGTCGTACTGCCTCATGGACACCACCTACGCCAAGGCGGGGGCTCCCTTCGCGCAGGCCCTCACGCTGCTCGCGACCGTCATCAGCGCCAACCCGACCGGCTGGTTCGTGGCCGACCTCGGGCTGAAGGCGCTCGGCATGGATCACGGCAACCCCTCGATCGAGGGCGCGTCCGTCTGGTACTGCGCGGACGAGCACACGGTCTTCTCCGCAGACGGCGCGCCCTTCGAGGTCGGTCAGCGGATCCGGGTCGCGCCCGCCCACGTCGACCCGACGGTGGCGCTGCACGAGCGCATGCACCTGGTCGACGGTGAGCAGGTCCTCGAGACCTGGGACGTCGACCTGCGCGGCTGGTAGCCGGCGGAGGCGGTGACCGGCGACTCCCGCGGGCGTACCGTCGGCCGGGTCAGGCTGTCGACGTCGGGAGGGCGAGATGTACGGGACGGTCATGATCGGCACGCTGGCCGAGGGGATCTCGGTCGACGACTACGACCTGGTGGCCAAGGAGTGGCTCACCCGGGAGGTCGAGGGCTTCGTCGACGAGCGGGTCCTGCTGTCCGACGACGGCAGCACCGTCGTCGTCGCTGTCCGCTTCACGGACCGGGACGCCTACCAGGCGCTCGCGGACGCACCGGAGCAGGACGAGTTCTACAGCGCCAGGATCCAGCCGCTGCTGGCCGGTGAGCCGCAGTGGATCGACGGCGACTGGGTGCGCAGCTACACCGGCTGATGGACCGGTTGCTGCCGGCGTGGGGACGGGTCAGACGCCGCCGGCGGTCACGATCATGTCGGTGATGAACCCGGCGGCCAGCCCGGCGAGCAGGCCCCAGCACAGGACCTCCTTGCGGCCGGCCCGCCCGGCGACGGCCAGCAGCTGCAGCACGACGTAGAGGATCGAGCCGGCGGCGAGGGTCAGGAACACCACCGACATCGCGTCGCTGGTGAAGGAGTGGCCGACGACCGTGCCCAGGAAGGTCGGCCCGCCGCCGATCGCGGCCAGGCCGAGCAGCGCGCCCCAGGTAGGACGCTGCTCGCCCTCGGCCCGGTCCGCGGCGAGCGGGGCCACGATGCCGAAGCCCTCGGTGGCGTTGTGCAGCGCGAAGCCGACCACCAGCACCGTGGCCAGGGCGATCTCGCCGGCGGCCGCGGCCGAGCCGATGGCCAGCCCCTCGGCGAAGTTGTGCAGGCCGATCCCGACGGCGATGAGCAGCGCGAGCCGGCGTGCGGGGGACAGCCCGGGCACGCCTGCGGTGCTCCCGAGCTCGCCGACGGCCATGGTGCCGGGACCGAAGCGGCGCGGGGTCCGGGCCCGGCCCAGGAAGCGCTCGTAGTAGACGAGGCTCATCAGCCCGACCACCAGCCCGCCGAAGAACAGCGACCCGTAGCCGAGCACCGGGCCGATCCCGCCGGAGTGCTCGTGCAGGTGGCCCAGGGCGGCGTCGATCGGCTCCCACGCGCCCGACAGGACGTCCCAGACCAGGAACAGCAGCACGCCGATCGCGGTGCCGTTGAGGGCCACGCGCAGGGTGGGCGCCGGGCGCTCCATGCGGCCGAGGGGCATCCCCAGCACGATCGTGGATCCGGCGATCGCGCCGAGGACGAGGGTCTGGCCGGTTCCCATGCAACGCTGCCTTCCGTTCGGTTACTTAAGGAAACCTAACCAACGTCCGGCATGCAAGCCAAGGTGATGCAGGTCACCTCAGCAGCGGTCGTCACAGAAGCGGCCGCTCGAGCACCCGGTGGCCGGCGTGCGCACCGACGTCCTCGAAGCCGAGCCGAGCGAGCAGCCGCAGCGACGGCTCGTTGCCGGGCAGCACCTCGGCGCGCACCCGGGTCGCGCCCCTGCTGGTGACCCAGGTGAGGAGCAGGTCGACCGCGGCCGTCCCGATGCCGCGGCCGCGCGCGGACGGCGCCAGGCCGTACCCGATCTCCACGACCCCGTCCTGGGGCGGCCCGAACCAGCCGCAGTCACCGACGACCTCGCCGTCGTGGACCACCAGGAAGGTCCCCTCACCGGTGTCCTCGGGGTGCTCGGCCAGCGGCCGCAGCGCGTCGGCCGTGTCATCGTGCGGCCAGTCGACGGCGTGCGGCCGCTCGAGCACCGCGTCCAGGTCGCCGTACGCGCAGACAGCGGCAGCGACGGCCGGGGGGACGGGGAGCAGCTCGATCACTCGGGCGGGTCCGGGAGCGCCGCGGCGAGGGCCTCGGCGGTCAGCGACACCTGCCAGGCGCGCGCGCCGTTGCCCGCCAGCGAGGCGCGCACGCTGCCGACGTCCACCGGGTCCGGCGGGGTCCAGGCCAGTCGCCGTACGGCGTCCGGCGGCACGAGGTTCTCCGCGGGCATCCGGTGCGTCTCCGCGAGGGCGTTGACGGCGGCGCGGACCCGGGCGAGCCGCTTGGCGGCCACCGGGTCGC
>JBAVRG010000297.1:0-1742 GCA_049694795.1 Mycobacteriales bacterium
CGACCAGGCCGACATCAGCCGGATCGAGCGCGGCGTGCTGGCTCCCACCACGCCAACGCTGCTGCGTCTCGCCGAGGGCTTGAACGCTCGCATCACACTTGAGCTCCTGCCCACGTGACCAAGGCAGGCGACTACGAGAGAGGGAATCTGGGCTCCGCCCAGGCCCAGTCGATCCGCTCCTGCTCCAACCGCACCCGGTTTCCGAGGCGGTCGGAGACAAGATCGTCGTGGACCGCCGCTTCTTCGGAGCTGAGGCGATCGAGCCGGGCCCGGGTCGGCGTGCTCTCCTCGCCCCATCGCTCTCGGTGCTCGAGCAGGGTCGCGCGTCCATCAGGAACGAGCGGGTCTGAGGGAGCCAGGCGCGTAGCTGGTTGAGGATGGCGAAGCCGTGGGTGTCGAGGTCGCCCCAGTAGTGCACGTCCGCGGATCGCAGCCAGGGCCGTGAGCCTGGGCGGTCGACCTCGAAGCCCTTCCCCCAGAGGACGACGCCGTCACGGGGGATGGGCGTGCTCAGGAAGGTGATCTCGTTCTCCACGATGATCGCTGACCGGACGGAGATCGCCGCCGCGCGTAGTTCATCGATGCGCGCTGTCACGTCGGACAGGGACCCGAACGTGCCGACATGTGCGCGCAGGCGGAGCAGCTCGGGTCTAACGGTCAGTCCCAGGTTGAGCAGAAGGGCGGTTGACGACGTCGAGACTCCGAGCAGCGCGGCGAGGACGCCACGATGCCGCTCGACCAGTTTGGTGTCGACACCCGGTGCCGATGATCTCCCTGAGGTAGCGCCCCGACCCGCGATGGTCGTCGAGCAACCGGTACGCCGAAAGCAGCTGCGGCCACTGGGTATGCAGGCTGACGGCCTTGAGCGGGTGGGCGGCCACCCAGGCCCGGACAGCGGGCTCTCCGGCCGTCAGCGTGAGCGCCTCGTCGAACTGGCGCACCTCTGTAGTGACACCGAGCAGGGCCCAGGCTTGGTCGTACGTCGAGACGACCGCGCGGTGGGGGACCTGGTTGCGGCCGATCAGTCGACCACCGACGGTCGCGTACTCGAGGCGGTACAGCCGTCCGTCCTTGCAGCCGGCTTCCAGCTCGGCGGCCAGTCCTGGACGACCCGGTCAGTTCTAACTTGAAAACCAAGATAGTTGAACGCTCAAGGGTGCCCCCGGCAGGATTCGAACCTGCGCCCCTGCCTCCGGAGGGCAGTGCTCTATCCCCTGAGCTACGGGGGCCAGGGGAAAACGAAGGTTAGCAGGGCCATCCCTGCGTCAGGCCGGGCCGTCTTGTGTAGGTTCCCACCGTGTCAGGCAGCCTTGGTCGTGTCCTCGTGGTCGACGATGACGACGTCATCCGCCAGCTCATCACCGTCAACCTGGAGCTCGAGGGCTTCGAGGTCGCTACCGCTGTCGACGGGCAGGACTGCCTCGACAAGGTCAAGGACGTCAACCCCGTCGTGATCACCCTCGACATCATGATGCCGCGGCTCGACGGCTGGGAGGCCGCCAGTCGGCTGCGCGCCGACCCGGACACCGCCGGTATCAAGGTGGTGCTGCTCTCCGCGCGTGCCCAGGAGGCCGACCTGCAGCGCGGCAGCCGGATCGGCGTGGACGCCTACCTCACCAAGCCCTTCGACCCCGACGAGCTCATCGCCACGGTCCGCCGGCTCGCCGGACTGCCCCCGGCCTGACCGCACCACCCGTACGACGTCGGGCCCCTGCAGGTGGAGGGGGCCGAAGTCGTACGGG
>JBAVRG010000298.1:0-2562 GCA_049694795.1 Mycobacteriales bacterium
GTCGCGGCGAGCGGCCGGACCGCGGCGAGCGCGGCCCGCGCCCCGAGCAGCAGGAGGGCACGCCCGAGGGGGCGGCTGCCGCCCCTGCTGAGGCCGCAGCCGAAGCTCCCGGTGCACCCTCGGTCGCTGAGGTCGCTGAGGTCGCTGAGGTCGCTGACGCTCCCGGTGCCCCCTTGGTCGCTGACGCTCCCGGTGAGCCGTCGGCTCCCGCTCCAGCCGACAGCTGATCGCCGCCGCCCTCCACGGGCCGTGCGCCGTTCGGGTGATACCTGAGCAAAACGGGGCAACGCCGTTACGCTGCGTACAACGCACCGTCACGGACGGGAGTGGTAGGCGATGGACGGCACGGTCATGTCCGGCACGGCGTCCGACACCGCGCGTGCGCGGGCGCTCCTGGGGCTCCACGAGGCGCTCGGTGAGGCGGAGCCCGACCTCGCTGTGCTGCTCCAGCGCGCAGCGCACAGCGCCGCGACCCTGCTGGGGGACGCCGGCGCGGTCTGGGTGCTCGACGGGCAGCGGGTCACGCTGCGGGCCTTCAGCCGTCCCGGCGCGAGCGAGCCGGACCGCCTGGACGGCCCTGTCGGTGAGCTGACGCGCGGGGACCTCACACCCGAGCCGGGACTCCTGTCGCAGGTGGTCGGCCGCGGGCAGCCGGTCGTCGCGACCGCGCGGGACCTGGCGGCGGTCCTGCCGCGCGTGGAACCGCCGTACCAGCGCTACCTCCGCACGTACGGCGCCGCGGGGCTGGCGGTCGTCCCGTTGCTGATCCGCGGCCGGCACCTCGGCGCGATCGGGGTGGCCCGGGACGCCGGCGGGGCACCGTTCGACCAGCAGGACCTGGAGCTCCTGCGGCAGGTCGGCAAGGTGGTTGCGCTCACGCTCTCCAACGGCATCATGCTCGAGGAGCGGGGCGAGGCGCAGCGCCGTGCCTCGGCGATGGTGCACGAGGACGAGCTGACCGGGTTGCTCAACCGGCGCGGCTTCCTGCACGCGCTGTGCGAGCACGAACCCGACCCGGTGGCACCGAGCGCCCTCGTCGTGGTCCTGGACGTCGACGGCTTCACGCTGGTCAACAACGGCTTCGGGCACGCGGCCGGCGACGCGGTGCTGTCCAGCCTGGCCTCCCGCCTGTGCCTCGCGGTCCCGCCGACGACCCCCGTGGCCCGGCTGGGAGCGGACGTCTTCGCGATGCTCGTCGAGGGCGCCGACCACGAGGAGGCGGCGCACATCGTGCGCGACGCCATCGAGGAGTGCACCGGCACCGTCTCGGTGATGAGCCTGGCGGTGCCGATGAGCCTGTGCGTCGGCACCGCTCCGCTCGAGCCCGGTCGCCCTGACGTCGCGCTGCAGAACGCCGACCTCGCGATGCGCCGCGCGAAGAGCACCAGGGTGGCCGTCGCGGCCTACGACCCGCGGCTCGACGACCCGGCCACCCACACGCTGCGTGAGGTGCTCGCCCTGCGGCGCGCGATCGCGGAGGGCGATCTGGTGGTGCACTACCAGCCGGTCGTGCCCGTCGAGGACGGGCCGTTGCGCGTCGAGGCCCTCGTGCGACGCCGCGTCGACCAGCAGCTGCTGCCCCCCGCGGGCTGGCTGCAGACGGCCGACCGCGCCGGGCTCATGCCCGCGGTCACCACCGCGGTGGTGGAGCAGGTGGTCGCGCAGCTCGCTGCGTGGTGGGCAGCGGGCCTCGAGGTCGAGTGCGCGGTGAACGTGCCGGCGCCCGTCCTGGCCCTCCCCGCGCTGGCCGACGACCTGGTACGACGTCTCGACGCGGCCGGGCTGCCGCGCCGCGCGCTGTCCGTCGAGGTCACCGAGAGCGACCTCGTCGGGGCGGAGGCGAAGGCTGCGCTCTCACGCTGCGCCGCCGCCGGCATCGCGGTCGCCGTCGACGACTTCGGCACCGGCTGGTCGGCGCTGTCCTACCTCGTGGACCTGCCCCTCACGACCCTGAAGATCGACCGGGCCTTCGTCGACAAGGTCGACGTCGACCGCCGCAAGGCGGCGGTGGTGCGGGCCGTCGTCGACGTCGCCCACCAGCTGGGGCTGTCCGTGGTCGCGGAGGGCGTGGAGACGGCGGCGGTCGCGGAGGCCGTCATCGACCTCGGCGCCGACCACCTCCAGGGCTTCCACTTCGCGCGCCCGGCCGGTGCTGAGGACACCGAGCGGGTCCTGCGTGCAGGGCTGGTCGCCACCCGCTCCTAGGCTGGCGCCATGACCCGCTCTTGGCCGACCGCGCTCGGCATCGCCGGCGGCCTCGGGCTCGACGCGCTGCTCGCCGACCCGCGCCGCGGCCACCCCGTCGCAGCGTTCGGCTCGGTTGCCGCCGCGACGGAACGCCTGGTCCACAAGGACTCTCGCGCGGTCGGCTCCCTCTACGCCCTCGGCCTCACTGGTGCTGCCGCTCTCACCGGCGTCGCCGCCGACCACCTCGTACGGCGGGACGGCGGCCGGGCGGCGCTCACCGCTCTCGCCACCTGGGCGGTGGTGGGCGGCACGACGCTGCGGCGCGAGGCGGCGGCGATGCACGCCCTCCTCGACGACGGCGAGCTCGACGGCGCC
>JBAVRG010000299.1:0-3454 GCA_049694795.1 Mycobacteriales bacterium
GTTGAGGACCTCGTCGTACTTCAGGACGTTCTTGCGGATCTCGAAGTTCTGCGCCTCGACCTGGGTCTGCGCCGACCGGATCGCGCGCGAGACCATCTTGCTCTCGATCGGCACGTCCTCCGGGATGTTCAGGCGCGTCATGATCGCCTCGACGGCGCCCGCGTTGAACAGCCGCATCAGGTCGTCGCCGAGCGACAGGTAGAAGCGCGAGAGCCCGGGGTCGCCCTGGCGACCGGAACGACCGCGCAGCTGGTTGTCGATGCGACGCGACTCGTGCCGCTCGGTGCCGAGGACGTAGAGGCCACCAGCGGCGACGACCTCCTCGTGCTCGGCCGCGACGGAGGCCTTGGCCTTCTCGAGGGCAGCGGGCCAGGCGGCCTCGTAGTCCTCAGGGGTGTCGACCGGCGACAGCCCGCGGCCGCGCAGCTCGGCGGCGGCGATGAACTCCGGGTTGCCGCCCAGCATGATGTCGGTCCCGCGCCCGGCCATGTTGGTGGCCACCGTGACGGCGCCCTTGCGGCCGGCCTGCGCGACGATGACCGCCTCGCGGTCGTGCTGCTTGGCGTTGAGGACCTCGTGCGGGATGCCGCGCTTGCGCAGCAGCTGCGAGAGGTACTCGCTCTTCTCCACCGACACGGTGCCGACGAGCACCGGCTGCCCGGCCTCGTGCTTCTCGGCGATGTCGTCGACCACCGCGTCGAACTTCGCGGTCTCGGTCTTGAAGACGACGTCGGGGTCGTCCGCGCGCTGCATCGGCCGGTTGGTCGGGATCGGCACGACGCCGAGCTTGTAGGTCTGGTCGAACTCGGCGGCCTCGGTGCTCGCCGTGCCCGTCATGCCGGAGAGCTTGGCGTAGAGCCGGAAGTAGTTCTGCAGCGTGATCGTGGCGAGCGTCTGGTTCTCGTCCTTGATGCGGACGCCCTCCTTCGCCTCGATCGACTGGTGCATGCCCTCGTTGTAGCGGCGGCCAGCCAGGATGCGGCCGGTGAACTCGTCGACGATGAGCACCTCGCCGTCCTGGACGACGTAGTCCTTGTCCTTCTTGAACAGGTTGTGGGCCTTGAGCGCGTTGTTGAGGTAGCCCACGAGCGGGGTGTTGACGGCCTCGTAGAGGTTGTCGATGCCGAGCTGGTCCTCGACCTTCTCCACGCCGCTCTCGAGGATGCCGATGGTGCGCTTCTTCTCGTCGACCTCGTAGTCGACGTCGCGGACCAGCCGCGGCACGATCCGCGCGAACTCCTGGTACCACTTGGTCGCCATGTCCGCCGGGCCGCTGATGATGAGCGGGGTGCGGGCCTCGTCGATGAGGATCGAGTCGACCTCGTCGACGACGGCGTAGTGGTGGCCGCGCTGCACGAGCTCCTCGTTCGACCAGGCCATGTTGTCGCGCAGGTAGTCGAAGCCGAACTCGTTGTTAGTGCCGTAGGTGATGTCGGCGGCGTACTGCGGCCGGCGCTGCTCGGGGCTCTCGTTGGCGAGGATCACCCCGACCGACAGGCCGAGGAACCGGTGCACGCGGCCCATGTTCTCGGCGTCGCGGCGGGCGAGGTAGTCGTTGACCGTGACGACGTGCACGCCCTTTCCCTCGAGGGCGTTGAGGTAGGCCGGCATGACGCAGGTGAGGGTCTTGCCCTCACCGGTCTTCATCTCTGCGATGTTGCCGAGGTGCAGCGCGGCGCCACCCATGACCTGTACGTCGAACGGCCGCTGCCCCAAGGTGCGCCAGGCCGCCTCCCGAGCGACGGCGAAGGCCTCGACGAGCAGGTCGTCGACCGTCTCGCCGTCGGCGAGCCGCTTCTTGAAGGTGTCGGTCTCGGCGCGCAGCTCCGCGTCCGAGAGCGCCTTGATCTCGGCCTCGAGGTCGTTGACGGCGTCGGCGATCGCCTTCAGCCGGCGAAGGGTCTTGCCCTCACCGGCGCGGAGGATCCTGGAAAGCACCACGCGTACTCGACTCCCTCATCGACACAGCTGCCCACCCAAGAGGGGGACACGGCCGATCCTAGGCGTCAAACGGCTCGCTGCTGCGGTCCGTGCCCTGGCAGGGTGCTGCCCATGGACCCCGTCGAGCTGCGCACCGAACGCCTGCACCTGCGCCCGTGGGCCCCCGGCGACGTGGACGTGATGGTCCGCGGCAACCAGGACCCGCTCGTCACGGCCTGGACCCGGGTGCCCGAGGGATACACCAGCGAGATGGCGGTCGCCCGGGTCGCGGACGTGCAGGCCGGGTGGGAGAACGGCGACCAGCTGGGCTGGGCCGTCTGCGACGCGGGCACCGGTGAGGTCCTCGCCGCCCTGGACCTCCGGCACCTCGCCGACGACACCTGGGACGTCGGGTTCCTCTGCTACGCCTGGGCCCGCGGGCGCGCAGTGGTGGCCGAGGCGGTGCGGGCCGCTGCCACGTGGGCGTTCGCGACGCTGGGCGCCTCCAGGGTCGAGTGGCGGGCCATGGTCGGCAACCAGCGTTCGCGACGCGCCGCCGAGAAGGCGGGCTTCGTCTTCGAGGGCACGCTGCGCGGCCGGCACGCCGCCCGCGAGGGCGTGCACCCTGACACCTGGGTCGCGTCCCTGGTGCCGGCCGACCTCACCGAGAAGGGCTGACTGTGGACCCGGTCGAGATCTCCGCGGGCACCCTGCACCTGCGACCCTGGAACGCCTACGACGAGGAGGTCCTCCTCGCGCTCTTCCAGGATCCCGACGTGGTGCGCTGGACCCCCGCGCCGGTGCCCTTCACGACCGAGGACGCCCGGGCCCGGCTCGCCGGCACCTGGCCGGCGCTGTGGGAGAACGAGACCGGCGGTGCCTGGGCCGTGCTCGACAGCACGACCGCGGAGGTCCTGGGCTGGGTGGCGGTGTTCGGGCGCAAGGACGGTGTCGCCGAGGTGGGGTGGGCGGCGATGCCCGCGGGCCGCGGGCGGGGCGTCACCTCCGCCGCCGTGGCGGCGGTGTGCCGCTGGGCCCGGGCGGTGCTCGACGTCGACCGCCTCGAGGCCGTCATCGCGGTCGGCAACTGGGCCTCGCGCGCAGTCGCGGAGAAGTGCGGGTTCACGGTCGAGGGGGTGCGCCGGCACGGCATGCAGCAGCGCGGCGCGCGGCTCGACTGCTGGGTTGCGTCGCTGCTCGCCGACGATGACCTCGTGGACCGCCGACCGCTGCCGGCGCTGCCGGACCTCTGCGACGGGGTGGTGCGGCTGCGCCGTTGGACCGGCGCCGACGCCGACGTGGTGCAGCGGGCCTGCGACGACCCGCTGACCGCCCGGTGGCTGCCGGTGCCGTCGCCGTACCCGCGCGAGGCCGCCCTCGGCTGGCTGGAGGGGATGGTCGTGCCGGAGTGGGGCGAGGGCCGGGTGGCCAGCGTCGCCGTGGTCGACGCGACCAGCGGCGAGGTGCTCGGCGACGTCGGGCTCACCCTGGCGGACCGGCCGCCGGGGGTGGGCGAGGTGGGCTACTGGACGGC
>JBAVRG010000300.1:0-8008 GCA_049694795.1 Mycobacteriales bacterium
GGTCGAGCTCGGCTCGGTGGCCGCAGCCAGGGCTGCGGGCAAGGCGCGCATGGAGGGCAAGGACTACGTCATGCAGGACGGCGACGTGGTGGAGTTCCGCTTCAACGTCTGAATCGGACCTATAACCGCAGGTCAGAGGCCTAGTGGAGAGTCCTGGGCCGTCGCTGGGCCGTCACAGAAACAGCCGTAGCGGCCGCGAACAGCCCACCGGCCGCCTGCCGGGTCCGGTCCTCGGCGGTCGGCCACAGGTGCGCGTACGTGTTCAAGGTCGTCGTGGCCTTTGCGTGGCCGAGCGCGCGTTGGACGGTGACGACGTCGCAGCCGGCAGCGATCAGGCCTGAGGCGTAGAAGTGCCTGAGGTCATGGAGGGTGAGGCCGGTGATGCCGGCGCGCTTGCAGGCCTTGCGCCACTGGTGCCCAACCGTGTTCTGGTGCGGCGGCAGACCCGGCGAGGCCTCGAACAGCCAACGGCCAGGGTCGTCACCAGCTCGGTGCTCGGCGATGTGGGACGACAGCAGCTCCAGCAGGCCGTCCGCGAGGAACACGGTCCGCTCACTGCCGTACTTCGGAAGCCGCACCTCGACCTGACCGGCGCCCGCTCGTTGGACCTGCCTGCGCACGTCGAGGCTGCGACGGAGGAAGTCGAAGTCGGCGACCTGCAGACCGGCTGCCTCACCGAGCCGGAGGCCGGCGAAGGCGCCCAAGGCGACGAACGCTCGAAACGCAGGGTCAGCCGAGGTCATGAGCGCGCCCACCTGCTCCGCCGTCGGGAGAACCATCGCCGCCTCGCGCCGACGGTCGCGCGGCAAGGTGACACCGTCGCTGGGATCCACCGCGATGAGCCGGTCGCGGACGGCGCCGCGCAGGACGGCGCGGACGTTGTTGACCCGGGTTTTGATCGTCCCGGGGGCGAGTCCCGCAGAGTCCATGCGCTTGACCCAGCCCTCGACATGGGAACGCCTCAGCTTGGACAGCGGCAGCGTCCCGAACTGGGTGCTGCGCAGTGACAAGCCCATGGACTTGCGCGTGTTCGTCTCCCACAGCTGGCGCTGTGACCACTCGGCGTAGAACGCGTCGAGGGTGACGCGGCCGGCACCTGGGTCGAGGTAGGCACCCCGAAGCTTGTCGGTCTCGACGGTCGCGAGGAACCGCTCGGCGTCGGCCTTGCGGGCGAACGTCCTCGATCGCTCGCGGTCGAGCGGGTCTAGGTAGCGCGCTCGCCAGCGGTCGCCCTTGCCGTAGCGGGCAGTCCTGACCCGCTCGCCCTGCACGAGCTTCTCCCAGCGGTCTTCGACGTGCGCCACGGCGACTCCCGTTAGCGGTCCGGATCAAGGGGTGTGCTCGTCCATTCCCCCTGCTGTACATGGAATGTATGGCTGAGGTCCGTCATGAGCGACGGGTAACCGGTGAGGCTGTGGGTTCGTGCCGGCCGGCGGCGATGAACGCGTCGAGGTCGTCGCTGTCGATCCGCAGGTGCTTGGGGCCGAGCTTGATGAACGGGATCCGTTCCTCGGACCGCAGACGCCAGACGAAGCGGACGCTGGTGCCGAGGCGTTCGGCGGCTTGTTGAACAGTGAGCAGCATGGGTCTCCTTCTCGGGTTCGTGATGGCCTGACGGCGCTGCCGTTGACCGTGACCCTCCCTTGATCTCACACTCCTCCGACACCGTCCACTGGCCCAGATCCCTTGTCCCCCAGGCGATCTGGTCCGCCTGGGTACGTCGGGGTACGCCAGGGACTGCATGGGTACGTGGGGGTCGGTTGTGTGCGGCGCAGCCTGCAAGGAACCGTGATCCAACCGTTACCGAACCGGGTGCCGGGACGGTCTTCACCGGCTGAGCCCTCGGTCGTTGTCGTGGCTGTGGACGTAGAAGTCGTCGGCGTCGCGGCTGCGACTTGCGGCGAGGCGGGTGGCGAGATCTCGGACCTGATCTTGGGTTGGTCGGGGTAGGGCGAGGTCGTTCCGCGCCATCCGGCGGAACGCGGCGAGGCCGCTGCGGCGCTGCTGGTCGCGCCGCTCGTCGTCGCGTTGGCGGGTGTGGCTGTCGACGAGCCGGGTCTGCTCCTGGACCTTCGTGTCCAGGCTGGCCAGGGCCGGGTGGGTCTGACGCAGCTCACCTTGGACCTCTGCGAAGGTCGCGGTCAGGGTCTGCCGGCGACCGCGGGCCCACTTGGGTGCCGCGTCGAGCTGCTGCTTGGTGTCGCGAGCGCTCGCCCAAAGTCGGAGCTGCTGGTGATGAAGCCGGTCGCGTTCTGCCCGGAGGGCTTGGAGCTGCTCGACGGCCCGGGTGTGCTCGACTGGTACTGGCTGGGGTAGCAGCCGCTGCCGCTCAGCCTCGGCCGCCTGCCGTTCCTGCGTCTTGCGGGCAGTGTCGGCCGCGACCTTACGTGCTTCGGCGAGAGCGGTGTGGGCGGCGTCCTGCGCCCCGGACTGCGCCAGCGCGGCGGTGAGCACGCCGTTGGCTTCGCGGTGCGGGTCCTGGTCGGTGTGCTTGCGGGCCGCGGGGCTGTGTCCGTGGTCGTGTTCTGGATCGACGGTCGGGTCGGGGGTGATGTAAGCGTGGTTGCCGTTGCGGCCGCGGGTCATCCCGACGTACAGGTGCTCACGGTCGATCCCGGGCCGGACCAGGACCAGGCCCACGTCGGCGGTGGCGCCTTGGGCGGCGTCGATCGTGAGCGCCCACCCGTACTCGCAGTGCTCGGCGAGGTAGTCGGCAGGCAGCACGGTGCGGCCGCGGCCAGCGAGGTCCTCCACGATCAGCCCGCTGTTCGGTCCGGGGCCCAGGACGCGGAACCGGTCACCGTTGCGGACATGAGCGGACCCTTGCCCGTTCCCCGGGCCAGACCCTTGCCCAGGCAGGCTGGGGTCTTGCCCGTTGTCTTGCCCGCGGGCGTGGCCGAGGGTGTGGTCGAGGGTGAGGTGGCGGTTGTTGCGGCGGGTGCGGAGCAGGTCGCCGGCTTGCCAGTCCCGCTCTCCCGCGCGGGTGACGGGGCCGGTGATCTGCCCGTCGGCGAGGGCGGCGTTGCGGGCGCGGGTGTTGAGGGCGTCGACGTCCAGGCGGGTCCTGGCCAGCATCAGCGGGTCCTGACCGTCGTGGCGGGCGTGGGTCCAGTGGTTGAACAGGGCGTCGAGGGCCTGGTCGCCCGTTGGGCAGGGGTGGAGCCGGTCTTGGCTGCGGTAGACGCCCAGCACGGCCGTGTCGCCTTTGCGCAGGGCGAGGGACGCCTCGCGTTCCCACTCGTCGCGGAACCGGTGGATCTGCTCGAGTTCGGTGCCATGCCCGGCGTGCGCGAGGGCGGCGAGCATCCCGCCTGGACCGTTGATGACCCCGATCTGGCCAGGGTCGCCAACGAGGACGACCTTCGCTGCGGCTCGGCCGGCCGCGGCGGTGAGTCGGTCCAGGTCCAGGGTGGAGGCCATCGAGGCCTCATCGACGATCAGGATGGTCCGGTCGTCGAGCCGGGTCCAGGCGCGTTCCTGCTCGGGGAGCTGGGCGAGGTGGTCGTGGTTGTGCAGCCACTTCGCCAGCGTGTCGGTGCGTGTTCCGGTGGCGGCGGCGAGCTCGGCGGCGGCCCGGGCTGACGGGGCCAGCCCGACGACCCGGTAGCCGGCCTGGGTCCAGGCGCGGCTGGCCGCGCCCAGGGTGCTGGTCTTCCCGGCTCCGGCGGGGGCGGTCAGGACGGTCAGGAAGTCCCCGTCGCCGGCCAGGTGCAGCACCGCCCGGTACTGCCCGCTGTCGAGGCGGTCCCGTCCGTCCGTGGCTTCGAGCGCTGGCCAGAGCACCCGGTGGTCGACCTTGCCGTAGCCGACGCCGCGGCCCCGCTCCGCCAGGCTCAGGATCTGGGCTTCGGCCTGCAGAACCTGCACGGTCGCGTACCGGGGATCGGAGCGGCGCGGGGTGACGCCCCGGATGGGCTGCCCAACAGGTATTGCCTCCGCCAGTCGCAGGGCGGCGTCGGTGAGCTCCTCGACCCGGACCAGGACCTGCGCGGCGGTCAGACCGTCGGTGGGCAGGTGCGCGGCGACCTGCCCGGCGACCTCAGCCCGGCTGAACACCGCCGCCCGGACCCCCGCGGCCTGCAACGCCGCGAGCGCCAGCTGCTCGTCCCGCTCCGGAGCGACCGCCCCCTTTTGCCCGGCCGGACCCGGGCCGGGCAAGACCTCCTCGAGCCTGCGGGCAAGGGTCGCCGGGTCGGTGGGCAAGGGTCGGTCCGTGCCCCAGTCGGGCCTGGCGGGGTCCCGTACGACCACCCGAGCGGCGTGCTGGAGCCGCTTCGGGGTCCAGCCGACGGTGGCGGCTTCGGTGGCCCAGGTCGCGTGCAGCACCGAGGTGGGTTCGTGGCTCTTGCCGGGTCGGGTCTTGAGCACGGCCGTCTTAATCACCCTCGCCCGCTCGGCTGCGGTCAAGCTTCGACCGAGGAGTTTCTCGTATTCGGCGATTTTCGGACCGGCCTCAGCGTCAATAGCGCGGCTGCGTTTGCTCCACAAACCCAGCAGCTCAGCTGGCACCCCGCGGACATCGGCCTGGCCGTCCTTGCTGACCGGCTCGATTTCGACACCGAGTCGCTGACGCATTTCATTCCGCAAGGCGGCATGATAAATCATTCCGGCGCTTTTCTTGTGGTCAAACATTTCCTTGCCGTCGAGGGTCCGCCACGTCCCATCTACGCACTGGACCTTGTTCAGGACCAGGGCGTGGGTGTGCAGCTGCGGGTCCAGCTCGCGACTGGTCCGGTGGTCGAACAAGGCCACCGTCAGCCCCTCGGTGGCCACCTGCTCGACACCGTCGGTCCCCCGTCGCGACCAGGCCGCGTGGGTGTCGAGATAGGCCAGGCCGGCCTTGACCGCGGCCCGGTGCGCGGCCATCGAGGCCGCTGCCACCTCCTCCGATCCCAACGCCCACAGGGCGCTGACGCTCTTGGGCGTGCTGAATGTCAGGTCATAGCCGGTGACACCGTCGGTGCGCCAGGCCCGCCCGAGCCGGTCGCCGTTGTCGGGGTGGATGCCGCGGGCGAACATCGCTTCGAGCTGCTGCTCGGTGACCGCGGCACCGCGCTCCAAGCCGAGGGGCTCCAGGCCTCGGCCGTGCCAGCGGCCGGGTGCCTCCCCCACGCCGAGGTAGTACTCCAAGGGCCGGCAGGCTGCCCGGTCGACGTAGTACCGCCACGATGACCGGCTGATCTTGTGGGAAGAAAGCACCCCTGTCACCTCCTCGAGCCTGGGTACGCGGCCGCACCACCGTACATTCGAAGAATGCACATGTCTGCTGCTCTGAGAACGAAAGTTGGGGAGCCTGGCAAGACGATTGTGAATGACGGATAATGCCGGTTGAATACGGTCAGGAATGGTAATCAACGGTGAATGTAAACAGTCGAGAAAATTGTTCGGCAGGCTCGGCTGCCTGCGGCGTGTCGTTGGCGCGGTCGGGCGCGTTGACCCCTGCGCAGCCGACCCGTTGGTCCTGAGGAACCACCTCTGATGTGCCCGCCAAGCGCAGTCGCGCTGAACCGCGCGACCAGCTCGTACGCACACCCGTAAGAGGTCCTCGGCGACTGCAACCAGGTTGCCAACCCCCTTGCCAACGCTGGGACGTGACTCAAGCAGGGGCCGCCTGGGACGAACGGCCGCCCTCGACAAGACCCCCGACCGGTTGATCGCCGCCGGCATGCTGGGAGGTGAAGAGCCGGTTGTTATCCACCTCTCCGGGCTACCTCGGTCGAGATGGGGTAACGGCACTTCTTCGTCCTAGGTGACGGCACGCTCACAGGCACAGCGAGGCTCGCATCGAGCCGCGTCGGAAGTCATACGACCTGGCGGTCTGGGATGGCGCTCGCCCCTTCCGCCTCTGCCTGGCTGAGCTGCTCGTAGGCTTGACTCGTGAGGACGTTGGCGGACTTAGCGCTCGTGGCAGGTGCGCTGCTCGCCGGGCGCGTTGCAGCGCAAGCCCACGGCCCATTTCTGAGGCAGCTTCTGAAGTTCTTGCTGCTTGCCTCAACGCTTGCCCTGTTGAACGTGGCCCATGAATGGGCCCGAGCCGTGGCGGTGGGCGTGATCCTCGCCGGCCTAGACACCCCACGCTTGTTGGTCGTCAAGCGACGGCGCGCTCGGGTTCGCTTCTGACGGGCCAGGCGAGGGTCTCGTTGTAGGGGGCGTGGTCGGCCAGGCAGTAGTGGAGTTGGCCTAGGAGCTTGTTCGCGAGGCGTCGGAGGGCCTGTTGTGGGTGTCGCCGGCGGCGCGGCGCTGGTCGTAGTAGGCGCGGGCGCCGGGGCTCTTTGTGAGCGCGCTGAACGCCCAGAGGTAGCAGGCGTCGGCCAGGCGCCGGTTGCGGACGTAGCGGGCGAGTACGACGCGTCCTTTGCCGGAGGCACGGGTGATGGGGGCGGTGCCGGCGTAGCAGCGGCGGCTGGCAGCATCGGCCCAGCGGGTGCGGTCATCACCGAACTCGCTGAGCACCCGGGCGCCGAGGACGAGACCGAGTCCGGGAAGACTGTCGATGATCTCGGCGTCCGGGTGCGACTCAAAAGACGGCTCGAGGGCCTTCTCGAGCTCGCGGACCGCTTGGTCGTCGGCGGCCAGCAAGGTGATCAGCGCGCGGACCGCCACGCCCATCGCCGCCTCGACGGCGGCAGGGTGGTGGAGCTGGGCGGCGGAGAAGATCTCAGCGAGCCTGGCGGCTTCGGCGGGTCGAGTCCCGCGGCCGGCGGCGTGCAGCAGGTCGGTCAGGTTCGCCCGGGTCAACCGGGCGGCCTGCGTCGGGTCGGGGGCCGCGGCTAGCACTGTCAGCGCGGTGCGGCTGTGCAGGCTCGAAAACGCTTGCAGGGCAGCGGGAAAGAACTCGCGCAGCAACGACCGCAGCCGGTTCGCGGTCTGCTGCCGAGCCCACACCGCGTCCTGATGCGCGCGAGCGAGCACCCGCAGCGCCATCACCTGTTCGCTGTCATCGGGCAGCGCCCGGTGGACCTCGCGGTCGGTCCGCATGATCTGCGCGAGGACCAGCGCGTCGCCCGGGTCGGACTTGGCGCCCGAGACGCCATGGCGGTCTCGGTAGCGGCTGACCGCCCGCGGGTTGATCGGGACCACCACATGCCCCGCGGCTCGCAGCGCAGCGACGAGCAGGCCACGATCGGTCTCGATTCCGATGCTGACCGGCACGAACACGTCGGTGCCGGTGTGCTCGGCGAGCAAGCTCGTCAGGTCACCGAACCCCGACACGTCGTCGCTAATCCTTCGCTTGACCAACAGCGCACCAGCGCTGTCGACGATCGCGACGTCGTGATGGTCCTCGGCCCAGTCGACGCCGCAGAAGATCTCTCCCAAGAATGACTCCTTCGCCTTGATCGATCCGCGAGCCGGAAGACTGCGGCGGCGCCCTAATGGACAGCGCTCAACGGCGCGACACCCCACCAGCCGACGTGCAGTCTCCAGCGACCGGCGGGGCCACCCTCTAGGCCTAGCGATCAGGGTCGCGGGCTCGAACAGTGATCATCCCGCCGGCGGCTCGAGACTGCAGCCAACCCCAAGATCACGAACCTCCTGAAGCGCCTGCCCTCCCATTAGGCTGCGATCTGGCTCTTGCAGCCGGGTGCAGACGTGCACTACTGGGGCCACCTCGACACCCACGGCTTCGCCATCCTCAACCAGCTACGCGCCTGGCTCCCTCAGACCCGCTCTTCCTGATGGACCGCGCGACCCTGCTCGAGCACCGAGAGCGATGGGGCGAGGAGAGCACGCCGACCCGGGCCCGGCTCGATCGCCTCAGCTCCGAAGAAGCGGCGGTCTACGACGATCTTGTCTCCGACCGCCTCGGAAACCGGGTGCGGTTGGAGCAGGAGCGGATCGACTGGGCCTGGGCGGAGCCCAGATTCCCTCTCTCGTAGTCGTCTGCCTTGGTCACGTGGGCAGGAGCTCAAGTGTGATGCGAGCGTTCAAGCCCTCGGCGAGACGCAGCAGCGTTGGCGTGGTGGGAGCCAGCACGCCGCGCTCGATCCGGCTGATGTCGGCCTGGTCG
>JBAVRG010000301.1:0-6532 GCA_049694795.1 Mycobacteriales bacterium
ACCTTGTAGCGGGCGACAAGGCGGCTCACCCAGCCCTGGGAGACGCCGTAGGCACGGGCGGTCTCGCCTTGCGTGCGGCCTTCGAGGACAACGGCAGTTATCACGAGGCGGGCCTTCGACACCCCCCAGACATCGGCGCGCGATCATTCCGATGTCTTGACAGACCCCATGCCTATGTCCTGACGCACGACACCCCCTCGGACACCACAGTTCTGCACGCCGACTTCCTCGAGCGTGACGTTCAGCCGTGGAGCGCCAGCCACGACGACCTCGAGGTGATCGGGGAACAGCGCGACCTCCTCGAGCAGCTCGTTTACCAGCACGCGGCGCTCGTCCTGGGTGGCTTCCTTCCAGACGGCCTCGATGTCGATCGAGGCGAGGAGCGCCGCGACCTCCTCGAACTTGCGCTCGAGGTCGGTCGCCTGGCGTGCAGCCTCCTCGTCTCGTCCCTGTTCGGCCCGGGCGAGCTGGATCTGCTGCCGTAGCCGCTGTTCCTCCTCGGCGTAGAGGTCAGGGCCGATCTTGTCGGCGTAGTGGAGCTCGAGGAGCTTGCGCCTCTTCGTTTCGAGGTCCGCTACGAGTGCGTCACGGCGGGCCTCGGCGCGGCCGGTCGCTCGGCCCTTCGGGCCCTGCGCGCCGACCGTGCCGATCTCGCGCCGGATCGCCTCTCGGAGCTCGTCGTCGTCCCCGAGGATGCGCATGCCCAGCAGCACCGCCCGTTCGAGGGCCCACACGGCACGACGTGGCATCGGGCAGCCCTTCCCGCGGTGCTTGCAGCGGAAGACCGGCTCGCCGTTCTGCCGGTACTCCACGGCGGCGAGACGGCCGCACAGCCCGCACCGGACGCGGCCGGAGAGGACCTCGCGGCTCAGCCGTCGCCTTCCCGGTACGAAGCCGCGG
Organism: Mycobacteriales bacterium; assembly: GCA_049694795.1. Taxonomy (GTDB): domain Bacteria; phylum Actinomycetota; class Actinomycetes; order Mycobacteriales; family SCTD01; genus RYN-111. Next base: position 901 of record JBAVRG010000301.1, read on the forward strand.
TGTGCGGCCGCGAACTCCTCGGGCGTGATCAGCGGCTCATGCCTGCCCGGGTACCACTCGTTGTTGTGGAGGACCTCACCGAGGTAGATACGGGACTGGACGATCAGGCGCGAGGTCGAGTACTTGACGCCTGTCCGGTCCTCGATCGCCTGATGGCTCAGGCCTTGAGCGCGGAGGCGAAAGATCTCGCGCACAAGCCTGGCGTCACCGTTGGGAACCAGCTCGCCGTTGAGCAGGTCGTAGCCGGTCTTCGGACGGTTGATCCACTTGCCCTCGCGCACGGCTTGCGCGTTCCCCATGCGGATGTTCTCGGAGAGCTGCTCGCGGTAGAACTGCGCGAAGGAGCCGAGGATGTTGTAGAACATCCGGCCCGTTGCGCTGGAGAGGTCGAGCTTCTCGGTGAACGAGTGCAGCGAGACGTTCGCCTGGCCAAAGCAGTCAGCCAGCCCGATGAGGTCCCCCAGGTTGCGCGAGAGCCGATCAAGCCGCCACACCAGGACGTGAGCCACATGTCCGCGCTCGACCATCTCGAGCACCTGTTGCAGCCCCGGACGGTTCAGGTCCTTGCCGGAGCGGCCGGGGTCGGACACGACGACTACGTCGCCCAAGTCATGCAGCTCCGCATAGGCCTTCAGGCGGTTGGCCTGCCCGTCGATCGAGTAGCCCTCCTCGGCCTGCTCCTCGGTCGAGACCCGGCAGTACGCGACCGTCAGCATCGGCCTCCCCCTCGCTATTGCTCACCATACGAAGCCCCACCGTGACGAGCACCCTCGCGACCCGGTTGTAGTCGGGCGCCGTCATGTCAGCCCCAAGGCGCGGCGCTTCACGCGCACTCGCTCGGCGAAGCTCTTGCGTGAAGCGATCTCGTAGTCACGGATGACGGGAGGCAACGCCTCCAACGTCGTCGCCACGTCGTGGGTGCCCAGGTGCGCGGCCGCCGCCGCGAGGTAGCCGACGAGTCCGGGCGAGAGCTTGCGCAGGGAGCCGCGGTGCCGACCGGCCTTGACCCGCTCGAGCCCGATGGCGCTCTCCGCGAACGAGGCGCCCTGGATCTCTGACCACTCATCGGCGACCGGCCAACGTGCCCTGGTCTGATCAGCGGTCGGGCGTCTGTACGTCAGCCAGCCCCCGGTGAGCGCCGCCCACGCCCCGGGGGCCCCGGTCACCACATCCACGGCGCCGTCAAGACCGAACTCCCGCAGCGCCTGACGGCCGAGCTCGAACTCGACCCGCACGACCGGCCGGGTCCGGTCAAAGCCGCTCCCCCAGACCGCAGGCCACCAGTCGTAGCCAGCCTCGGCGACCTGTCGAGTCTTGTCGTAGATGCGCGCCGTCACCGTTCCCGTCTTGCGCCGGCCGAACTCGAAGCCCGTCCACGCCTCCCCGTCCTCGCGGGTGTTGAGGCGGGCAGCACGGCAGACAAAGCGATCCCGGTCGTTCGCGCCGAGCGACCAGCCCTGCCAATCGGAGTAGACGTCCAGGCGCGAGCCCGTGAGGCGAACATCAGGGACCGCATCCTCCGCCTGGCCCTGGAACCACTCCAACGCCTTGCGGACGCCGACCGCATGCAGGAACTCCGAGCGCGGCTGGATCCGGAGCGCAGGCAGAGCCTCCTTGTCAGTCACCGCGATCACGCCATGCTCGTGGCTCAGGCAGAAGCGGTACCTCCCCATCCCACGGGGTTCGACCGACCAGCGACCATCGCCAAGCCGGACAGGCACCGACTCGCGCAACTCCTCCGCCAGCAGGCGGTGCGCGTCCAGCTCCTTGAGCAGCCCCGGGCTCGCCAGGCCGTGGCCGGACAGGTAGAGCGCGTCAATGCCTGATGCGAGCTCTCGCATCGACACGCTCGTTAGTCCCATAACCTGGGACGTTAACAGTTAGTCCCACGTTGGGGGACGAAAACGTCTACTCCGGCGTGTCGACGTCCCCAGGCTCGTACGGCCGCCCCTCGGCGTAAGCCGGGATCGACAGAGCAACACCTGGCATCCGGTACTCGTCCGGGTGCACCCCGAGGACGCGCCGAAACAGCGTGATCCGCCGGTACACCGCCGAACGGCTCATCCCCAGCTTCGCCGGGTCAGTCAAGCCCTCGAAGCCACCCTCGAGGTGCCAGGCCAACCAGAACCCCATGAGCTCGAAGGTCAGCTCGCGAGCCACCGGCTTGACCGCAGGTGCGATCACCGGAGCCACCACAGGCCCTGCCACCTTGTTGACGGCTTTCGAGTACGCGTCCCACGCACGCCGCGCACGACCCTTACCCTCGGGCGACGGCATCCGGGCAGCCCGCTGAGGTTCAGTCATGCCGCCGATGCTAGTCCCGCTCGGCGACACTAGTGGGATGCAGTTTGCGGGTGCTGTGTTACAGAGCATGCACCCGCTCGTCGCGTTCCAGCGTGTTGGCGTGCAGGGCTCCGACGTCCGCCGCGCTCTTGCGCTGCGGACGTCGTCCCCCCCATCACCGCAGCGTGCGCCCCGTCCCCCGTCGGTCAAGGGTTCGCTGCGCCGCTGCGCGCCCTTGACCGCCTCCTCCCGGGACACAGGCAGCCGTGATCGGGGGTACGCCCCTCTGTGGCGATCCGCCGAGTTACTTTGCTATTTCAAGTCAAGAAGCCGCGCCCGCTCCTCCACCGGCAAATCGTAGAAGCCGGATGCGCGTCGCCTGAAAAGCTCCGCGTATTCAGGGTTGTGTGCTTGAAGGAATTGCTCGAAGATCGCCAGCTGTTCCTCGTCCTCGTCCTCGTCCCCGCCCGTCGCGATCATTGGTGGGGCTTCAGTTAAGAACCCGTTCGCCAGCTCGAACTCGCCCAAGCGGTGGGCAGCGATAACGGACGCTGCCATCCACGTCGGCTCGTCCCGGGCGAGCCCCATCGAAGCCAACTCGTTCGTCAGGTTCTCGAGAATGGGAATCTTCACGTAGCCGAGGTGCATCGCGGAGATCAGTACTTCGTCCGCGTTGCGTCTACCGACGTACGCCTGGCGCAGAAGGACAAGGACCAGGGGGATCGCGAGCCACAGCCACGGGCTGACCTTCACGGCGCAGATGGCGGATACGACCGCCGCCGGCGCAACCACCGCCCCCCGAAACTCACTCTCTGCGGACAACCTGTCGTACTCCTGCGCCTGCTGTGGAGCCGACTCCCACATCTGCCGTGTCCACGCGGAGACTTGATCGGCAATCAGATCTACAGGCGCCGCCAGAAACGCCCCTCCAGGTGCCCCTGACCTAGCAAATGCATTCGCAGCAGCGTCCACCACTGCGGATCTGACGAGAGGGGGTACCGGCTGCAAAGCTCTGCGCGCCGCGTACACCCAGTCCCTGATGTGGTTCCGCTTGCCCCGGATCTTGTAGGGCCACGTTTGCGCGGGAAGCGAGTTGAAGAAGGACCGGGCCCCACTACGTAGTAGTCGGCCAATGGACTTCTGAACTTCCAACGCAACGCATCCCAGCAGGTACACCCCAATAGCAAGTCCGGCAGTCCGGTACGCGACTGGGATGTCACTTATGGTTCGCTGCAAGTCCTCGAGTCCCGGGTTATTCGCAGCCGTCGAGCTCCAACGCGGTGCCTCTAGCAGTGCGATCACGAACGCCCACATGCCGCCGACTACGAGAGGCGTGCGCAGCTCTCGCACCCCCGGAACCACAGTCGCTAGGAAGTTCACTCGACCGCCTTGCCTCTCCAGATGCGCCAGAACCTCGCGGCAGCGTAGGTCGTGGAGCGTGTCGGCGGCGGGAGATGCAGGGGGGTTATTAGCGATTGACCAGGTTGTCGACCCAGGTCCGGTGTCGGCACTAGCTCGAGCAACCTCCAGCTGCTCTGCCTCTACCCGGCGCTTGTCCAGGTACGTAGGCGCCAACCCGGCAGGGTGCAATCTGGTGACGTCGGTCCTCGGACACAATGTGCGATGTCGCGGGACACCGTTCACAGGTGTCTCGCGACATCGTTCACGTTTTGGGCTGGGGTTGGTAGTCCCGGGTGGGGTCGAGCTGGAAGTCGCGGAGCAGCGTGCCGCTGGTCGTGATGATCCGGATGTGCAGGTCGTGGGCCAGGAGCAGGACGGTGGTGCCGGCGTGGCGGCGGCCGAGGCCGATGTGGTGCAGCCTGCTGTTGTGGCGCAGGGTGAGCTTGCCGTTGCTGTCGATGCGGTCGTGTCGGACGCGGTAGTGCGGGTCCAGCAGCGGTTGGCCGCTGGCTTTGGCCTTGGGGCGGTGGGTGTAGGCCTCGAGGGGGGTGCGTCGGTGCAGGGCGCGGTGCGGCCGGACGGTGTTGTAGTACTCGCGGTAGGCGTCGAGCTGGCGTTGCAGCTGCGTGAGAGTGCGGGCGGGGGGCTGGGTCGCGAGGTGCTTCTTGACGGTCTGGTGCAGCCGTTCGACCTTGCCGCAGGTCTGGGGGTGGTAGGCGCGGGAGTGGCTGAACACGACGCCGCGGCTGTTGAGGGTGACCTCGAGCTGGACGCGGCCGCCGCGGCGGTAGCGGCCGGTGTAGACCGCGCCGTTGTCGGACAGCACGGAGGCGGGATCGCCGTAGTGGGCGGCGAGGCGGCGGTAGTCGGCGTCGACGTCCGGGCCTTTGAAGACGCGCCGGGCGGTGCTGCCGAGCAGCAGGCGACTGTGGTCGTCGAGCCAGTGCAGGATCTCCACGTCGGTGCCGTCCGCGAGGGTCCAGTGGGTGATGTCGGTCTGCCAGCGCTCGTTGGGTTGTTCGGCGGCGAAGCTCCGGTAGCTGCTTTTGGGGCGCTTGTGGGGCTGGGGGGTGACGAAGCCGCGGGCGGTGAGGATGCGCCAGATCGTGCTGACTGCGGGTGCGGTTGGGCGTTCCCGCAGCAGATGGGTGCGGATGGTGTCGGCACCGGCCTCGTGGCCGCCCTTGTCCAGGGTCTTGCGGATCTCCACGATCCGCTCTTCCACCTCCCGCGGGGTCTGGGAGGGGCTGTGGTGCGGGCGGCGTGATCGAGCGACCAGGCCGGCGTCGCCTTCGGCGAGGTAGCGCTGCAGCAAGGTGATCACCCAGCGGCGGCTGACGCCGTAGTCGCGGGCGACCTCGCTCTTGCTGCGACCCTCGACCAGCACGGCCGTCACGATCAGCTGCGGCATCCCCATCGTTCACTCCCTGGCTCAGGGTGTGAACGATGTCCCGAGACAGGTGTGCACGATGTCCTGAACTCAGACAGGGTGCGCGCCGGGGGAGTCGAACCCCCAAGCCCTTTCGGGCGACGGGACCTAAACCCGTTGCGGTTGCCGTTTCGCCAGGCGCGCTGAGGACCCGATGCTATGCGCAGCCGCGCCTCTCCTCAGCGCGCGGCGCAGCTGCGACTCCCCTTGCACACAATGATCTTGATCTGCCGTCCGGGCGCCTCGCGGTGGAGATCATCGTGTCCGGGGGCAGGGGACGGTCGTCGCGCGCTTGCCGGGGGTACACGATGATCTTCTGACGTCAGAGCAGGCTGACGACCTGGTTCACCTCGCTGCAGGGCACGCCCAGCGCGGCGTGGTGCTGGCGGACCGCCTCCTCGTCGGGGGCCTCCAGCAGGCAGTACACCTTGCCGGCCGGGTTGTGGTAGAGCTCGAGCTGCCGGACGCCGAAGGCGTCGACCGCCCCGTCGCGGGTGTCCTGGCCGAGCTGCGCGATGG
>JBAVRG010000302.1:0-14597 GCA_049694795.1 Mycobacteriales bacterium
GCGGCGCTGGTGCTCGCCGGGCTGGTGGCGGAGGGCGTGACCGAGGTGCACGAGGTGCACCACATCGACCGTGGCTACGAGGGCTTCGTGGAGTCGCTGCAGGCCCTCGGCGCCGACGTCCGGCGCGAGTCGGGGCCCGACCCGCTGTTCTGACCGGTCAGCGGGCCGCGACGAGGGTGCGGGCGCGGGCCAGGTCCTTGGCGAACACCCGCACCTCGACGCCGTCCGGGCCGGTCGTGACGTTGGCGCGCACGCCCGCCTCGGTCAGCACGTCCCGCAGCATCTGCGCGTCCTCCAGCGTGCGGACGGTGGACACTGGCACCAGCAGGCCGTAGTCGCGCGCGGCGAGAGCCTTCTCCAGGCGGCGGGTGGTGCGGTCGTCGCGGTGGTCGGTCGAGAACACCCACCGGCAGATGAGCGCGATCACCCCGAGCGCGGCGAAGGCGACCAGCGGCCCCAGCAGGAAGTGGATGCTCGACACGATCGGCACCCACGAAGTATCCGCCCGGGACCTCCTGAGGACCACTGGGGGCGGGAGGGGTTGCGGCGTGGGTCCCACCATCGAGATGTGACCGTGACCACACTGGGTGCAACCACACGGTGCGGTGCCACGTCTTCCCTCGTGAGAGCACCTACCGCAGGGAGGCGCACGTGCATGACGGCCCCATCCACGGCAGCACTCGAGAGAGCAACCTTGTCGTCCTGGCCGGGCGGCTCGACGTCCACACGGCAGCAGACGTGCGCAACGCGCTCGCCGCTGCCGTCGACGACGGGGAGGGCGAGCTCCTCGTCGACCTCGCCGCTGTCGAGGCCGTCGACGCGACCGGGCTGGGCGTCCTGGTCGGCGCCCACCGCCGGGCCCAGCGGGCCGGTCGCACCGTGGTGCTGGCCGACGTGCCGCCGCCCGTCGGCCGGCTGCTGTTCGTGACCAGGCTCGACAAGGTCCTGCGCACCCGCCGCACCGACAGGTGCGCCTGACCTCGGCAGGAAGTGCTGGTCGCTGGGGGGACAGCGTGGCAGGGAGGGCCTGATCCACAGGAGCCCCGAGGATCCACAACCCTTCCGGGCCGCGCCCCTGCGGTGCTTCCCGGCCTCCAGGGTGGACCTCCCACCCATCCCTCGGAGGTCCCTGTGCGTCGCCTGCTCGCCCCGTTGCTCCTGCTCCTCGCCGCCCTGAGCGGCCCCGCCCTCGCCGCCACCACGCAGGCCCGTGCCCCCTGGGGGCTCGACCGCGTCGACCAGCACGCCCTCCCGCTCGACGGGCGCTACCACTGGTCCGCCTCAGGCCGCGGCGTGACGGTCTTCGTCGTCGACACCGGCATCCGCCTCACCTCACGTGACCTCGGCGGCCGGGCGGTGACCGGCGTCGACGAGGTGGACGGTGGCCCCGCGACCGACTGCAACGGGCACGGCACCCACGTCGCCGGCCTCGTGGGCGGGACCCGCTTCGGGGTCGCCAAGCAGGTGCGCCTGGTCGCCGTCCGGGTCCTCGACTGCCAGGGGCGGGGGACCGCCACCCGCGTTTACCGCGGTCTGGAGTGGGTGCTGGCCCACCACCGCGCGGGCCAGCCCGCTGTGCTCAACATGAGCCTGGGCGGCGCCCCGAGCGCGATGCTCGACGCGGAGGTCCGCAAGCTGGTCCGGGCCGGGGTCGTCGTGGTCGTCGCGGCCGGCAACGGCGACGCCTACGGCCACGCGCAGGACGCGTGCGGCACCTCCCCGGCACGCACCCGCACCGCCATCACGGTCAGCGCCACCGACCGCAGCGACGCCAAGCCGGAGTGGGCCAACACGGGCAGCTGCGTCGACCTGTTCGCGCCGGGCGTCGCCGTGACGTCCGACTGGGACACCGGCGACAGCGCCACCCGCACCCTGTCCGGCACCTCGATGGCCTCGCCCGCCGTCGCGGGCGCGGCCGCGCTCTGGCTGAGCACGCACCCGACCGCGACCCCCGCGCAGGTGCGAGCGGCGCTGGTCCGCCGGGCCACGGCCGGCGTGGTGCTCGGCCACGGGACCGCGCCGGACCGGCTGCTCTTCACGGGCTGACGCGGGACGTCGTACCGGGCAGTAACACAGATCACGGCCTGCACCTCTTCCGGCGTGGAACACGCTCGTTACGCTTCGACAACGCGACCGGAAGGTGTGGCCATGACTGAGCGCGACAAGGCGTGGGTGATGCGGACCTACGCAGGTCACAGCACGCCCGCGAAGAGCAACGAGCTCTACCGCCGCAACCTGGCCAAGGGCCAGACCGGCTTGAGCGTCGCCTTCGACCTGCCCACCCAGACCGGCTACGACCCTGACAGCGAGCTCGCGCGCGGTGAGGTCGGCAAGGTCGGCGTGCCGGTCAGCCACGTCGGCGACATGCGCGCGCTGTTCGACGGCATCCCGCTCGCCGAGATGAACACCTCGATGACGATCAACGCCACAGCCATGTGGCTGCTGGCGCTCTACCAGGTGGTGGCCGAGGAGCAAGGGGCCGACGCAGCCAAGCTGCAGGGCACGACCCAGAACGACATCATCAAGGAGTACCTGAGCCGCGGGACGTACGTCTTCCCGCCCGGGCCGTCGTTGCGGCTGATCACCGACATGGTGGCCTACACGGTCACCTCGATCCCCAAGTGGAACCCGATCAACATCTGCAGCTACCACCTGCAGGAGGCCGGGGCGACGCCGGTCCAGGAGATCGCCTTCGCCCTGTCCACCGCCATCGCGGTCCTCGACGCCGTGCAGGCCTCGGGACAGGTGCCGAAGGAGCGCTTCGGTGAGGTCTGCGCCCGCATCTCCTTCTTCGTCAACGCCGGCGTGCGGTTCGTGGAGGAGATGTGCAAGATGCGCGCCTTCACGCGGTTGTGGGACGAGCTGCTCGCCACCCGCTACGGCGTCACCGACCCCAAGCAGCGGCGCTTCCGGTACGGCGTCCAGGTCAACTCGCTCGGCCTCACCGAGGCGCAGCCGGAGAACAACGTGCAGCGCATCGTGCTCGAGATGCTCGGGGTCACACTGAGCAAGGACGCCCGTGCCCGTGCCGTCCAGCTGCCCGCCTGGAACGAGGCGCTCGGCCTGCCGCGGCCGTGGGACCAGCAGTGGTCGCTGCGGCTGCAGCAGGTGCTCGCGTACGAGACCGACCTGCTCGAGTACGACGACCTGTTCGAGGGCTCGGTCGTGGTCGAGGCCAAGGTCGCAGCGCTGTGCGAGGCGGTGCGCGCCGAGGTCGACAAGATCCAGGGGATGGGCGGCGCCATCGAGGCCGTCGACTACATGAAGACCTCGCTCGTCGCCTCGCACGCCGAGCGCCGTCGCCGGATCGAGGCGGGCGAGGACGTCGTGGTGGGCGTCAACAGGTTCACGACCACCGAGCCCAACCCGCTGCTGGCCGACGCCGAGGGCGCCATCCTCACGGTCGACGCGGCCGTCGAGCAGCACGCGATCGAGGCCATCGCGCAGTGGCGTGCGGCGCGCGATGCCGCGGCGGTCGACGAGGCCCTGCTGGCCCTGCGTGACGCCGCCAAGACCGGCACCAACCTGATGCAGGCGACCCTCGTGTGCGCGCGGGCCGGCGTGACCACCGGGGAGTGGGCCGGTGCGCTGCGCGAGGTGTTCGGGGAGTACCGCGCCCCCACGGGCGTCGCGGGTGCGAGCGTCGGGGGCGAGGCCGGCGAGGCGATCGCCGCCGTCCGCGCCCGGGTGAAGCAGACCGGTGAGGAGATCGGCAGCAGGCTGCGCTTCCTCGTCGGCAAGCCCGGGCTGGACGGGCACTCGAACGGCGCGGAGCAGATCGCGGTCCGTGGCCGGGACGTCGGCTTCGAGGTCGTTTACCAGGGGATCCGCCTGACGCCGGCCCAGATCGTGGCGGCCGCGGTCGAGGAGGACGTGCACGTCGTCGGGCTGTCGATCCTGTCGGGGTCGCACATGGAGGCCGTGCCGACGGTGCTCGAGGGCCTGCGGGCTGCCGGAGCCGGGGACGTCCCGGTCATCGTCGGCGGCATCATCCCCGAGGCCGACGCCGCCAGGCTGAAGGAGCAGGGCGTTGCGGCCGTCTTCACGCCGAAGGACTTCGACATGACCGCGGTCATGGGTCAGATCGTCGACGTGGTGCGGGCGGCCCACGGCCTGACCTGAGCCGCGGCGAGGCCGACGTCAGGCCTGCGGGCGCAGCAGCAGGTCGTGCTCGACGAGGGCGCCCGGCAGCACCAGGCCGAGCAGCTCCTCGCGCGCGACGCCCAGCCCCTCGCCGACCACGCGAGCCAGCGCCTCGAGCTCCTGCAGCCCCGCGGCGAGCACGCCGCGGCGCCCCGCCTTGGCCGCCACCCGGTCCGGGTCGAGGCCCTGGTCGGCAGGCAGGTAGGGCCGCAGGTCGGTTGCGGCCGGGTCGTGGTCGGGGGCCTCGCGCAGGCACGTGACCAGCAGCCAGCGGGCGCCCTTCGGGCCGGCGGGTACGGCGGCCAGGAGCTCGGCGACCCGGCTGCTCAGCAGCTCCGACGGCTCGTGCGGGTCGACCTCGACGAGCAGCTGTGCCGTGGCGCAGACGAACGCCTCGAGCACGTCCGGCCCGGTGACGTCCGACTCGAGCAGCTCGTCGAGCAGGTCGACCGCGAGGTCGTCGGACAGCCCCCGGGCCAACGCGGTGCCGACGGCTTGGGCGGCCGACTCCACCGGTACCTGCCGCCAGCTGCCCGGCCCCAGGCCGCCGCGCGACCGGACGAAGCGGGCCAGCGGGAGGCAGTGCCGCACCGCTTCGGCGGCCACCTCGGCCGGGATCCCCTCGCCCGGTCGCGGGCGCCGCGACAGGAACGCGTCGACCGCCTTGACGGGCTCGGCCATCCGGTCGCTGCGGCCGGCGATGTCGAGGGCGTAGGCGCCGAGCGCCGCCGCGGTGCTCCGCAGCCAGGCAGCGCCGGGCGGCCCCTCGGCCTCGATGCGGGTCGCGAGGTCGGAGGCGAGCACCGCGTCGGTGTCCGAGGCACCGGCGGCCGCGACGGCGAGGTCGACCCACAGACCCGCGAGCCGGGCCTGTCCCGCGTCGCTGACCATCGACAGGCGGCGCAGCAGCTCCTCGTCCCCCAGGCCGCCGCCGAAGGCGGCACGTGCCAGCCGAGCGATGGCCGTGACAGCGGCCTTGAGGGCTTCCAGGGCATCGGCCCCGGACAGCAGCACGTCGGCCGCCGCCTCGGCGTCGTCGGTCTCCAGGTCGTCAGGACGCAGGCGCGGAGGCAGCTCGGTGAGCACCCGTGTCACCTCGGGCTCGAACGGGCCGGTCTGCTCGAGCACGGTCGCGATGCCGTCCGGTCCCGCGACGACCACCGCGCTCACGAGCGCCACGCACACCCGGGCGCCGAGCTCGGCCTGGAAGTCCTTGGGGGCGTAGTCGAACGCCCGGGCCAGGCGCGCCGATGCCTGCTCGGCCTCGAGGTCGCCGCGGTAGTGCGCCAGGACGGCGTTGGCGAGCGTCTGGGCCGGGGACTGGTCGGCGGCGTGCTCGTGCGCGTCGTCGTGCAGCAGCAGGTCGACGTCGTCGGCAAGCCAAGGGGTCAGGCGGCCGCGCAGGGCGTCCGCCAGGTCGGTGACCGGCAGCTGCAGCTCCGCCGCCAGGCGCTCGCAGTCGACCGGCTGGGCCCAGAAGCCCTGCTCGGGCTCGGCGTCCATCACCGCGAGCAGCACCATGCGGCCCTCGTCGCCGGGCTGGCCGGGCAGCGCCGCGACGAACGGCGCGACGGGGAGCTGCCAGCTCAGGGACTGGCCCTCCGACAGCACCCGGACCGTCAGGGTGGACGACCCCGGACCGTCGCCGTGCACGTCGACCTTGGCGTCGAGGGCGTCGATGCGCTCGCCGCCGCCGGCCGGCAGGAACGTGTAGAGCACCACTGCCGGCTCGAGCGTGTTGGCCGAGTGCGCGTGCAGCACGGCACCGGCGGCGCAGGCGTAGACCGGTGGCCGGTGCTGCTCTGGGGTGCTCACACCCGCCATTCTCGCCCACCCCGGCTTCCGCCGTACCGGGGCTCGGTGCGCGGGTGTGGGGGTTAGCCTCATCCGGTGCGTCTCGTCCTGGCCCGCTGCACCGTCGACTACGTCGGGCGGCTCACCGCCCACCTGCCGGAGGCGGTGCGCCTGCTGGTGCGCAAGGCCGACGGCTCCGTGCTCGTGCACGCGGACAGCGGCGGCTACAAGCCCCTCATGTGGATGACCCCGCCGTGCAGCACGCTCGAGACCGACGGGCTCTGGACGGTGACCAACAAGGGCGGCGAGCAGCTGGTGGTCACGGTCCACGAGGTGCTCAGCGACGTCGCGCACGAGCTCGGCACCGACCCCGGCCTGGTCAAGGACGGCGTCGAGAAGGAGCTGCAGGCGCTGCTCGCCGAGCAGTGCCACGTGCTGGGCGAGGGCTTCACCCTCGTGCAGCGGGAGTACTTCACCGACATCGGCCCGGTCGACCTGCTGTGCAAGGACGCGTCCGGCGCGCACGTGCTTGTCGAGGTCAAGCGGCACGCCGAGATCGACGGCGTGGAGCAGTTGACCCGCTACCTGCAGCGGGTGTCGACCGTGCTCGGCGAGGTCCAGGGGATCCTCGCGGCGCAGTCGTTCAAGCCGCAGGCCAAGGTGCTCGCCGCCGACCGCGGGATCGTCTGCGTGCAGCTCGACTACGACGCGCTGCGGGGCATGGAGTCGACCCGCCCGACGCTGTTCTGACACACCGCTTCTCCCCGCGAGCAACCGGTCTGGGACACTTGCGCGCAACGCTTTCGTCGTACGAGGAGTCGGCTGTGGCCTTCAGCAAGATCGGTGTCGTCGGACTGGGCACGATGGGTGCGGGCATCGCGGAGGTGCTCGCCCGGTCCGGTGTCGACGTCGTCGGCGTCGAGGTCGACGCGGCGGGGGTGGAGCGCGCCCAGGGGCACCTCGCGCACTCGACCGGACGTGCCGTCAGCCGCGGCAAGCTGACCGAGGACGAGCAGTCGGCGCTGCTGGGCCGGATCGCGCTCGGCACCGACCTGGGCGCCGTCAAGGACTGCGAGCTCGTGATCGAGGCGATCCCCGAGCGCATGGAGCTCAAGAAGGAGCTCTTCACCGCCCTCGACGGGCTGCTAGCGCCGGAGGCTGTGCTCGCCACCAACACCTCCGCGCTGTCGGTGACCGAGCTCGCGACCAGCACCGGCCGCCCGTCGCAGGTCGTGGGCCTGCACTGGTTCAACCCGGCGCCGGTCATGGGTCTGGTCGAGGTCGTGAAGACCGTCGTGACCGACCCGGTCGTCGTGGAGAAGGTGCAGGAGCTCGTCGGCCAGGTCGGCAAGCAGGCGGCCACCGCCGGTGACCGCGCGGGCTTCATCGCCAACGCGCTGCTGTTCGGCTACCTCAACAACGCCGTGCGTATGTACGAGAGCAAGTACGCCAGCCGCGAGGACATCGACGCCGCGATGCGCTTCGGCTGCGGCCACCCGATGGGACCGCTGGCGCTGCTCGACCTGATCGGCCTCGACTCCGCCTACGAGATCCTCGAGACGATGTACGCGCAGTCGCGCGACCACCGGCACGCCCCGGCGCCCCTGCTCAAGCAGTACGTCACCGCCGGCCTGCTCGGCCGCAAGAGCGGCCGTGGGCTCTACACCTACGCCGCCCCCGACTCGTCCGAGGTCGTGGCCGACGCCGACAGCCCGGCCGCGTCCTCCGAGGCTGCCCCCCGCCCGGTCTCGAAGATCGGCGTCATCGGCACCGGCACCATGGCCACCGGCATCATCGAGGTCTGCGCCAAGAGCGGCTACGACGTGGTCTTCCGGGCCCGCGGCGAGGACAAGGTCGCGGCAGTCCGCAAGAAGGTCGAGGGCTCGCTCGAGAAGGCGGTGCAGAAGGGCAAGCTCAGCGAGGAGCTGCGCGGCGAGACGCTCGCGCGCATCACGGGCACCACAGCGCTGGAGGACCTCGCCGACTGCGACCTGGTCATCGAGGCGGTGGCCGAGGAGCTGTCCATCAAGAAGGCCATCTTCTCCGCGCTCGACGACGTGATGAAGCCGGGCGCGGTCCTGGCCACCACGACCTCGTCGCTGCCGGTCATCGAGTGCGCGACCGCCACCTCGCGTCCGCAGGACGTCGTGGGCATGCACTGGTTCAACCCGGCCACCGTCATGAAGCTCGTCGAGGTCGTGCCGACCGTCACGACCGCGCCCGACGTCGTCGCGACGGTCCTCGACGTCTGCAAGAAGACCAAGAAGCACGCGGTCCTCTGCGGCGACCGGGCCGGCTTCATCGTCAACGCGCTGCTGTTCCCCTACCTCAACGACGCCGTGAAGATGCTCGAGGCGCACTACGCCACGATCGACGACATCGACTTCGCGATGACGGCCGGCTGCGGCCACCCGATGGGGCCGTTCGCGCTCATGGACGTCGTCGGCCTCGACGTCACGCTGGCCATCCAGCAGACGCTGTTCGACGAGTTCCGCGAGCCCGGCGACTCGCCGGCGCCGATGCTCGAGCACCTGGTCAAGGCCGGCTACCTCGGTCGCAAGACCGGCCGCGGGTTCCGGGACTACGCCCGCCGGTAGGGCGGGAGCGACCTCACGCCTTGCACCTGGGAGAGCGGTGGTGCGGATGGGCAAGGGCTCGCGGCGCAGCCAGCGCACCGCGCAGGCCCTCGCCGCGCTGCGCGACGCCGACGCGCAGGGCCCCCGCGTCCCTGCCTCCGAACGGGTCGAGGACGGCTTCGTGGTGCGCTCGGCGGGCGTCTCCGAGCGGGTCTACCGGTGTCCGGGCTGCGCGCAGGAGGTCGCGCGCGTCGCCCACGTCGTGGCCTGGCCGGTCGGCGATCCCGAGAGCCGACGGCACTGGCACAGCCCCTGCTGGGCGGCCCGCGCCCGCCGTACGCCGACCGTGGAGCGCGGGCGCGGCCCGCGCCGCTAGGGTCGCGGGCGATGCCTGAGATCCGCGCCAACACGGTGCTGCCGGCCGACCGGCGCCGGGTGACCCTGCACACCGCCGACGGGCTGCAGCTCGTCGGAGAGGTCGCCCTGCCCGTGGGCAGACCGCCGGTGGCGACGGTCGTGTGCCTGCACCCGCTGCCGACCCACGGCGGCATGATGGACAGTCACGTCTTCAAGAAGATGGCGTGGCGGCTGCCGGAGCTCGCCGACCTCGCGATCGTGCGCTTCAACACACGCGGCACCAGCAGCGAGCAGGGCACCAGCGAAGGTGCCTTCGGCAACGCCGTCGACGAGCAGTACGACGTCGCTGCCGCGCTCGACCTGGTGGAGTCCCTCGACCTGCCCGCGATCTGGCTGGTCGGCTGGAGCTTCGGGACCGACCTCGCGCTCATGTACGGCTGCGACCCCAGCGTCGTCGGGGCGGTGCTGCTGAGCCCTCCGCTCCGCTTCTCTCGCCCGGAGCACCTCGCGTCCTGGGCGGCGTCCGGCAAGCCGCTGGTGGCGCTGGTGCCCGAGCACGACGACTACCTGCAGCCACCGCAGGCGCGGGAGCGGTTCGCGGCCGTGCCGCAGGCCGAGGTCGTCGCGGTCGAGCGGGCAAAGCACCTGTGGGTGGGGTTCGCCGACGAGGTGCTCGACGAGGTCGTCCGGCACGTCAACCCGGCGGCGTACCCGCTGCCCCGGACCTACGAGGAGACCCCATGACCTTCGACCTGACCGGCCGGACCGCGCTGGTGACCGGGGCGTCCCGCGGCATCGGCAGGGCCATGGCGGTGGGACTCGCCGCGGCGGGAGCCGACGTCGCGCTGTCGGCGCGGGACACCGGCGCCCTCGAGCAGGTGCGCGCGGAGGTGGAGGCCTTGGGGCGCAAGGGGTTCGTGCTGCCGGCCGACGTCACCGACGGCGATGCCTGCCGCGCGCTCGTGGCGGACGCTGTGAGCGCTCTCGGGCAGCTCGACGTGCTGGTCAACAACGCGGGTGGCTCGAGCTTCTTCGGGCCGTTCACCGACCTGCGCTTCTCGGGCTGGGAGAAGACCATGCGGCTCAACGTCGACTCGATCGTGCACCTGTCGCAGGCCGCCGGTCGTCACATGCTGGCGCGGGGGACCGGCTCGGTGATCAACGTCTCGAGCGTCGCCGGCCTCACCGCGTCGCCGATGATGGCCGCGTACGGCGCCTCGAAGGCCGCCGTCATCTCGCTCACCAGAACGCTGGCGCAGGAGTGGGGCGGCAGCGGGGTGCGGGTCAACGCGCTGTGCCCAGGCTGGACGAGGACCGACCTCAACCGCGACCTGTGGTCCGGGCCGGACGGGGGCGCGTGGCTGGTGCAGAACCAGGCGCTGAAGCGCTGGGCCTCGGTCGAGGAGATGGTCGGGCCGGCGGTCTTCCTGGCGAGCGACGCGTCGTCCTACCTCACCGGCCAGGCCCTCGCAGTCGACGGCGGTCAGACCTGAGCTGACCGCCGTCGACCCAGGGGGTCAGACCTGCTGCCGCCGGCCGAGACGCAGGGCGCTGACGCCGGCGGCCACCGTGCCGAGCCCCGCGGCGAGCGTGGGCAGCAGCGGGAAGCCGGTGAACGGCAGGCCGGCCCCGTGCACGGCACCGGCGCCGGCGCCCGCGCTGGTGGTGACCGTCCCGCCGCCGCCGGTGAAGCCGGACTCGGCCGCGGGCGCCGACACCGTCACGGTTCCGCCACCGCCGGTGAAGCCTGTGCCGTCACCGGCCGTGGTCGTCGTGGTGCCGTTGCCGGTGCCGGTGCTCGTGGTGCCGCCGCCGCTGGTGGTCCCGCCACCGGTCGAGCCGCCACCCGTCGTGCCACCGCTGGTCGTGCCGCCGCCGCTGGTGGTCCCACCGCCACTCGTCGTGGTGCCGCCGCCGCTGGTGGTCCCACCACCGGTCGTGGTGCCGCCGCCGGTCGTGGTGCCCCCGCCGCTGGTGGTGCCCCCGCCGCCCCCGCCGGAGGTCGGGCAGGAGAGCCAGAACACCTTCTGCTTGGCACCTCCCGGGGCCTGCAGGACGTCGACCGACACCTTGACGTGCCAGCCCTGGTGCGCCTGAGGCACGCCGGTCAGGCCGAGCTGCGAGGCGGTGTAGGTCAGCACCGCGTCCTCGTCCTGGCCACCGCCCGCGGCGTCGTCGCTCACCGGTACGTCGTGCTGAGCCAGGAGCGTGCCGGTCTTCGTGGGGGCCTGACCCGTGAACGTGATGTCGGCGGTCTGTCCCTCGTCGAAGCCGAAGAAGCGCAGCGCGAACGTGCAGCCGACGTGCGGCTCGTTGCCGTGCCTGCCGTCGAGCGGCACCCGGCCGATCTTCACAGTGCCGTTGTTGCCGGGCGGGTTGTGGCCCGCGCCCCCGGAGCCGGACGCGTGGGAGCTGTCCGGGTGCTGTGGGGTGCGGGCGTCCTTGCTGTGGGCGCTCCCGCCTGGGGAGCTGTGGCTGTGCGAGCAGTCGGCGAGCGCCACGGCAGGGGCCGAGCCGAGGACGCCGGTGAGGGCCAGGGTGAACAGCGTGCGGGAAGGAACGGACACGGCAGGTGCCTCCAGGACGAGCTCGGCGGGTGCCGAGGGACGGCCCTGAGTTAGCCCGTGAAACGGGAGGTGAAACACGGCCTTGAGGCGGGTACACGGGATTCGCCCGTCTGTCCAGCGGAGGTCGCTTTTCTGCTAGTTCGCGTCCTGCCGGGGGACCACGACCTCCGCCATGACGAGCTGGATCGCCGCGGCGGTGGGGATAGCGAGCAGGGCCCCGACGATGCCCAGCAGCGAGCCGCCGACCAGCACCGCGACGATCGTCACCGCGGGCGAGACGTCGACCGAGCGCTTCATGATCCGCGGGTACAGCACGTAGTTCTCGAACTGCTGGTAGATGACGTAGAAGACCACCACGATCAGGCCGGTGCGCAGGTCCTGCGTGAAGGCGACCAGCGACACCACGGCGGCGCCCAGGGTCGCGCCGATCACAGGGATGAGGTCGGTGAGCGCCACCACCAGGGCGAGCGCGATCGGGTAGGGCACTCCGGTCGCCACGAGCACGACGAAGCTCGAGAAGCCGGCCGCGGCGGCGATGGTGAGCGCCCCCGCGACGTAGCCGCCGATCCGCTCGAGGATGTCGTCGGTCAGCAGCCCGACGCGGGCCCGACGGCTGCGCGGCACGGCGCGGTAGGCGGCAGCCTTCATGCTGGGGAGCGAGGACATGAAGTAGAGGGTCAGCGTGAGCACGGTGAGCGCCGAGAAGATCGCCCCGAAGACGACCTTCCCCACGCCCAGCACGCCGCCGAAGGCGGTGGCGAAGCGGTCCGGTGACTTCAGGAAGTCCTCGGCCTGCTTGATGAGGTGGTAGCGCCGGTCCAGGTCGGCGACGGTGGGGTTCTTGCGCAGGTCCTGCAGGTAGGTGGGGGCCTCGTTCACGAACTGGGTCGACTGGTCGAGGATCGGCGGCACGATCGCGAACAGGAAGCCGGTGAACGCGAGCAGCACGATCACCAGCACGATCCCGACGGCACGCCCCCGGCGGATGCCGCGCCGCTCGAAGAACTCCACCGCCGGGTTGAGACCGACCGCCAGGAAGGCGGAGATCACGAGCAGGATGATGACGGACTTCACGACGACCAGGGCGGTCACCAGGGTGTAGGCCGTCAGGACGCCGAGGGCGCCCACGAAGCCGATCCGGAACGGCGACCAGCGGCTCGTCGGAGGACCCAGCTGCCCGAACGGCAGGTCCTCGGTGGCGCCCGCCTCGATCCGGCGGACGGCGGTGTCGAGCAGTGGGTCGTCGGGGTGCACCGGGCCGGCAGCCTGCTCGGCCGCGGCCGCGGCCTCGGCGTGCTCGGCCCGGTCGGCTGCGCTCTCGGCCCTTCCGCTCGGTCCGTCGCCCTCGGTCACCGGTGCGGCCACCTCAGCGGGACGTCGGGGGCTGCATGCCCAGGGGCTGGACCGCTGCGGACAGCGTCTCGCGCAGCGACTGCAGCTGGGCCGCGATCGTGTCCCGCTGGAGGGCGAGCTCCTCGACCTGCTGCTCCGCCGCGGCAACCAGGTCGGCGGCGTGGCCTCTGGCGTCCTCGTGCAGGATCGCGATGTCCTCCTCGGCGGTGCGCTTCTTCTGCGCGGCCTCTCCCTCCGCCTGCTGCAGCAGCGCCTGGGCGCGCTCGCGGGCCTGCGCCACCAGCTCCTCGGACCGGCGCTGGGCCTCGGACAGCTGCTGCTCGGCCTCCTGCTGGGCACGGCTGCGGACGCTCTCGGCGTCCTGCTGCGCTTCGAGGCGGGTGCGCTCAGCCGCTGCGGCGGTGCCCTCGACCTGGCGCTCGCGCTCCTCCAGGGCCGCGGTGCGCTCGGCGTTGCTGCGGTCCGCCCGCTCGCGCGCGCTCGCCACCAGCTCCTCGGCCTCCTCCTCGGCGAGGCGCAGCATCGTGGCGAGGCGCTCCCCGACCCGGCTGGCGGGCTCGGGGAGCCCCTCGGCCCGCCGTTCGGCCTCGGCCAGCCGGTCTCTCAGGGAGGCGAGCTCCTCCTCGAGCCGGGCCAGCCGCACGCCGTCGTCCTGGTGCTGCCGGTCCGCGTCGAGCAGCGCGATCTCGACGCGCGAGACGTAGTCCTCCACCTGGCGGCGGTCGTAGCCTCGGAGGACGACGTCGAAGCCGCTCGCGTCGTGCTCGTCGTGCAGCGGAACCAGGTCCTCGTCGGTCATGTCGTCCTTCCTATCCGAGAAGGAGCCGACCTACCAGCAACCGGACCGGCAATCGGAGCCGGCTTGCTCACACGTTGCGGAAGCGGTTGATCGCGTCGAGGTGCTTGGCGCGGAACTCCTGCGCCTCCGGAGCGACGCCCAGGCCCTCCTCGGGGGCCAGGCAGAGCACGCCCACCTTGCCCTGGTGCAGGTTCTTGTGGACGTCGTACGCCGCCTGCCCGGTCTCCGCGAGGGAGTAGCTCTTCGACAGCGTCGGGTGGATGAGGCCCTTGCTGATGAGGCGGTTGGCCTCCCAGCTCTCGCGGTAGTTGGCGAAGTGCGAGCCGACGATGCGCTTGAGGTTCATCCAGAAGTAGCGGTTGTCGTACTGGTGCATGTAGCCGCTGGTGGACGCGCACGTCGTGATGGTGCCGCCCTTCTTGGTGACGTACACCGAGGCGCCGAAGGTCTCACGGCCCGGGTGCTCGAAGACGATGTCGATGTCCTCGCCGCCGGTGAGCTCGCGGATCTTCTTGCCGAAGCGCTGCCACTCCTTGGGGTCCTGGGTGTGCTCGTCCTTCCAGAACGTGTAGCCCTCGGCGCTGCGGTCGATGACCAGCTCGGCGCCCATGCGCCGCACGATCTCGGCCTTCTCCGGGCTGCTCACGACGCACACGGGGATGGCGCCGCCGTTGAGGGCGTACTGCGTGGCGTAGGAGCCCAGGCCGCCGGAGGCGCCCCAGATGAGCACGGTGTCGCCCTGCTTCATCGCGGCGCCGTTCTTGCTCACCAGCTGCCGGTACGCCGTGGAGTTGACCAGCCCGGGGGCCGCGGCCTCCTCCCAGGTGAGGTGCGCGGGCTTCGGCATGAGCTGGTTCGCCTTGACGAGCGCCAGCTCGGCCAGGCCGCCGAAGTTGGTCTCGAAGCCCCAGATCCGCTGCTGCGGGTCCATCATCGTGTCGTCGTGGCCCTCGTGGTCCTCGAGCTCGACCGAGAGGCAGTGCGCGACGACGGTGTCGCCGGCCTTCC
>JBAVRG010000303.1:0-11680 GCA_049694795.1 Mycobacteriales bacterium
CGACAGCTACCGGCTCAAAGACCGAGACCTCGGCCGCGTCCCCGCGGCCAAGAAGACCAACGACAACGACTGAGGGGGTCAACTTTCAGATGCCGGAAGGGGGTCAGTTTTCGGCCGCCGTTGACAATGCAGGACGGGACGTGTACCTCGGAGTCCTCCAGCATGACGGGTACTGGGTGACGGTCTACACCGGGAGGACCGGGAGGCCCCCGTCCTTCCCGGTGTGGGAAATCGCGGACCTTATCCCTGCCGAGCATTACCCCGGTGTCACTTGGACCCACGAGACGCCGCCCTGACGACATTCAGTTTCTATTTGAGTCGCGCCGATAGGTCTTGAGAGGCGCAAATCGCGCCTGCGAGGCACACCCTCCGCGAGGTGGGGCCGCAAAGCCACGGGACTCCTAGGAGTCAGCCGGGTTGCCGGACTCTGGAGGTGCGCGGTGCCGGTGTCGTTGATCTTCATCGTGGTGGTTCTGGCGGTGCTACTCGTCGTCTGGATGGGCCTGAACCGCCCCAACGCCCGCATCAGTGTCAGCCTCACCAAGTGGGTGCGCGTCGAGGTTGAGACCGGACCGGAGCCACCGGGCTCGGGTGTCGGGGGCTGAGTGTCTGACCTGCGCGTTACCGTCGCACCGCCGATTTGATCCCCCATCGGTGCAGGTCAGAGTGGTCGGTGAACATCCGCAAGTTCGTGCTCACCGCGCACACCCTGGACGAGCTCGTCGGGCTGCAGAGCCTCACGCCGGCGGCGGCCCGCTTCCTCGAGGCCTGCGTCGTGGCCGGGCTGAACGTCATCGTCGCCGGCGGCACCCAGGCCGGGAAGACGACGCTGCTGAACTGCCTGGCCGGCACCATCCCGGCCCGCGAGCGGGTGATCACCTGCGAGGAGGTCTTCGAGCTGCGCCTCGGGCTCCCGGACGTGGTCGCGATGCAGACCCGACAGGCCAACCTCGAGGGCATCGGCGAGATCCGGCTGCGCCGACTGGTCAAGGAGGCGCTGCGGATGCGCCCCGACCGGCTGATCGTCGGCGAGGTGCGTCAGGAGGAGTGCCTGGACCTCCTGATCGCCCTGAACTCAGGGCTTCCGGGCATGTGCAGCATCCACGCCAACTCCGCCCGCGAGGCCATCGTCAAGCTGTGCACCCTGCCGCTGCTGGCGGGGGAGAACGTCGGCCACAACTTCGTGGTCCCGACCGTCGCGAGCTGCGTCGACATCGTCGTGCACACCGCCAAGGACGGGGCCGGGCACCGCCGGGTGCGCGAGATCGTCGCCGTACCGGGCCGGGTCGAGGGTGACGTCGTCGAGGTGGCCGACGTCTTCACGACCCGCAACGGCCGGCTGTCCCGGGCCGACGGCTACCCGCCGCACCCTGAGCGGTTCGAGTGGGCCGGCATCGACCTGCCGCGGCTGCTGGCGCGGGAGGCCTGAGTGGGTGCCTTCCTCGGCCTGCTCTTCGGTCTCGGCTGCCTGCTCGTCCACCGCGCCCGCACCGTCCCGCCCGCGCGCCGACCGGGGCAGTCGTGGCAGGACCGGCTCGCCGAGCTCCTGCTCCAGGCCGGCATCGAGGGGGTCAGCCCGACGCAGCTCGCCCTGGCGAGCACGGGCCTGGGGCTGACGGCCTTCGTGCTCGTCGTCGGCACCAGTCGGGTGCTGGTCATCGGCCTGGTGTTCGGTGGCTTCGCCGCCACCCTGCCCCTCGCCCTGGTACGGCGTCGCCGGTCGCAGCGGGCGGTCGAGCTCCGGGAGGTCTGGCCGGAGGCGGTCGACAACCTCGCGAGCGCCGTGCGCGCGGGCCTGTCGCTGCCCGAGGCGCTGACCCAGCTCGGGGTGCGCGGGCCGGAGCAGCTGCGCCCGGCCTTCCAGCGCTTCGGACAGGACTACCGCGCCACCGGCCGGTTCTCGGAGTCGCTCGACCGGCTCAAGGCGCGGCTGGCCGACCCGGTGGGCGACCGCGTGGTGGAGGCGCTCCGGATGGCCCGCGAGGTCGGCGGCACCGACCTGGGTCGGCTGCTGCGCACGCTGTCGACGTTCCTGCGGGAGGACGCGCGCACCCGGGCCGAGCTGGAGACCAGGCAGGGCTGGACGGTCAATGCCGCACGGCTCGCGCTCGCCGCTCCGTGGATCCTGCTCCTGCTGCTGTCGACCCAGCCCAGTGCCGTCGTGGCCTACAACCAGCCCGCCGGAGTGCTCGTGCTGGCAGGCGGCGGGGCCGTCAGCCTGGTCGCCTACCGGGTCATGCTGCGGATCGCGAAGCTCCCCGCAGAGCGCCGGGTGCTGCGATGAGCGCCACCCTGCTCGGTCTCGGGCTGGGCGCGTCAGGTGGCACCGGGCTGCTGCTCGTCGCCACCGGGACGCCGCTGACCCGCCGACCCGGCCTGGACGCCCGGCTGGCGCCGTACCTGCGTGACACCCCGCGACCGTCGCGCCTGCTGGAGCAGCGGCGGTCACTGACGCCGTTCCCCACCGCGGAGCGGCTGCTCGGCCCGGCGCTGGGCGACCTGGTGCGCGCGGTGGAGAGGTGGGTCGGCGGCACGGCGAGCGTCCGGCGCCGGCTCGAGCAGCAGGGCGCCGACCTGACGGTCGAGCAGTTCCGGGCGGAGCAGGTGCTGTGCGGCGGCTTCGGGCTCGCCGCGGCGCTGGCGCTGGCGCTGCTGTCGGTCCTGGTGGGCAGCGGCACCAGCCCGGCCGCGCTGCTGGCCTCGGCGGGGCTGTTCACGGTGCTCGGCGTGCTGGCGCGTGACCGCTACCTCACCACCCAGGTGGCGCGCCGCGAGGAGCGGATGCTCGAGGAGTTCCCGACGATCGCCGAGCTGCTCGCGCTCGCGGTGACGGCAGGGGAGGGGCCGGTCGGGGCGCTGGAGCGCGTCACGCGGATCTCGGGCGGCGAGCTGAGCCGGGAGCTGGGGCGGGCGCTGGCCGATGCGCGCGCGGGTGCGTCGCTGGTCCAGGCGCTCGAGGGCATCGCCGCCCGGACGTCGCTGGCGCCGCTGGCCCGGTTCGTCGACGGCGTCGCGATCGCGGTCGAGCGCGGCACCCCGCTCGCGGAGGTGCTGCGGGCCCAGGCGGTCGACGTCCGCGAGGCGGGCAAGCGGCAGCTGCTCGAGTCGGCCGGCCGGCGGGAGATCGCGATGATGGTCCCGGTGGTGTTCCTGGTCCTGCCGGTGACCGTGGTGTTCGCGCTGTTCCCCGGCTTCTACGGCCTGCGGCTGGTCGCCGGATGAGACGCCTTCTGCGTACGACGTACCACCCCTGGGAGAGGACTTCATGACCTTGTCGAAGATCGCCGTCAGGCTGCAGGCCCGGGCCCTCGCGGCTCGCTCGGACCGCGGCGACATCCCCGGCTGGGTGCTGATCACGATCATGACGGCCGGCCTCGTCACGCTGGTCTGGGGCGTGGCCAACCAGCAGCTCAAGGACATCCTCACCAACGCCCTCAACTCCGTGCGGTCGCCCTGACATGACCCGGGCGCGTGACGAGGACGGCGCGGCCGTCGTCGACTTCGTGCTCGTCAGCGTGCTCGTGCTGGCGCTGTTCCTCGTGGTCCTGCAGGTCGGCGTCGTCCTGCACACCCGCACCGTGCTCGTCGCGAGCGCGGCCGAGGGGGCGCGCTACGGCGCCGACGCCGACCGCACCCCGGACGAGGCCGCGCAGCGGGCTCATGACGCGGTGGCCGACGCGCTGTCGCCGGCGGTCGCCGACCGCCTCACGTTCCGCGGTCGGCAGGTCGACGTCGACGGCGCACCGGTCGTCGAGGTCACGGTGTCCGGCCCGGTCCCGGTGGTCTTCCTGCCGGCGGGCCCGCTCACCCTCACCGTGAAGGGACACGCGCTCGAGGAGAGCCGGCCGTGACACGGGACCTGCGGGCCGACGACGGCAACGCCCTCGTCGAGTTCACCTACCTGTCCGTGCTGCTCATGGTCCCGGTCGTCTACGTCCTGCTCAGCGTCTTCCTCGTGCAGCGCGCCGCCTTCGGCACCACGGAGGCGGCCCGCCAGGCGGGTCGGGCGTTCGCGCGGGCAGCCACCCCGGACGAGGCGCAGGTCCGTGGCACCGCAGCTGCGGAGCTGGCCCTCGCCGACCAGGGCATCCACGACGCCAGCGCGCCTGTGTTCACCTGCCTGGGCGGTCCGTGCCTGCAGCCCGGCAGCCGGGTGCAGGTGACGGTGACCTACCGGGTGCGGCTGCCGCTGCTCGGCGCGGTCTTCGGGTCCGCGGCCGGCGGCACCATCCCGGTGCGCGCCAGCCACACCGAGTACGTCGACCGGTTCGCCGACCGGGTCACGGTGCCATGAGCCGTCGCGGTGGGGACGAGGGCAGCGTCCTGCTGCTCACGCTGGGGCTCTCGGTGGTGCTGCTCGTCATGGTGGCCGTGGTCGTCGACCTGAGCGTTGTCGTACTGGCGAAGCGGGCGGTGGCGAGCGCCGCCGACGGGGCGGCGGTCGCGGCCGCCCAGCAACCGGACCGGGCGGCGCTCGAGGCGGACCCGGACGCGCTCGCCAGCCGGCTGCCGCTCGACCCGCAGCGGGTCGTCGAGGTCGTCGCGAGCTACCAGGCCGACACCCGTGACGCCCAGCCCGGGCTGGTCCTCACCGCCTCGGTCGGCGCTGCTGACGACTCGCTCGTGGTCGTCGACGGCACCCGCACGGTGCAGCTGCCGTTCGTGGGCTGGCTCGGTGTCGGGCAGGTGCAGGTGCACGCCGTCGCCCGGGCGCGGTCCCCGGTGCGCTGACGTCAGGGAGCGGCGACGTACATCAGTGCCACCCCGGCGCTCACCGCCGCGACCAGCGCGAGCACCGTCCGGCTGGCCCGCGTCCGCTGCAGGACGAGGACGAGGACCGACAGCCCGATCGCGTCGTTGACGACCCGCAGGAACTGCGCGTCGTAGCTCCAGGCCCCGAGGGACAGCGCCAGCCCGGTCGCCAGCACCCACGCGAGGGGGAGCGCGGCCGGCAGCCCTGAGCGGCGCCACGCCAGCGCGGCGGTCACCAGCAGGACGACCAGCGTCCAGCGCTCCACGGTCCAGGCCGTCTGGTTGAGGAGCGGGGCGTGCGAGCTGGTGTCGTGCAGCCGGCCGAGCAGGCTCTGCAGCACGCCGAGGAAGGGCGTGCCGACGTTGTGGGTGCCCCCCTGGTAGGGCGCGGTGCCCCACACCGTGCGCAGGTGGGCCTGCCAGGCGGCCAGCGCCGCGAGCGGCAGCAGCATCGCCGCGGCGGGAGCCAGGGCGGGCCGCCACTGGCGGGTGCGCACCGCCGTCGCGAGCACCGTCAGCCCCACCGCCGCCGGCACGAGCAGCGCGGTCTCGCGGGCCAGCACCGCCACCACGAACGCCGCACCCGCAGCCGCCCACTGCTTGCGCACCACCCACGACAGCCCGGCGAGGACGGCGGCCCAGGAGACCGGCTCGGTGAGGTCGCGGGCCAGCGGGATGACGGTGCCGAGGGACAGCGCGAGCAGCACCCCCCAGAGGCTGTGGCCGCCGAGGTCGTGCAGCAGCCGTGCTCCGAAACCGGCGGCGGCCACCAGCGCGAGCGCGTTGACCAGCAGCAGCGCGCCCGTGGTCGGCATGCGGGTCGCGGTGTGCACGGCCCAGGCCAGGGCCGAGGTGGCGATCCGGCCCTGCCGGTACGACGGTGCGTCGAGCGCGATGCCGTGCGCGACCTGCTCGTGGGTGAGCGGGTCGAGGGCGATCCGGTACACGAACTGCCCGTCGTACCCGCCGTCGTGGCGGACGTGGAGCTCAGCCGGCACCCGGCGGGCGTCGCTGGACGCGTCCCCGGCGAGCACGAAGCCGGACAGGCCGCCACCTGCGAGCAGCAGGCGCAGCACGACGAAGGCGCCCACGAGAACGGCGGCGGCGGCGGCCGCCACCGCGGGACGGTCGAGCTGGGTGGACCGTGCGGCCCACGTGGCCCGGCGCACCTGAAGCAACGGTCTCCCTCCGTCCGGAACGGCGATCATGCAAGCACGACTGCCGCCGTCGGGCGGGGACCCGGCGCGACTAGGCTGGGAGATCGTGGCTGCCGACCGTACCGCTGACCTCAAGGCTCTCGACGCCACCCTCACGAGCATCGAGAAGGTCCTCGACGTGCCCAAGCTGCGTGAGGAGCTGGTCGACCTCGAGGAGCAGGCCGGCATGCCCGGGCTCTGGGACGACCAGGAGAAGGCCCAGAAGATCACCGGCCGGATGTCGGTCGTGCAGGCCGACCTGAACCGGATCGCGTCCTACCGGCAGCGGCTGGAGGACCTCGGCGTCCTCTACGAGATGGCCGCCGAGGAGTCCGACGAGGGGACCGCCGACGAGGCCGACAGCGAGCTCGAGGCGCTCACCAAGGAGATCGGCAGCTTCGAGGTCCGCACCCTGCTCTCCGGCGAGTACGACGAGCGGTACGCGCTCGTCCAGATCAGCCCCGGTGCCGGCGGCGTGGACTCCCAGGACTGGGCGCTGATGCTCTGGCGGATGTACTACCGCTGGGCCGAGCGGCACGACTACCCCCTCGACGTGCTGGAGTGGCAGGAGGCCGAGGAGGCGGGCGTCAAGAGCGTCGTCTTCCAGGTGAAGACCCCCTACGCCTACGGCACGCTCGCGGGCGAGCACGGCGTGCACCGGCTGGTGCGCATCAGCCCCTTCGACAACCAGGCCCGGCGGCAGACCTCCTTCGCGGCCATCGACGTCACGCCGGTCGTCGACACCGCCGATGCGGTCGAGGTGGACGAGAAGGACATCAGGGTCGACGTCTTCCGCTCCAGCGGCCCCGGTGGGCAGGGTGTCAACACCACCGACTCCGCGGTGCGCATCACGCACCTGCCGACCGGCATCGTGGTGAGCTGCCAGAACGAGCGGTCGCAGATCCAGAACCGCGCCGCCGCGATGGTGGTGCTGCAGACCAAGCTGCTGGAGAAGAAGCGCGAGCAGGAGGCGGCCGAGATGGACGCCATCCGCGGCGGCAAGGTGGAGAACGCCTTCGGCTCGCAGATCCGCAACTACGTGCTGCACCCGTACCAGATGGTCAAGGACCTGCGGACCGGCGTGGAGACCGGCAACACCCAGGGCGTGCTCGACGGCGAGATCGACGAGCTCATCGAGGCGGCGATCCGCTGGCGGCGCACGAAGGACGACGAGCCGCAATAAGCCGGGCGCGCCACGCGACGCCGTACCCGCTGTCAGGTCTTGCTCACGATGAGCGACCTAGACTGGCGGGGTGATCCGGCTGGAGAAGGTGTCCAAGAGCTACCCGACGAGCACGCGCCCCGCGCTCGACGGGGTCGACGTCGACATCGAGAAGGGCGAGTTCGTCTTCCTCGTCGGCTCGAGCGGCTCGGGCAAGTCCACCTTCCTGCGGCTGCTCCTCAAGGAGGAGGTCCCGACCAGCGGTCGGGTGCACGTCGCGGGCAAGGACCTGGCCAAGCTGAGCAGCTGGAAGGTGCCCGCGCTGCGCCGTTCGATCGGCTGCGTGTTCCAGGACTTCCGGCTGCTGCCGAACAAGACCGTGAGCCAGAACGTCGCGTTCGCGCTCGAGGTGATCGGCAAGCCGCAGAGCACCATCGACAAGGTGGTGCCGGAGGTGCTCGAGCTGGTCGGGCTGGAGGGCAAGGGCTCGCGGATGCCCGACGAGCTCTCCGGCGGTGAGCAGCAGCGCGTCGCGGTCGCGCGGGCGTTCGTCAACCGACCGATGATCTTGATCGCCGACGAGCCCACCGGCAACCTCGACCCCTCCACCTCCGTCGGCATCATGAAGCTGCTCGACCGCATCAACCGCACGGGCACGACCGTCGTGATGGCCACGCACGACGCGGCCATCGTCGACTCGATGCGCCGCCGCGTCGTGGAGCTGTCGCAGGGCAAGGTCGTGCGCGACCAGTCCCGCGGCGTCTACGGCTACGGCGCCTGACCTCCGCTCGACGACACCCCAAGGACCTCACTCGTGCGCGCGCAGTTCATCCTCAGCGAGATCGGCATCGGCCTCCGTCGCAACCTGACCATGACGGTCGCCGTCGTCCTCACCACCACCGTCAGCCTGGCGCTCGTCGGCTTCGGCCTGCTGGTGCAGCGCCAGGTCGACATCATGAAGGGCTACTGGTACGACAAGGTCGAGGTGACCGTCTACCTCTGCGGCAGCAACAGCACGTCCGACAACTGCGCCGGCAAGGACATCACCGCCGACCAGCGCGAGCAGCTCAACAAGGACCTCAACAGCACCCCGCTGGTGGAGAAGGTCTTCTACGAGTCCAAGCAGGACGCCTACAAGCGCTTCAAGGAGCAGTTCAAGGACTCGCCCGACCTGGTGGACAACGTCACCCCGGACGCACTGCCCGAGTCGTTCCGCGTGAAGCTCAAGGACCCCGAGCAGTTCGAGGTGGTGGCGAGCGCGTTCCGCGACCGGCCCGGCGTCGACTCGGTCCAGGACCTCAAGAAGCTGCTCGACCCGATCTTCAAGGTGCTCGGCGGGTTCCGCAACGCCGCGATCGGCATCGCCGTCTTCTCGCTGCTGGCCTCGGTGCTGCTGATCTTCAACACCATCCGGGTGGCGGCGTTCAGCCGGCGCCGGGAGACCGGCATCATGCGGCTGGTCGGTGCCAGCAACGTCTACATCCGGCTGCCGTTCCTGCTCGAGGGGGCGCTCGCCGGTCTGGTGGGCGGGGTGTTCGCCTCCGGGCTGCTCGCCCTGGCGAAGTGGGCGCTCGTCGACAGCGTGCTGCGCGACTCGATCCGCTTCACGAACTTCATCTCCTGGAGCGACGTCTTCGGCGTGGTGCCCCTCCTGCTGCTGGCAGGGGTGGTGCTCTCCAGCGCCTCGTCCTTCCTGGCCATCCGTCGGCACCTGCGGGTCTGACCCGCGCAACTAGACTCAAGGGATGCACCTCGCCCTGCGCACTGTGACCCGCCGGGTTGGGTTCAGCCTGGCGGCGGCCGCGGCGCTGGGGGCGGCGTTCACGCTCGGGGTCGTCGCCGGAGCGGGCAGCACCCCGGATCGCGACGCGGCGCACGCGGGCAAGGGCGTCCTGGACGACGCGGCCGAGGACATCGCCGGCTCCTCCCTCCACCCCGTCGACCGGCGCACCCTCGACGCCGCCGCGATCAAGGCGATGCTCGCCGCGGCCGGCGACGAGTGGGGCAGCTGGGGCGACGCGGCAGCCACTGGCCGCGGCGGCGCGTACGCCGGGGTGGGGCTGTGGCTGCGGCGCGAGGGCGCCCTGCTGGTGGTCTCCCAGGTGGCGAGCGACAGCCCGGCTGAGCGCGCAGGGGTGCACGTGGGCGACGAGCTGCGTGCGGTCGACGACCACAGCACCCGTGGGCTGAGCGCCTCCGACGTGGCGGCCTCGCTGCGCGGCCGGGCCGGCACGAGGGTCGCGCTCGTGCTCGGGCGGGCCGGTGCGGTGCGCACCCTGACCCTGACCCGGGCCGCACTGCCCGCGCTCGACGTCACCTCGACGATGCTGACCCCCCAGGTCGGGCGGATCGCCGTGCCCGCGTTCGGGCGGGGGGTGGGCCGGCAGGTGCGCGACGCCGTCGCGTCGCTGCGGGCGCAGCACGCCACCGGCATCGTCCTCGACCTGCGGGGTGACCCAGGCGGTCTGCTCACCGAGGCGGTGGAGACGGCGAGCGCCTTCCTCGACGGCGGCCACGTCGTGACCTACACCCGCCGGGACGCGCGGCCGCAGGTGCTCGACGCGGCGGGCCACGGCGACACGGCGATCCCGCTGGTGGTGCTCGTCGACGGCAGCACCGCCAGCGCCGCGGAGGTCGTCGCCGGCGCGCTGCAGGACCGCGGTCGCGCGGTGGTCGTCGGCTCGCGCACCTTCGGCAAGGGCAGCGTGCAGGAGCCCCACCCGCTGCCGGACGGCAGCTCGCTCGCGATCACCGTCGCGCACTACAGCTTGCCGAGCGGGCGCACCGTCGAGGGCGTCGGCATCGAGCCCGACATCGAGGTCAGCTCCGACGGCACGGGTGATGTCGCCGTACATCGGGCGGTCGAGGTGCTCACGGGCCTGCTGGCCGACGCCGGCGGGGGCCGCGGGTGAGCGGGCGCGAGACAGGCCGCGGCAAGCTGGTCGCGCAGAACAAGAAGGCCCGGCACGACTACGAGATCCTCGAGACGCACGAGGCGGGCCTGGTCCTCACCGGCACCGAGGTCAAGTCGCTGCGGCAGGGTCGCTGCTCGCTGGTGGACGCCTACGCCGTCGTCCAGGACGGCGAGGCCTGGCTGATGGGCGCGCACATCCCCGAGTACACCGAGGGCACGTGGAACAACCACGCGCCGCGCAGGCAGCGCAAGCTCCTGCTGCACAAGGAGGAGATCCTCCGGCTCGTCGGCAAGACGAAGGAGTCCGGCCTCGCGCTCGTGCCCCTGCAGCTGTACTTCAAGGACGGCCACGCGAAGGTCGAGATCGCCCTGGCCCGGGGCCGCAAGGCGCATGACAAGCGGCAGGCGATCTCCGAGCGCGACGCCAAGCGGGAGATGCAGCGCGCCGTCGGCCGCTCGCTCAAGGGTCGTGCTCCGCGACGCTGACGTCCCTGCCGTGTGGCAGGGGCTCGGGCTGCCCGGACTGGTGGACGTGCACACCCACTTCATGCCGCGCCGGGTCATGGACAAGGTCTGGGCCTACTTCGACAGCGCGGGCCCCCTGACGGGGGTGCCCTGGCCGATCGCCTACCGCACCGAGGAGGAGGACCGCCTCGCCCGGCTGCGGGCTCTCGGCGTACGCGCCTTCCCCTCGCTCGTCTACCCGCACAAGCCGGGGATGGCGGCCTGGCTCAACGCGTGGGCTGCCGACTTCGCCGCCCAGCACCCCGACGTGCTGCAGACGCTGACCTTCTACCCCGAGCCTGGCGTCCTCGAGTACGTCGAGAGCGCCCTGGCCGCCGGGGCGCGGGTGGCGAAGGCGCACGTGCAGGTCGGTGCCTACGACCCCCGCGACCCGCGGCTCGACCCGGTCTGGGGGCTGCTCGCCGAGGCCGGCACTCCGGTGATCGTGCACTGCGGCTCCGGGCCGGCGGCGGGGGCGTTCACCGGTCCGGAGCCGTTCGCGCAGGTGCTGGCCCGGCACCCGCAGCTGTCCGCCGTCATCGCGCACCTCGGGATGCCGGAGTACGAGCAGTTCCTGGCGCTGGCCGCGGGCCACCCCCGGGTGCACCTCGACACGACCATGGCGTTCACCGACTTCGCCGAGCAGAGCGCGCCGTTCCCGGCCTGGCTGCGACCGCGGCTGCATGAGCTCGGGGACCGGGTGCTGCTCGGCAGCGACTTCCCGAACACCCCCTACCCCTACGCCCACCAGATCGAGGCGCTGCAGCGGCTGGAGCTCGGTGACGACTGGCTGCGCGGGGTGCTCCACGACAACGCTGCCGGGCTGCTGGGGCTCTGACGGGCGTTTCGCGCGGGTCTGACCTGCCCGCGGGGTGAGTATCAGATGGCCCGAAGGGGCCATGTCGGTGTACGCCAGGCCTGTCGAGGATGTCTCGGACGGTAGTTGACCCGTCACTGGAGGCAACCATGACCGCACGTGCCCGCCGGCTCGTCGGGGGGGTCGTCGCGCTCGTGGTGATCGCCGGCCCTGGGGTTGCCGCCCTCGGGGCGAGCGCGTCCACCTCCTGGGTGGCCCCGGCGGGTCTCGACCCCAGCCTGCGGACGCCGGGTGGCGGCCGCACCGTGCACGTCGTGGTCTCCGGACGCCCCGGT
>JBAVRG010000304.1:0-24858 GCA_049694795.1 Mycobacteriales bacterium
GCCGGCGGCAACGGCGGCGCGGTCGACGTCGGCGTCACCGCCACCTCGATCACCGTCGGCAACGTCGCCGACATGTCGGGCCCGGTCCCCGGCCTGTTCCAGGGCGCCGTGATCGGCACCCAGGCCTACTTCGCGAAGATCAACAGCGAGGGCGGCGTGTTCGGCCGCCAGCTCAAGCTCGCGGTCGGTGACGGTCAGCTCGACTGCGGCCAGAACAAGGCCGCGACGCAAGGCCTGATGTCGAAGGTCTTCGCCATGGTCGGCTCGTTCTCCCTGTACGACGACTGCGGCGCCGACGTCCTCAAGGCGCACCCCGAGGTCCCCGACATCCACGAGGCACTGGGCACGAAGTCGCAGGCGCTCGCCAACAACTTCAGCGTCGCCCCCCTCGGCAGGGGCTGGCGCACCGGCCCGCTGACCTACTACAAGCAGAAGTTCGGCAGCCGCTGGCAGAAGATCGGGGCGATCTACGCCAACGTCGGCACGGCTCCGGACGTCTGGAAGAACACCGTGGCGGCGATCAACGCCTACGGCGGCAAGGTGGTCTCGCAGCAGCCTTACGGCGCCACCGACACCGACTTCACCTCGGCCGTCATCCGGATGCGCTCCGACGGCGTCCAGATGATCTACATCAACACCACCGACGGCGCGACCACCGCGCGCTTCGTCAACGCCGCCCGCTCGCAGAACGTCGACTGGCCGATCGTCTTCGGCGGCACGGCGTACGCATCGGAGTTCCTCAAGCAGGCGGGCGCCAACGCGGAGGGCGTCTACAACGACCAGCAGTTCGCGATGTTCTTCAACGCCGACGAAGGTGCCCGGATCCCCGCGGTCGGGGAGTTCCAGAAGTGGACCGACGTCGTCGCCAAGGGCGAGCCCAAGGACATCTTCGCCGTCTACGGCTGGACGTCCGCGGAGCTGTTCGTCGACGCGCTCAAGAAGGCCGGCCCCAAGGCCAAGCGCGCCGACCTGATGAAGGCGCTGCGCACGTTCACGTCCTTCGACACCGGCGGCCTGCTGGCTCCCAGCGACCCGGCGGACCGGAAGCCGCCGACGTGCTGGATCCTCACCCAGGTCAAGGGCGGCAAGTTCGTCCGGGTCGACGACCCTGCGACGTCGTTCCGCTGCGACGGCACCTACTACGTCAACAAGTAGCCGATGACCACCTTCCTCACCCTGACGACGCTCGGCATCGTCCTGGGCTGCATCTACGGCGTGACCGCGACCGGTCTCGTCGTGACCTACACGACCTCGGGCATCTTCAACTTCGCCCACGGCGCGATCGGCATGATCGGGGCCTTCACCTACTGGCAGCTGTCCGTGGCCTGGGGGTGGCCGGCCTGGCTGTCGCTGGTCGTCGTGCTGGGGATCGGCGCGCCGCTGTTCGGCGCCGTCGTCGAACGGGTGCTGATCCGCCCGCTGCAAGGGGCGGCGGTCGACTTGTCGATCGTCATCACGCTCGGCCTGCTGCTGTTCCTCATCGGTGCGGCCAACCTCGCCTGGAAGCCCACCGAGCCCCGGGTGCTCCCCCAGTTCTTCGCGACCGCGTCGCCGCTGAAGGTCGGCGACCTGTCGGTGAGCATGCACCAGGTGCTGGTCGTGGCCGTCGCGATCGCCGTCGCGGTCGGGCTGCGGGTGCTCTTCTCGCAGACGCGGGTCGGCATCGCCATGCGCGGCGTCGTCGACGACCCCGACCTGGCCGCCATGACCGGTGTCTCCCCGGCCCGCATCCAGCAGCTGTCCTGGGCGCTCGGCTCGTCGCTGGCGGCCCTCGCCGGCATCCTGCTGGCGCCGCTCGTGACGCTGAACATCCTGACCCTCACCCTGCTGGTCATCAACGGCTACGCCGCCGCGCTCTTCGGCCAGCTCAAGAGCCTCCCCCGTACGGCGGTCGGTGCCCTGCTGCTCGGCTTCCTGGTCAGCTACCTGCGGGGGTACGCCCCGGCAGGGAGCTGGATCGACGACCTGCAGCCGGCCGCGCCCATGATCTTCCTGTTCGTGCTGCTGGTCTTCGTGCCCGCAGCCCGGCTGCGCACGAGCGGCGCCGCAGGGCGCGCGGCACCGACCGTCCCCAGCCTGCGCGAGTCGGTGGCCTGGGCCGGTGCGCTGCTGGCCGTCGCCGCCGTGCTGGCCGGGACGCTCTCCCAGGCCAACCTGCTCATCGGCGGCCGCGCCTTCATCCTGGCGATCACCCTGCTGTCCCTGGTGCTGCTCGTCGGCTACAGCGGCCAGGTCTCCCTCGGGCACCTGACCTTCGTCGGGCTCGGTGCGTTCGCCATGGGGACCTGGGGCCACGGGTCGCTGCTGGGCGTCGTACTGGCGGTGCTGCTCTCGGCAGTGGTCGGCGCCGTCGTCGCGGGGTTCACCGCCCGGCTGCGGGGGCTCTACCTCGCGCTCGCCACCTTCGCGTTCGCGAAGGGGATGGACGAGGTGTTCTTCCTCAAGCGGCTCGGTGACGGTGGCAGCCTCGACGTCGCGCGGCTGCACCTGCCGGGCATCCCCACCGACTCCGACAAGGCCTACTTCCTCGTGTGCGCGGTGATCTTCGCGATCGCCAGCATCGTGGTGCTCGCGGTGCGTCGCGGGCGGTACGGCCGCCAGCTCACCGCCCTCAACGACTCCCCTGCCGCGTGCGCGACGCTCGGCGTCAACGTCAACGTCACCAAGGTGGTGGTGTTCTCGGTGTCCGCCGGCCTCGCCGGGCTGTCGGGGGCGCTGTTCGGTGGCTTGCAGGGCACCGTCAGCCCCAACGACTTCACCGTGCTCGGCAGCCTGTCCCTGCTGCTGGCGCTGCGCGTCGGCGGCGTCAACACCGTGACGGGCGCGCTGTTCGGCGCGATCTTCGTGGCGTCGTTCCCGAAGATCCAGTCCTTCGTCCCCCCCAACATCCAGCTCGCCTACCTGCTGACCGGCATCGCGGCCATCAGCGTCGGCCGGGACCCGGACGGCTTCGGCGGCCAGGTGTCCAAGCTCGGAGCCCGGTGGCGGGCGCTGCGCGCCCCGGCCGCTCAGCCCGCCCCCGCCACGCTGCCCGAGCTCGAGGAGGCACACCTTGTCCGCTCTTGACCTCGAGGACTACGTCCCGGCAGACCAGCCGGCCTTCGACCCGAGCGACCCCGACATCGCGCTCGGCGTCGACGGCGTCTCGGTCCGCTTCGGTGGCGTCCAGGCCGTCAGCAACGCCACGATCACCGCGCGCAAGGGGCAGGTCACCGGACTCATCGGGCCCAACGGCGCCGGCAAGACGACGACGTTCAACGTCATCACCGGGCTCGAGCAGCCCACCGAGGGGCGGGTGTTCCTCGGTGGCAAGGACGTGTCGAAGCTCTCGCCGTACAAGCGCGCCCGGCTCGGGCTGGCGCGCACCTTCCAGCGCCTCGAGGTCTTCGGCACCCTCACCGCGCGCGACAACGTCCTGGCCGCGGCCGAGTTCCGGCGCGGCTGGTCCACTGACGACAGCGACCCGAGAGCGGTCGCGGCCGCGCTCATCGAGCGGGTCGGCCTGACGCACGTGCAGCACGAGCGCGTCGACGCACTGCCGACCGGCCTGGCCCGCCTGGTCGAGCTCGGCCGGGCGCTCGCCACCCGACCCCGGGTGCTGCTGCTCGACGAGCCCGGCTCCGGCCTGGACGTGGCCGAGAGCGAGGCGCTCGGCGACCTGCTCATCGAGCTCGCTCAGGAGGGCATCGCCGTGCTCGTCGTCGAGCACGACGTCGACCTCGTGATGCGGGTCTGCGACCGCATCCACGTCCTCGACTTCGGTCGCATCATCTGCGTCGGTCAGCCGCGCGAGGTGCAGGCCGACCCCGCCGTGCAGGCGGCCTACCTGGGAGCAGAAGCGTGACGGCACCCGCCCTCGAGCTGCGCGACATCACCGCCGGCTACGGCCGGATCGAGGTGCTGCACGGCGTCTCCCTCACCGTCCCCACGGGGACCGTCTACGCGCTGCTCGGCCCCAACGGCGCCGGCAAGACGACCACGATGCAGGTGGCCTCCGGCAAGATCCGGCCGACCAGCGGGTGCGTCCACGTCGCAGGGACGCACGTCAACCGGGTCGCACCCGAGAACCTCGCGAAGGCGGGGGTCTGCCGCATCCCCGAGGGGCGCGGCATCTTCCCCAACCTCACGGTCGCCGAGAACCTGCGGATGTTCACCTACGCCAGCGACCTGTCGACCAAGGACGTGCAGGAGCGGTCGTACGCCCGCTTCCCGCGCCTGGGCGAGCGCCGCAACCAGCTCGCCGGCACGATGTCCGGCGGCGAGCAGCAGATGCTCGCGATGTCCCGCGCGCTCGTCGCCGACCCCGGCGTGCTGCTGCTCGACGAGATCTCGATGGGACTCGCCCCCAAGATCGTCTCGGAGCTGTACGAGCTGGTGGGCCAGCTGGCCCAGGAGGGCATCAGCATCCTGCTCGTCGAGCAGTTCGCCCGCACCGCGCTCGCTGTCTCCGACTACGCCGCCGTGATGACCGGTGGCCGGATCGCCATGGTGGGTCAGCCCGCCGACGTCGCCGACTTCGTCAACGAGGCCTACCTCGGAGGTGCCGCATGACCCGTCGCCGCTCCGCCCTCGCGCTGCTCGCCGCGGGCTCGGCGTGCCTGGTCAGCGCTGCGCTGCCGGCCGTCCACGCCGTCGCCGCGGACGCCGATCCCGGCTCCGGGCTCGGCTCGTTCAACCTGGCGGCCAGCGCACCTGCCGTCCAGGCCCGCTTCCAGGAGCCGACGTACTGCTACGGCACCGCGGCCGCGACCAACGGCTGCGAGCTGGTGCTCCCCGAGGCCGTCTCGACGCTCCGCAACGGGCCGATCGGCACCGGGCTGGCCTCGGTCGCCTGGCCTGGCACCCTCGCCTCGAGCGCCGGCTCCCTGCTCATCACGGCCAGCAACGGGCAGGTGCCCGACAGCGCGACGGCGCTCAACGACCCGGTGAAGGCCGAGGCACGCACGAGCACCGGCCCCGACACGGTGACCTACGACCAGGTGCCGGGCACCACCATGAAGGCCGTCGCCAAGGACGACCGGATCTCCGCTGAGGCCTCGATCGACCAGGCGCAGGCCACGCCCTTCGGCTCCTTCGGCAAGACGAGCGGCACCAGCTCGACGGTGCTCACCGGCCCCTCCACCGCGGTTGCCACCGCGCGCAGCACGGTGCAGGACATCACGCTCGCCGGCGTCGTCCACCTCGGCTCCGTGACCTCCGAGGCCACCGCCACGACGGACGGCAAGCAGGCAACGGTCCACGGCACGACGCTCGTCACCGGCGCCACGATCGCCAACGTCCCGGTGACGATCGACGAGCACGGCGTCTCGGTGGCCGGCACCTCGCTGCCCGTCTCCACCGCCACCGACACCGTCAACACCGCCCTGCGCAACCTGGGGATGACGATCGCGCTGGCCCAGCCCAACGGCAAGCCCGACGGGGCGAGCGTGACCTACAACGCCGGCGGCGTGGTGCTCATGTGGACCCCGCAGCCCGGCTACACCGCGACGGTGGTGCTGGGCGGCGCGAACGTCAGCGTCGTCGCGTCCCCGGCTTTCAGCTTCACGATGCCGGCCTTCGCTCCCCCGCCCATGAGCGGCCCGGTGAGCGCGCCGGTGACCGGCGGCACGAGCAGCCTGCCGTCGCTCGGCAGCCCCGGCAGCGCACCTGCTCCGCAGCTGCCCGGCCCGGTGACCGCCGGCGCGCCCAACCCGGTCATGGCACCCGTGCTCGCCGCGGCGCACGCCAAGCTGCCCGGCGGGCTGCCGGTGGCCTACGTCCTGCTCGGCGTGGTCGGCTGCGGGTTGATCGCCGCTGGGCTCAGGCGCCTGCCTGACCAGGTGCTCGCCGCCTCCGCCGCCGCCTGCCCCCTCGAGGAGACCGCATGACCACCAGCCACGCGACGGTGCGCCAGGAGCGCCTGGCGACCCGGGTCCGGGGCCTGCGCGCCCGCCGCGGCGCCCTCACCCAGAACGACCGGTGGATGCTCGTCGTCGGCGGCGTGCTGGTGCCGCTGGGCGTCCTGCTCGTCCTGCTCGGCTGGCTCGGTGCGGCGCGCACCGTGCTCGTCTTCGAGCAGGTGCCCTACCTCATCTCCGGCGGGGTGCTCGGTCTGGCGCTGGTCTTCACCGGTGGCTTCACCTACTTCGCCTACTGGCTGACGCTGCTGGTGCGCGAGGCCCGCACCGAGCGCGCCCAGCTCGTCGCCGTGCTCGAGCGCATGGAGCGGCTGCTCGAGGAAGGCGGGACACCGCACGCGCCCCGCACCGTGGGTGGCGGCGGCCCGGCCGCCGGCCTGGTCGCGACGCGCACCGGCACGATGATCCACCGACCGGACTGCGTGGCCGTCGACGGGCGCGACAACCTGCGCCCCGTCACCGCGGACGCCCCCGGCCTGGTCCCCTGCCGGCTCTGCGACCCCCTCGGCGAGGGCTGAGCGAACCGAGCTGTCAGGCCCCCGGACCGCCCCAGCCGTTCCAGCACCTGACAACCGCGGTACGCCGGTCTGCACCCCACCAGGAACGAGACCTGTCAGGGCCCCCGACCGCCCGAGCGGTGCCAGCACCTGACACGTCGGAGGGCCCCCACGCCAGCCCTACCCGCCGCAGGGCTCAGCCGGCGAGCCAGACCCCGAGCAGCAGCGCGCCGAGCGCGAACAGCCCGGTGCCGGCGCCGTACACGGCCCGACCACGCACCGTCGTCGCGCGCGCGTGCAGCCAGGCCGTCAGGCCCGACAGGACCACGAGCACCAGCTTGACCGCGAGGGTCGTGGCGTAGCGCCCGTGGTTGTCGTCCCTGACCGCGTAGACGTTCCACGCGCCGGTCAGGACGAGGACGCCGAAGGCGGGCCATGCCACCCGGGCGAAGGCCCGCGCCGCCGCACCGGGCACGTCCGGGCCGATCCGGCGAAGGGCGGGGACGAGCGCGGCCAGGACCAGCTGGCCGCCGACCCAGACGGTCGCGGCCGTCACGTGCAGGAACAGGCGCAGGGTCTCGAGGGTGAAGGGCAGCACGGCCACATCGTCGCAGGGGCAGGATGACGCGCATGGTGTGGGAGGTGGTCCTCGGCGTCGCGGCCGGTCTGCTCGTGCTGTGGCTCGGGCTCCTGGTCGTGCTGGCCGTCACCCTGCCCGACCGGCCGTCGCTGAGCGCCGCCCTGCGGCTGCTCCCCGACGTGGTCCGGCTGGTCAGCCGACTGGCACGTGACCCGGCGCTGGCGCGTCCGCTGCGCTGGCGCCTGCTCGCGCTGCTCGGCTACCTGGCACTGCCGTTCGACCTGGTCCCGGACTTCGTGCCGGTGCTGGGCTACGCCGACGACGTGGTCGTGGTCCTGCTGGTCCTGCGCAGCGTGGTGCGGCACGCCGGCCCGGAGGCGCTCGAACGGCAGTGGCCAGGTACCCCCGAGGGGCTGGCCGCCCTGCAGCGCCTGCTCCGCACCGGCTGAGCAGCCCCTGGCCAGATAGCAGGACGTCCTAGTACTCTCGGAGGTCCGAGCCCCTCCCGTAGGAGATCCCGTGTCGCTGCACGTCCCCGCGCACCCGGTCCGCTTCGTGACCTCCGCCAGCTTGTTCGACGGGCACGACGCGGCCATCAACATCATGCGCCGCGTGCTGCAGAGCCAGGGCGTCGAGGTGGTGCACCTGGGCCACGACCGCAGCGTCGAGGCGGTCGTCACCGCAGCCCTGCAGGAGGACGTCCAGGGCGTGGCGGTGAGCTCCTACCAGGGAGGCCACGTCGAGTACTTCAGCTACCTGGTCGAGCGGCTCGAGGAGGTCGGTGCCGGGCACGTGC
Source organism: Mycobacteriales bacterium (assembly GCA_049694795.1). Classification (GTDB taxonomy): domain Bacteria; phylum Actinomycetota; class Actinomycetes; order Mycobacteriales; family SCTD01; genus RYN-111. The sequence continues at coordinate 7,771 of JBAVRG010000304.1, forward strand.
AGGTCTTCGGCGGGGGCGGCGGCGTGATCGTCCCCGAGGAGATCGCGCTGCTCAAGAGCCGCGGCGTCACCATCTTCTCCCCCGAGGAGGGCCAGCGCCTCGGGCTCGCCGGCATGATCAACACGCTGGTGCGGTCCTGCGACGTCGACCTCGCCGCCCAGCCCCCGGCGCTGGACGAGGTGCTGTCCGGCAGCACTGCCGCGCTCGCCCGCGCCATCACGGTGCTGGAGGAGGGCCGCTCGCCCGAGCTCGCCCAGGAGCTGCGCGCGCACGCCCGCCCGGTGCCGGTGCTCGGCATCACCGGCACCGGCGGCTCCGGCAAGTCCAGCCTCACCGACGAGCTGCTGCGCCGGCTGCGCCTGGACCAGGAGGACAAGCTCCGGGTCGCGGTGCTCGCGGTCGACCCCACGCGCCGCAAGGGCGGTGGGGCCCTGCTCGGTGACCGGATCCGCATGAACTCCCTCACCGGCGAGCAGGTGTACTTCCGCTCGCTCGCCACCCGCACGAGCACCGCCGCCGTCCCCGAGCACCTCGACGACGTCATCACCGCCTGCAAGGCCGCCGGCTTCGACCTCGTCGTCGTGGAGACGCCCGGCATCGGCCAGGGCGACGCGACCATCACCGACCACAGCGACGTGTCGCTCTACGTCATGACGCCCGAGTACGGCGCCGCCTCCCAGCTCGAGAAGATCGACATGCTCGACCACGCCGACGTGGTGGCGATCAACAAGTTCGAGCGGCGCGGGGCTGAGGACGCCCGGCGGGACGTCGCCCGCCAGCTGGTCCGCAACCGCGAGGCCTTCGGCCAGCGCTGGGAGGACATGCCGGTCTTCGGCACCAGCGCCGCCCGCTTCAACGACGACGGCGTCACCGCGCTCTACCAGCACCTGCGCGAGCTGCTCGTGGAGCGGGGCCTGCCCGCCGGCACCGGCGTCCTGCCGCACGTGAGCACGAAGACCTCCACCGCGCTCACGTCGGTGCTCCCCGCCACGCGCGAGCGCTACCTCGCCGAGATCAGCGAGAGCATCCGCCGCTACCACGCACGCACCGACGAGCAGGCCGAGCTGGCCCGCCGCCGCCAGCACCTCGAGACCGCGCGAGCCCTCGTGCAGCAGACCGCCGAGCTGGACGCGCTGATCGCCGGCACCGCGGTCGACCCGCAGGTGCAGCAGCTGCTCGACAGCTGGCCCGCCCGCGTCGAGGAGTACTCCGGCGACGAGCTCGTCTACACGGTGCGCGGCAAGGAGATCCACACCCCGCTCACCCGCGAGACGCTGTCCGGCAACAAGGTGCGCCGCGTCGCCGTACCGACGACGAAGGACCACGGCGAGCTGGTCCGCTTCCTGCGCCGTGAGAACCTGCCCGGCTACTTCCCTTACACGGCAGGCGTCTTCCCCTTCAAGCGCCAGGGCGAGGCACCGGCCCGCATGTTCGCCGGCGAGGGCGACGCGTTCCGCACCAACCGCCGCTTCAAGGTGCTGAGCGAGGGCCAGCCCGCGACCCGGCTCTCGACCGCCTTCGACTCGGTCACCCTGTACGGGCGCGACCCCGACCTTCGCCCCGACATCTACGGCAAAGTCGGCACCTCGGGGGTCTCGATCGCCACCCTCGACGACATGAAGGTCCTGTACGGCGGGTTCGACCTGTGCTCGCCCAGCACGAGCGTCTCGATGACCATCAACGGCCCCGCGCCGACGATCCTGGCGATGTTCCTCAACACCGCGATCGACCAGCGCCTGGACCGGTTCCGCGAGGAGGAAGGCCGCGAGCCGGACCCTGCCGAGACCGAGGAGCTGCGCGCCTGGGTGCTGCGCAACGTCCGCGGCACCGTGCAGGCCGACATCCTCAAGGAGGACCAGGGCCAGAACACCTGCATCTTCTCGACCGAGTTCGCCCTTCGCGCGATGGCCGACATCCAGCAGTGGTTCGTCGACCACCAGGTGCAGAACTTCTACTCCGTCAGCATCTCCGGCTACCACATCGCCGAGGCCGGGGCGAACCCCATCAGCCAGCTGGCGTTCACCCTCGCCAACGGCTTCACCTACGTCGAGGCCTACCTCGCGCGCGGCATGCGCATCGACGACTTCGCGCCCAACCTGAGCTTCTTCTTCAGCAACGGCATGGACGCCGAGTACACCGTCATCGGCCGCGTCGCCCGCCGCATCTGGGCGGTCGCCATGAAGGAGAAGTACGGCGCGAGCGAGCGCTCGCAGAAGCTGAAGTACCACGTGCAGACCTCGGGGCGGTCCCTGCACGCGCAGGAGATGGCGTTCAACGACATCCGCACCACGCTGCAGGCGCTGTGCGCGCTCTACGACAACGCCAACAGCCTGCACACCAACGCCTACGACGAGGCCGTCACCACCCCCACCGAGGAGTCGGTGCGCCGGGCTCTCGCCATCCAGATGGTCATTGACAAGGAGTGGGGCCTGTCGCTGAACGAGAACCCCCTCCAGGGGTCGTACGTCGTCGACGAGCTCACCGACCTCGTCGAGGAGGCCGTCCTGGCGGAGTTCGACCGCATCGCCGAGCGGGGCGGCGTCCTGGGCGCGATGGAGACCGGCTACCAGCGCGGCCGGATCCAGGACGAGTCGATGCTCTACGAGCACCGCAAGCACGACGGCTCCCTGCCGATCGTCGGCGTCAACACCTTCCGCAACCCGCGCGGCGAGGAGCAGCACGGCCCGGTGGAGCTGGCACGGGCGACCGAGCAGGAGAAGCAGTCCCAGCTCGACCGCCTGCACGACTTCCACACCCGGCACCGCGACGAGGCGCCGGCCGCGCTCGCCCGGCTGCAGGAGGTCGCGATGGCTGGCGACAACGTGTTCGCAGCCCTGATGGACGCCGTCCGAGTCTGCTCGCTGGGGCAGATCAGCGAGGCGTTCTTCGAGGTCGGCGGCCAGTACCGCCGCAACGTCTAGCAGTGGACCCGATCGCCGAGGCGCGCCGCAACTGGGAGGCGCACGGCTGGGGCGAGGTCGCGGAGGGCATGGCGGCCGTGACGTCCGTGATGCGCGCCCAGCAGATCTTCCTCGCCCGGGTCGACGACGCCCTTCGCCCGCTCGACCTGACGTTCGCGCGCTACGAGCTGCTCATGCTGCTGCACTTCAGCAGCGCCGGCTCGATGCCTCTGAAGAAGGCCAGCGAGCGGCTGCAGGTGCACCCGACGAGCGTCACCAACTCGGTGGACCGCCTCGAGGCGGCCGGCCTCGTGCGGCGCCGACCGCACCCCACCGACGGCCGGGCGACCCTCGTCGAGGTGACCGAGGAGGGCCGCCGTACCGCCCTCAAGGCGACCGAGGCCCTCAACGCCGAGGTGTTCGCCCGACCGGGGCTGGCGCCGCGCCGGCTGACGACCCTCGTGAACGTCCTCGAGGACCTGCGCCGCGGCGCCGGCGACTTCTGAGACGCACAGGTCCCTCACAGGGAGGAGAGGCAGACTCCTGGCGACCCCGCGACGGGGCCGCTCCCACCAGGAGGCGCACGTGATCGAGGCTCGGGGACTGACCAAGGAGTACGGCGCCAAGCGGGCCGTCGACGACCTGACGTTCACCGTCCGGCCCGGCATCGTCACGGGGTTCCTCGGCCCCAACGGCGCCGGCAAGTCCACCACGATGCGGCTCGTGCTCGGGCTGGACCTGCCGACCCGGGGGTCGGTGACGGTGAACGGCAAGCGCTACCGCGACCACGTGGCCCCCCTGCACGAGGTGGGCGCGCTGCTCGAGGCCCGAGCCGTCCACACCGGACGCTCTGCCTACAACCACCTCCTGGCGCAGGCGCAGACCTGCGGCCTCCCCCGGTCCCGGGTCGACGAGGTCATCGAGGCGGTCGGCCTCCAGGACGTCGCGCGCAAGCGGGCCGGTGGTTTCTCGCTCGGGATGGGTCAGCGCCTGGGCATCGCGACGGCTCTGCTCGGCGACCCTCGCACCGTGATCCTCGACGAGCCGGTCAACGGTCTCGACCCCGAGGGGATCCGCTGGATCCGGGACCTGCTGAAGACGCTGGCCGCGGAGGGCCGCACCGTCTTCGTCTCCTCGCACCTGATGAGCGAGATGGCCCTCACCGCCGAGCACCTGATCGTGATCGGCCGAGGGCGCCTGATCGCCGACACCAGCACCGCCGACTTCATCGCGGGCGCCTCCCGCAACCTCGTCCGCGTCCGCACCACCGACCCGGACGGGCTGCGCGCCGTGCTCGCTGGTCCCGACGTCGTCGTCCGGGAGTCCGGCGACGCCCTCGAGGTGGAGGGTCTGACCACTGATCAGATCGGCATCGCCGCCGCGTCCGCACGGCTCACGATCCTCGAGCTCGCCACCCAGCAGGCATCGCTGGAGGAGGCCTTCATGGGCATGACGAGCGAGGCCGTCGAGTTCCACACCCTGACCGGAGGCCAGCAGTGAGCACCACCCTGCTCGACCCTGTGGCGTCGCCTCAGCGGGTCACCCAGGCACGCGTTCTGCTCTCCGAGTGGACCAAGCTCCGGTCGGTGCGCTCGACGGTCTTCGCACTGCTCGCCGCCGTCGTCTTCGTCGTCGGCCTGGGTGCGCTGGTCCCCTCGCTCGTCGTGTCGCACTGGCCACCCCGCGACCCTGGCGAGGCACTCGCCTTCGACCCCACCAGCCGCAGTCTCGCCGGTGTGTTCCTGGCTCAGCTCGCCCTGGGCACCCTGGGGGTGCTGCTGTTCACCGGGGAGTACGCCACGGGGCTGATCCGCGCCACGTTCGCCGCCGTACCGACCCGGCTCCCGGTGCTGTGGGCCAAGGCTGTGGTCTTTGCCCTGGTGACGCTCCTCCTCATGGTCCCGGCAGCCCTGGGGGCGTTCCTGCTGGGGCAGTCCATCCTGGCAGGGAAGGGCCTGCAGACCGACCTCGGCCAGCCCGGCGTGCTGCGGGCGGTCCTCGGGGCCGCCGTCTACCTGGTGCTCGTCGGGGTCCTCGGGCTCTCGCTGGGAGCGCTGCTGCGCAACACGGCGGCGGCCGTCAGCACGCTCTTCGGCCTGTTGTTCGTCCTGCCGATCATCATGCGACTGCTCCCGGCGAGCCTCACCGACAGCGTGGACAAGTACCTGCCCAGCAGCGCCGGTCGCGCGATCACCGATGTCCGGCCCAGCCCAGGCTCACTGTCGCCGTGGGCCGGGTTCGGGGTCTTCTGCCTCTACGTCACGGTCGTCCTCGTCGCGGCGGCCCTCGAGCTGCGCCGCCGCGACGCCTGACCCGCGACGTCAGCGGCGCACGCGGTCCTCGGTGCGCCCTGGCTCCGTCGCCACGTCGGGCTCGCTGTCGCTGAGCAGCTCCTCGAAGACCGTGCGGAAGTGCAGCATCGCCTGCCGCACCTGCTCGGTGTCGGCCGTCCGGTCCTGCTCGACGGCGTGGCCGGCGCGGTAGCTGTCGAGCACGTGGGTGTGCTCGACCGACAGCATCCGGGCCTGCTCGTCGACGTCCCCGGTCGGGTAGCCGCGCTCGTCCATCAGCTGGGTGAGCAGCAGGTCGGCCTCGCTCAGCGCGAGCGTGGGCTGGTCGACGAAGCGCTCCTGCACCGACGACCACCGGGTCGTGTAGCGCTCGCGGCTGGCCGCCGACAGGGGCCGGATGTCGAGCTGGTCGTGCTCCTCGCGGCGCTGGGCGAGCTCCCGCTCGGCAGCGCGACGACTGCCGGCCTCCTCGAGGGTCCGGTCGTACTCGGGCCCGAACGTGCCCTGCAGCTCCTGGCGGCGACGCCGCTGGTGCGCCAGCAGGAAGGCGACGGCGAGCAGCACGACGGCCACGATGACGACGAGGACAACGACTGCGGTGGTGCTCATGGATCCTCCAGGCTGGGGTGAGGCTCTCCCCGTGTCGTGCCCGGTCCTGCGCGACCGAACCAGGGTCTGCGTCGGAGGACGTTCAGCCGGTGTTGCGCATGCCGGCGGCGACGCCGTTCACGGTGAGCAGCAGCGCCCGGGACAGCTGCGGGTCGCGCTCCCCCGCCCGCGCCCGGGCCAGCAGCTCCACCTGCAGGTGGTGCAGCGGCTCGAGGTAGGTCTCCCGTGTCTGCAGCGTCTGCCGCAGCACCGGGTCGCTGCCGAGCAGCTCGCTCTCCCCCGTCACCGCCAGCACCTCGGTCACCGTGAGGGCGTGCTCGGCCTGCACCACGTCGAAGACGCGGTGCAGCTCCGGTGGGACCAGGCGCTCGACGTACCGCGCCGCCAGCGACAGGTCGGTCTTCGCCAGCGTCATGGACACGTTGGCCAGGAAGGCGCGGAAGAACGGCCACTGGTCGTGCATCTCACGCAGCGTGCCGGCGTGCTCACGCGCCGCCCGCAACCCGGTGCCGACCCCGAACCAGCCCGGCACGATCTGCCGCGACTGGGTCCAGCCGAACACCCACGGGATGGCGCGCAGCCCCTCGACCCCGCCGCCGCTGTCCGGCCGCCGTGAGGGTCGTGAGCCGATCCGCAGCTCCCCGAGCAGGTCGACCGGCGTGGACGCCAGGAAGTAGGCGGGCAGGTCCGGGTCCTCCACCAGGTGGCGGTAGCGGGTGTGCGCCGCGTCCGACACCAGGTCCATCACCGCGTCCCACCGGGCGCCCTGCTGCTCGCTGCGGCGCGCGGTCTTGTGCAGGACGGTGGCCTCCAGCGAGGCGGCCAGCAGCAGCTCGAGGTTCTCGCGGGCGAGCACCGGCAGCGCGTACTTGTCGCTGATCACCTCGCCCTGCTCGGTGAGCTTCATCTGTCCGTCGACCGCCCCGTTGGGCAGCGCCATCACCGCGTCGTACGTCGGTCCGCCGCCCCGCCCGACCGACCCACCGCGGCCGTGGAAGAAGCGCAGGCGCACGCCGTGCACCGCCGCCACGTCGCGTGCCCGCCGCTGGGCCCGGTGGATCTGCCACTGGGAGGTCGTGATGCCGCCGGCCTTGTTGGAGTCGGAGTAGCCCAGCATGACCTCCTGCACGTCCCCGCGCAGGCTCACCAGCCGCCGGTAGGACCGGTCACCGAACAGGTCCTCGAGGACCGTGCCCGCCTGCTCGAGCTCCTCCACCGTTTCCAGCAGCGGGACGAAGCCGATGCGGGCGACGCCGTCGGCGAGGTCGACCAGGCCGGCCTCACGCGCGAGGACGACCGCGGCCAGCACGTCGTCGGCGCCCTGCGTCATCGAGACGACGTAGCTCTCGACGGCCTGCGGCCCGAGCGTGTCGAGGGCGCGCGCGATGGTCGCGAAGACCTCCGCGGTGCGCGCCCCCTCCTCGTCCAGCGGCAGCGGGTGCGGGGCGAGCGGACGGCGGCCGGCGAGCTCCCTGGCAAGGGCGGCGAACCGGTGCGGACGAGCGAGGTCGGCGTACGGGAAGGCCAGCTCCCAGGTGCGGTCGAGCAGCTGACCCACGGCGTGGTGGTGCTTGTCCGCGTGCTCGCGCACGTCCATCGTCGCGAGCAGCAGCCCGGTGCCGGCCACCGTCCGGACCAGCCGGTCGAGCGCCCCGCCGGCGACGAGCGGGCCCTGGTGCTCGCGCACCGAGGCCTGCAGCAGCAGCAGGTCGGCGAGCAGCTCCTCGCCGTCGAGGTAGTCGCGCCCCGGCACGTGCTGGGTGCCGCCCTCGACCCGGGCCAGCGTCAGCTGCAGCCGGGTGCGCACGCAGGTCAGGAACAGCCGGTAGGGCTCCTCGGCGTTCAGCCGCCGGTAGCGCGGCTCGACCTCGGGCAGCCGCTCGAGCGCCGCGGCCAGCCGGGCCAGCAGGGCCTCGGACGCACCCGAGATGCGCTGCGACACCGACAGGTCGCGGCGCAGGCCGTCGACGAGCTCCACCAGCAGCCGCACGCCGTGCACGGCCTGCAGCTCCAGCACCTGCATGGTGATGGCGGGGGTGACGTTCGGGTTGCCGTCCCGGTCGCCGCCGATCCAGGTGCCGAAGGTGAGCGGTCGCGCGTCGGGCGGCACGTCGACGCCGAGGCGTGCCAGCTGGTCGCGCAGCTCCTCCAGGACGTCACCGACCGCCGTACCGCCGAGGCCTTCGAGGTAGTAGACGCCGTTGCGGGCCTCGTCGAGGGGGTCCGGGCGGTCGACGCGCAGCTCGTCGGTCAGCCACACCAGGTCGATGGCCTCGGCCAGCCGGCGGTCGCGGCGTGGCGTGTCCGGCTCGTCGAGGACGGCGGCGACCCGGCGGAGCTTGTCGAGGATCGAGCGGCGCGCTGCCTCCGTCGGGTGCGCGGTGAGCACCGGGCGCACCGAGAGCCGGGCGACGTCGTGGACCAGGTCGTCGGTGGCGGTCCCGGCGGCCTCGACCCGTCGGAGGGCCCGCTCGAGCCAGCCACCGCTCTCCTGCCTCCGGCGCAGCAGCTCCCGGCCGCGGTGGACCTGCTCGGTGGTGTTGGCCAGGTGGAAGTACGACGTGAAGGCGCGGACCAGCCGGATGGTGGTCGGCAGGTCCATGTCGCGCAGTCGCGCGTCGACCTCCGGGGGGAGGTCGGACAGCGAGCTCGTCTTGGCCTGCTTGCGGACCAGCTCGACCAGGTCGAGCAGCTGCTGCCCCTCGGTGCGCACCAGCGTCTCGCCCAGCATCGTGGTGAGGCGGCGGATGTCCGCGCGCAGCTGGTCCTCGTAGGTCACCGCGTCATTCTCGCGAGCGCCCGCTCAGCGCGCGACCGCCGGCTGGCGGGCCTGCTGCTTCGCGACCCGCCGGTCGATCTCCTCGAGCACCCCGACCAGCAGGTCGCGCTCGGCCTCCGCCGCAGGGGGCAGGTCGCGCTCGAGGACGCGCCAGTAGCGCAGGAGCGGGGTGACCACCTGGTCGCGGTGGATCGCCAGGTCGTAGATGCCGGCGCGGGCGACCGCGGCGGCGCGGCGCACGAAGCCCGGGATCCCGGTGCCGGGCATCTGGAAGCCGGCGACCTCGGCGGTCAGCGCCTGCAGCGCCGCGACCGGGTCGATCTCGAGGGCGGCCTCGAACAGGTCGCGGTAGAGGACCATGTGGAGGTTCTCGTCGGTGGAGATGCGCGCGAGCAGCCGGTCCAGGCCGGGGTCGTCCGAGAGCTTGCCGGTGCCGCGGTGCGCGACCCGGGTGGCGAGCTCCTGCAAGGAGACGTAGGCGATGACCCGCAGCCCGTCCCGGGCGCCGGCCGAGAAGCCGCCGCTCACGGTTGCCATGCGGTCGTCCTCGAGGGCCACCGGGTCGACGGCCCGGGTCACGGTGAGGTAGTCGCGGAGCGCGATGGCGTGCCGGCCCTCCTCGGCCGTCCACCGGTCCAGCCAGGTCTTCCAGGCGTCGCTGCGCCCGAGGACGCGCGCGATCTCGCCGTGGTAGCCGGGCAGGTTGTCCTCGGTGAGCAGGTTCAGCTGGACCGCCGCGCGCACCGCAGGCGCGAGCCGGCTCTGCGCCTCCTGCCAGGGCAGCGATGCGAAGTCGCGCGCCTGGTCCCAGGGCACGTACTCGTGCGGGTACCACTGCTGGGCGCGCGACAGGTGGGCGTCGAGGGCGCTCGCCAGGCGCGCAGTGAGGTGCTCGCCGAGCGCGGCCAGGTTCGAGGGGGCGGTCGAGGAGGGAAGGGCGATCAGAGCGGTCACCCGCTCACCCTGCCGGTCCGCGGGCCCCGGCACCGCTGACGGTCGTGACGGCAACCTCGTCGAAGCTCTGTAGGAACCCTCCAAACGCCCGTCAGGCGACGACGTGCTGCCCGGCGACCGTCAGCTCGACCAGCTGACCGAGCTGGAACTGCACGACCCGCGCTGCGCTGCCCAGCGGCTCGGCGTCCGACGAGGGCAGCCCGAGGGCGGACGAGGGGCCCCCGAGCTCCTCGTAGCGGTCCCGGATCGCGCCCGGGACGAGCCGGACGCCGCCCGCGGTGACGTACAGCCCGCCGCCGGTGAGCTGCTGGCCCGCGCCGACCTGCTCGCCCGTGGGCAGGCCCTCCTGCGACTGCGCGCCGCCGTCGGCCACCCACCGGGCCAGCACACCGCCCCGCAGCGCGTGCGCGCCGGTCGCCGCGGAGTGCACGATGCGACCCCCGCTGAAGGCCTGCTCGACCACCCCCGCCAGCAGGGTCTGCTGGCTTGCGACGGGCAGGCCCAGGGCGCCGCGGGCGCCGCCGTCCGCGAGGTAGCGCTGGTAGACCGGCCCGGTCACCGCGTGCGTCCCGGCCGCCCTCGTGGTCGCGACGAAGCCGCGCTGGAAGGTCTGCCCCCATCCCCCCGGTACGGCGACCTCGGGCCCCAGGGGCAGGCCCAGCGACCCGCTGGCTCCGCCGAGGCGCTTCCACAGCCGGGTGATGGCGGTACTGCGGCCGTCCGCGAGCGCAGCGAGGGTGCCGGTCGAGCAGCACATGACGTTGTGGTCGACGTTGCCAGGGATGCCGGGCAGGTGCGCTGAGCTGGTGTGCTGCCAGAAGGTCCACTGCGTCCAACCGGGCAGCGGCGGCGGGGTGGACGCGGAGTAACGGGCCAGCCAGAGCGGGTAGGCGCCGAAGGTCCGGTCGCCGGCCATCGCGTGCTGCCAGAAGTAGGGGTAGGTGTAGAGGATCGGCACCCGGCCGGTGCGCCGCTCGACCCCGTCCAGGAAGGCGTGCGCCCACGCGACGAGCCGGCGCGGCGGCAGGCCACCGGTGGTCTCGAGGTCGAGGGCGATCCCGAGGTTGCCCAGCTCCCGGGTCGAGCCGACGACCGACACCACGTGCGCTGCCTGCGCGTCCGCGCTGTGCGCCGGGTCGGCGTAGTGGTAGGCGCCGCGCACCATGCCGGCGCGGCCGGCGGCGGCCCACTCGCGCGTGAACCAGGGGTCGACCCGGTTCGTGCCGCCGGTCGCCTTGATGAACGCGAACGTCTGACCGGACCGCTTCACGGCGGCCCAGTCGATCAGGCGCCCGTTGCTGTGCTGGTAGGTGGACACGTCCGGACCGGCGAGCTGCCCGGCGGCGTCGGCGGTCGGGACGAGCAGCCAGCCGACGAGCAGGAGCGGGAGGAGGACGAGAAGCCGCACCGGCGGACGCAGACGCACACCCGACCAACGCGCGAGGGTGACGTCGGTCACGGCCTGCAACCGGTCTTTCCTGACATCCGGCCCTGCTCGCTGCCCTCCTCCGAGCCCACAGGTGGCTGACCCGAACCTGACAGCAGGCCGCACCGTGCAGCCCCCCGCCGTACCGGCTGCGATGCTGTGCGCCGTGCCGACCGTGCTGCTCGTCGAGGACGACCACGCGCTGCGCGACGTCGTCGCCCGCGCCCTGCGCGAGGAGGGCCTGACGGTGGTCACCGCCGCCGACGGGCGCGCGGCCCTGGCGAGCGCGGGGCCGCAGACCGCGGCGATCGTCCTCGACATCGGGCTGCCCGACGCGGACGGCCGCGACGTGCTGCACGCCCTGCGTGCCAACGGCGTCACGGCCCCGGCGCTGTTCCTCACGGCCAGGGACGCCGTGCACGACCGGCTGTCGGGGTTCGCCGCAGGCGCCGACGACTACCTCACGAAGCCCTTCCACGTCGCCGAGCTGCTGGCGCGGCTCCGGGTGCTGCTGCGGCGCAGCGAGACCGCGGTGACCGCGACCGACAGCGGGCTGGTGCTCGACCCGGCGACGCACGCGCTCACCTGCGGCGCCACCTCCGTGCCGCTCTCACCCACCGAGTTCCGGCTCCTGGCCGTGCTGCTGGGCCGCCCGGGCGAGGTGGTCCGCCGCCGCGAGCTGCTCCGCGCCGGCTGGCCCGACGGCGCGATCGTCCACGAGAACACCCTCGACCAGTACGTCGCCCGGGTGCGCCGCAAGCTCCAGCAGGCGGGCGCCGCCGACCGGGTGGAGACGGTCCGGGGCGTGGGCTACCGCGCCGTCTCGTCTTGAGCGCCCCGTGAGGGCACCGCGGACCCTGCAGGACCGGCTGGCGCTGTCCGCCCTCGTGGTCGCCGCGGTCTGGGTGGTCATGCTCACCACCGCCTTCAACCTGCTTCTCATGCGGCGGCTGGACGCGCAGGCCGAGGACGTCCTGCGCACCCGCGCCCAGGCAGCCCAGACGCAGGTGACCGTCCGCGCCGACGGGACGCTGGAGATCTCCGACGACCGCGACGACGCCGCGCTCGACAGCGGGATCTGGGTGTTCGAGGGCAGCACCGCGGTCGAGAGCGCCACCGGCCCGGCGCCGGTCCAGCAGGGCGCGCGGGACCTGGCCGGCACCTCCGGCCGGGTCGTGCACCGCGACAACCCGGTCCCGGTGGCCTACTACTCCCTCGCGATCCGGGTCGGGGCCCGGCAGGTCGGGACCGTCGTGGCCGCGATCTCGCTGGAGCCCTACAAGCGCAGCACGCGCAACACGCTGGTGGCCTCGGTGGTGCTCAGCGCTCTGCTGCTGGTGCTCGTCTTCGTCCTGACGCGCCTGGTGGTCGCGCGCGCGCTGGCACCGGTGGCGGAGATGACCGAGCAGGCACGCGAGTGGGCCCGGGCCGGGACGGCGCTGCGGTTCGGGGACGACGAGCGCCCCGGGGAGCTCGCCGCCCTCGCGGCCACCCTCGACAGCCTGCTGGACCGACTGTCCGCCGTGCTGCGGCGCGAGCAGCAGCTGTCGGCCGAGATCTCCCACGAGCTGCGCACCCCGCTCGCCGGCATCATCGCCGAGACCGAGCTGTTCGCCGCCCGGCCGCGCACGTCCGAGGAGGCCGTCCGGGCCGTCGCGGCGGTGCAGGCGTCCGCGCGCCGCATGGAGTCCATCCTCGAGACGCTGCTCGCCGCAGCCCGCGCCCAGTCGGCACCCGACCTCGGCCGCAGCGACCTGGCCGACGTACTGGACTCCGTGGTCGCGGCGACAGCCGGCGGCCCGCAGAGCCCTGCGGTGACCGTCGAGGGCGCAGAGGGGGTGAGCGTCGGCGCGGACGGGCCGCTCGTGGAGCGGATCCTCAGCCCGCTGCTCGAGAACGCCCTGCGGTTCGCCCGGACCGCGGTGCACCTGACGGTGCTGCCGGGCGCAGCCGAGGTGCAGGTGCTGGTGCGCGACGACGGGCCGGGGGTACCGGCGGGCGCGGAGGAGAGCATCTTCGAACCCGGCCACCGGCTGGCCGCGGACGAGCACCCGGGCGCCGGGCTCGGGCTGCCGCTCGCCCGGCGGCTGGCCCGCTCGATCGGCGGCGACGTCGTGCTCACCGGAGGCGCCTTCGTCGTCACGCTGCCGCCGGCCTAGAGTCTCCTAGGCCTGGTCAGCGACCACCCCTCCGAAGCCCTCCGACCGCCGGCTCCCCCTTTGGCTTCAGGGCCCGACCCAGCCGCTCCGCGCGCACCGCCTCCATCGGCCCCTCCGGCAACGGCTGCAGCGACTCACCGACCGCGCGCTCCAGCAGCAGGTCGGCGAGCGCGGGGTTGCGCGCGAGGACCGGGCCGTGCAGGTAGGTGCCGACCACCGGTCCCTGCAGCACCCCTTCGACCACGTCCCCCGGACCGGCGTTGCCCGGGCCGTCCAGCACGGTCGCCAGGGGCCGGGCGCAGGGTCCGAGCTCGGTGGCGCCGGAGTGGTTGGCGAAGCCGGTGAGAAGGGGCAGGCCCAGGTCCTCGGCAGGCCGGGCGACCACCTCGCCGAGCGACCGCGGGTCCGACCGCCAGGTGCGCAGGTCCAGCACCCCCAGACCGTCGGTCTCCCGGCCCTCCGGCCCGGGCAGCGAGCGGCCCAGCAGCTGCAGCCCTGCGCAGACCGCGAGCACCGGCGTCCCGCGCGCGACCACCGAGGCCAGCCCCGCGTGCCTCAGCTCGGCGAGTGCCACCGCCTGGGCGTCGTCCTCCCCACCCCCGAGCACGTAGAGGTCACCCTGCACGGGCAGCCCGTCCCCGAGGGAGGTGGTCACCACCTCGACCTCGATGCCGCGCCACTCGAGCCGCTTGCGCAGCACCAGGACGTTGCCGCCGTCGCCGTACGTGCCCAGCAGCGCAGGCAGCACGGAGACGATCCGGACGGCGCTCACCGGTGACCTCCGCCGGCTCCGGGCCGGTGCCAGCGCGCCAGGACCTGGTGCGCGACGAGCAGCCGGTGGCTGTGGCGGCGCGCTGACGACGGCGGCAGCAGGCGCCGGGTGACCGCCACGCTGAGCAGCAGCCACCCCACGGCCAGCAGCGCCCAGACGAGCGTCACGACCGGCTCCTGGTGAGCAGCTGCCGGGCCTCGACGAACGCCGTGTAGTTGGCGACCAGGTCGCAGTGCCCCGCCGGCAGGCCGGCCACCGCCGCCTCGAGCCCCGGCACCAGCTGGTGCCCCACCCCGGCGTAGTGCAGGCGGACCGCGAGGTCGGCGGCCCGCTCCCCCGTGACGACCACCTCGCGGCCCGCGAGCTGCTCGAAGGGGACGTCCCAGATCCAGGACGGGTCGATCCCGTCGACCGGGCGGGCGTTGAGGGCGAGCAGCACCCGGGTCTCGTCCCGCGCGATCTGCTCCAGGGCCTCGAGCCAGCCGGCCGGGTTCTTGGCGAGCAGCAGGCGCAGCTGCCGGTCGCCGTCACGCCGCTGCAGGTAGCGACCGGCCACCTCCGCGACCTCGGCCATCGCCCGCAGCCCGTCCTCGAGCCCGACGCCGAGGACGGTGCCGGCCACCGCCGCCATCGCGGCGTTCGAGGCGTTGGCCCGTCCCGGCAGCAGCAGCTGCACCGGGACGGAGCCACCGTCGGGGCCGTGCAGCACGTGGTCGTCGAGGACCCAGTCGGGGACGGGGCGGCGCCAGCCGCAGGCTCCGCACGCCCAGCTCTGCTGCTCTGCAGGAAGGTCCCACCCGGACCCGCACGACGGGCAGGTGACGGCGTCCGCCCGCCACGGCTGGCCGCTCGCGACCCACACCACCCGGTCGTCGTCCGGACGTGCGGTGCGGACAGCCGCGACAACCAGCGGGTCGTCGGCGTTGGCGACCACCACGGCGTCGCTGCCGGTGAGGGCCCGGCCCCATCGCGTGACGTGCCAGGTCACTTCGCTGGTGCGGTCGAGCTGGTCGCGGCTGAGGTTGAGCAGGACCACCAGCCGCGGACGGCAGCGGGCGATCGCGTCCGGCAGCGCGACCTCGTCGACCTCCAGCACCGCGGTGGCGCCGCGCGGGCCGGGGAGCAGCGCCGAGACCAGTCCTCGCGCGAGGTTGGAGCCGCTGGCGTTGCTCAGCACGCTGACCCCACTGGTCGCCGTGGCCACCGCGAGCAGCTTCGTGGTCGTGGTCTTGCCGTTGGTGCCGGAGACGAGGGCGACCGTGCGTCCCTCGGAGAGCCTGCCGAGGGCATCCGGGGCGGCGAAGAGGACCGCCCGTCCGGGGAGGGTGTCGCCGACACCCGCGCCGGCAAGCCGGGACAGACGGCCGAGCAGGCGGGCCGGTGGGACGAGCGCTCGGACAAGCACAACGGCACCTCGTCTCCCCCGACCCAGCGGCCGGACGTACCGAGCGTGGCGGGCGCAGCCTGACGGCCTCCTGATCGCGTGCCGGAGCGGCAGGCGGTGCTAGGCGCCTCCCTCGCCGCGGGAGACCTGCGTCATCACCTCGCGGTCGACCACCTTGACGCGCAGCCGCGGCGCGGGCTGGCCGTCCTTGCCGGTGACCTCGCCGAAGGCCTCGCCCAGGGACTTCTCGTGCGCGTCGAGGCGGTACCAGCCGTCCCAGGTGGTGTAGCGGATCCCCTTGGACTCCAGGAACTCCACGACGGCGTCCTCGGAGGGGTCGACCGCGCGCGGGCCGGTGGGCAGGTCCTCGAGCAGCGACTTCACGGTCTCGATGGCGTCGCCCTTGGTGTGGCCGATGAGGCCGACCGGGCCGCGCTTGACCCAGCCGTTGACGTAGATGCCGGCCAGGTGGTTGCCGTCGATGTCGAGCACCCGACCCGCGGCGTGCGGCACCACGTGGTTGCGGCTGTCCCAGGGCAGACCCGGCAGCTCGGTGGAGCGATACCCGACGCAGCGGTACACGGCCTGCACCGGCCAGTCGTTGATGACACCGGTGCCGCGGACGTTGCCGTCGCCGGTCAGCTCGGTGCGCTCGGTGCGGAAGCCCTCGACCTTGCCGTCGCCGTACACCTCAACAGGGCTCTCGAAGAAGTGCAGGAACAGCTTGCGGGGGCGCTCACCGAGGCCGTGCTCAGCCGTGCGCATCGCGTAGCGCTCGAGCTCGCGAACCACGAGCCTGGTCTGGTTGTCGCTGTTGATCGCCTCGACCGAGCCGTCGTCGTACTCGATGTCCTCGGGCGCGACGATGACCTCGACGTTGGGCGAGTGGTCGAGCTCGCGCAGCTCCAGGGGCGTGAACTTCGCCTGCGCCGGGCCACGGCGGGCGAAGACGTGCACCTCCTTGACCGGCGATGCCCGGAGGCCGTCGTAGACGTTCTGCGGGATCTCGGTGACGAGCAGCTCGTCAGCGGTCTTGGACAGCATGCGGGCGACGTCGAGCCCGACGTTGCCGGCGCCCACGACGGCGATGCTCTCGGCCTCGAGCGGCCAGGTGCGCGGCACGTCCGGGTGGCCGTCGAACCAGGACACGAAGTCGGCGCCGCCGTAGCTGCCGGGCAGGTCGATGCCCGGGACGTCGAGGTCGCGGTCCTTCTCGGCGCCCGTCGTGAAGACGACGGCGTCGTAGAAGCGCTGCAGGTCGTCGAGCTTGAGGTCCACGCCGTACTCGACGTTGCCCAGCAGGCGCACCTGCGGCTTGTCGAGGACCTGGTGCAGCGCGGTGATGATGCCCTTGATGCGGGGGTGGTCGGGGGCGACGCCGTACCGGATCAGGCCGAACGGCGCCGGCTGGCGCTCGAAGAGATCGATGGAGACGTCCGCTGAGCCCTCTTGGACCGACTTCATGAGCACGTCGGCGACGTAGATGCCGGCAGGACCCGCACCCACGATGGCGATGCGTGCCGGTCGTCCGTCTGTCACAAGTGCTCCCCATCAGTTGCCTACCGGACCACTAGGGTGCAACGCGGGCGTGCTCGAAGGCGATTCCCCGAGGGCCGGTGTGACCGACCTCTCACCCTCACGGGGGCTCGTCCACAGGCCCGGGTCCTGCGGCCGCCGCCGCGCTGGTAGACCAGAGCCTATGCCCGGTACGGCGAGCAGCGCCCGCGACGTCCAGCGCGCACGCGTCTACGCCGCGGAGGAGCACTGGGCGGTGCGCCTCGACGCCGCCCGCCGGGGGGCGGCCCGCGCCGTCG
>JBAVRG010000305.1:0-14513 GCA_049694795.1 Mycobacteriales bacterium
GCCCGAGCGCGTAGCAGCCGCCGGCCGCCAGGGCGACCACCGCCGCCGGGACCGCGAACCAGCGCTGCCCCCGTCGGCGCAGCCCCGCCGTGAGCACCGCCGCCGGCAAGGGGAGGAGCCACAGCACGGAGAGGGTGGCCGAGATGCGCAGCGCGCCGGCGTCGGTGGTGACGCCGGGCAGCGCGTGGTTGGTCGAGCGTGCGAGCTCGACGAGCAGCATCAGCACGTAGCCCCCGGCCGCCCAGGCCAGCCGGCGGTCCTGGGTGACGGTCGCCTGCACGGTCAGCAGGTAGGTCACCGCGGTGATCGTCAGCCCACCGACGCCGTAGAGCACGGCCAGGGCGGTCGCTGCGCCCCGGGCCCCGGGGAGCACCAGCACGCTCGGTAGCCCGGCAGCGAGGCCTGCGCAGACGACGAGCAGCAGGCTCGCCCGGCTCCCCACCCACCTCTCGGGAGGCGTCGGCGGGAGCGCCCATCTCCCGGGACGCTGGACCACGGGGGAGGACACGTCGGACACCCTGCCATGCGCCGCCGGAGCAGGGTGGAGGTCTAGCGTGGAGACGTGAGCCTCTACCGCGACGAGGGAGTCGTCCTGCGCGTGCAGAAGCTCGGCGAGGCGGACCGCATCATCACCCTCCTCACCCGTCGGCACGGCCGGGTCCGGGCGGTGGCCAAGGGCGTGCGTCGCACCCGCTCGAAGTTCGGCGCGACCGTCGAGCCCTTCAGCCACGTCGACGTGCAGCTGTACGCCGGCCGCAGCCTCGACATCGTCACCCAGGCCGAGAGCCTCACTGCCTACGGCGAGCAGCTCGTCGGCGACTACGCCCGCTACACGGCCGGTACGGCGGTGCTGGAGACCGCTGAGCGGCTGACGGCGGAGGAGGGCGAGCCGGCACTGCGGCTGTTCCTGCTCGTCATCGGCGCGCTGCGTGCGCTCTCCGAACGCGACCCGTCGCTGGTGCTCGACGCCTTCCTGCTGCGGGCCATGTCGGTGTCGGGCTACGCCCCGGCCCTCCTCGACTGCGCGCGGTGCGGCGCGGCCGGCCCGCACCGCGCGTTCTCGGTGCCCGCCGGCGGTGTCGTGTGCGTCGCCTGCCGGCCGGCCGGGTCGGCCTCGCCGAACCCCGCTTCGCTGACGCTGATGGCCGACCTGCTCGCCGGTGAGTGGGAGGCCGCCGAGGCGTCCGACCCGCGCACCCGTCGCGATGCCAGTGGCCTGGTCGCAGCGCACCTGCAGTGGCACCTCGAACGCGGGCTGCGCTCGCTCCCCCTGGTGGAGCGCACGTGAGGAGGCGCGCGCTCCGCACCGCCGCCGAGCACCGGGCCCCGTCGCCGCACCCGTCCGGAGCCCTCCCGCCGGCTCTGCCACCCGAGCTCGTGCCCCGGCACGTGGCGATCGTGATGGACGGCAACGGCCGGTGGGCCAAGGAGCGGGGCCTGCCCCGCACCGCGGGACACGAGCGCGGCGAGGCGTCGCTGTTCGACGTGGTGGAGGGGGCTATCGAGCTCGGCGTGAAGTGGGTCTCGGCCTACGCCTTCTCGACCGAGAACTGGAAGCGCTCACCTGAGGAGGTGCGCTTCCTCATGGGGTTCAACCGCGACGTCATCCGCCGGCGCCGCGACGAGATGAACGCCCTCGGCGTCCGGGTCCGGTGGGCGGGTCGCCGACCGAAGCTGTGGCGGTCGGTCATCGCCGAGCTCGAGGAGGCCGAGGAGCTCACCCGGCACAACGACGTGTGCACCCTGACCATGTGCGTCAACTACGGCGGCCGGGCCGAGATCGCCGACGCGGCAAGGCTCCTCGCGCTCGACGTCGCGGCCGGACGGCTCGACCCGGCACGGGTCGACGAGCGCGTCCTCGCCCGCTACCTCGACGAGCCCGACATGCCTGACGTCGACCTGTTCCTGCGCACGTCGGGGGAGCAGCGCACCTCCAACTTCCTGCTGTGGCAGTCGGCCTACGCCGAGCTGGTCTTCGTGCCGGAGCTCTGGCCCGACGTGGACCGGCGCGTCCTCTGGCGGGCCTGCGAGCAGTACGCCAGTCGCGACCGCCGCTACGGCGGTGCCGTCCCGAACGAGGTGACCGGATGACCCGACTGCACCACGTCAACGTCGTCGTCGCCCCGGGCCGCACCGAGGCCGTGGTCCCGTTCTACGAGCTGCTCGGGCTCACCCGGGTCGCGAAGCCCACTGAGGGGGTCGCCGCCGCCGGGGCGTGGTTCGACCTGCCCGACCGCACCACGCAGGTGCACGTCTCGGAGCGGGAGGGCGACCGTCATCCCTCCCAGCACTTCGCGCTGTCCGTCGACGACCTCGACGCGCTGGCGCTCGCGCTGCAGCAGGCGGGGCACCCGTGGCACCCCGGCACCGTCCTGATGGGAGCCCGCAGGGGCATGACCGCCGACCCCGAGGGCAACGCCATCGAGCTGGTGGAGGCGGTCGGCCCGTTCGTGTGAGGGCCGGTCAGGCCCGGCAGGCCGCGCAGGTGCCGAAGACCTCGAGGGTGTGCGTGACGTCGGAGTAGTCGTGCTCCCGCGCGACCGCGGCGGCCCACGACTCGACCGCCGGGCCGGTGACCTCCACGGTCGCGCCGCACTGGCGGCACACCAGGTGGTGGTGGTGGTCGTCGACGGCGCAGCGGCGGTAGACGCACTCGCCGTCGGCGGTGCGCAGCACGTCGACCTCACCCGCGTCGGCGAGGGCCTGCAGGTGCCGGTAGACGGTGGTGAGCCCCACCGACTCGCCCTGGGCGCGCAGGGCGTCGTGCAGGGCCTGCGCGCTGGTGAAGCCCCCGGTCCGGGCCAGGGCGGCCGCGACGGCGGTCCGCTGCCTCGTCGGTCTCATCGCCGTACCGCCGAGCGGGCCTGGCCGAGCAGGGCGGCCACGAGGAAGCCGCCGAGTGCCAGCACCACGGTGGCGGCACCAGGCGCGACGTCGGCGTAGTAGGCGACGACCAGTCCGCTGACCGAGGCCAGCGCCCCCAGCAGGCAGGCACCGAGCATCGTGCTGCGGAACGACCGCGTCAGCTGCTGGGCGGTGGCGACCGGGACGACCATGAGGGCGCTCACCAGCAGCAGGCCGACCACCCGCATCGCGACGGTCACGGTCACCGCCGCGCTGACCGCCACGAGGATGTTGAGGAACCGCACCGGCAGGCCGGAGACGCGTGCGACCTCCTCGTCCTGGCAGACCGCGAACAGCTCGCGGGCGAAGACGGTGACGACGGCGAGCACCGCGACCGACAGCCCAACGATGACGACCAGGTCGGTGCTGGTGACGCTTGACAGCGAGCCGAACAGGTAGCCCACCAGGGTGCCGCTGGTCCCGCCTGGGGACAGGCCGATGAGCAGCACGCCGCCAGCGATCCCGCCGTAGAAGAGCAGGGCGAGGGCGACGTCGCCGCTGGCCCGGCCGCGCTCGCGCACCAGCTCGATGGCGACGGCTCCGAGGACCGCGACCACGATCGCGGTCAGCACCGGCGTGGTCCCCAGCAGGAAGCCGAGGGCCACCCCGGTCAGGGCGATGTGGCCGATGCCGTCGCCCATGAGCGACAGCCGGCGCTGCACGAGGAAGGTCCCGATCGCGGGCGCGGCCAGGCCGACGAGCAGCGCGGCGACGAGGGCGCGGCGCATGAAGTCGAACGCGAGCAGGCTCATGCGAGCCCGAACCCGGCTCGCCGGGGCTGCTCGGCGTGCGCGTGCAGGTGCACGTGCGCCGGGTCGGCGTGGTGACCCTCCGGCTCAGGTGGCGGCCCGTCCGACACCACCCGGCCGTGCGACAGCACCACAGCCCGGCGGATCAGGCCGGCGAGCGGGCCGAGCTCGTGCGCCACCAGCACGACGCTGCCGCCCGCGTTGGACAGGTGCCCCAGGGCGCCGGCGAGGGTGTCCTGGGAGTCGGCGTCGACGCCTGCGGTCGGCTCGTCCAGGACGAGCACCTCGGGCTCACCGGCGAGGGCCCGTGCGATGAGCACGCGCTGCTGCTGGCCGCCCGACAGGGTCGCGACGGCGTCGCGGGCACGGTCGGCCAGCCCCACGTCCTCGAGGGCGTGCTCGACGGCCCGCCGGTCGTCCTTGCCGAAACGCCGGAACCGCGACAGCCGGCCGGTGCGCCCGCTGGCCACCACCTCGCCGACGGTCGCGGGCACGCCGCCTCCCACGGCCAGGCGCTGCGGCACGTAGCCGAGCCGGCTCCACGCGTGGAAGCGCGCCAACGGAGTGCCGAACAGCTCGAGCCGGCCCGCGGAGAGCGGCACCAGCCCGACCAGCGTGCGCACCAGCGTCGTCTTGCCGGACCCGTTGGCACCGAGCACCGCCACGAACTCGCCGGCCTCCACGCGCACGTCGACCTCGTCGAGGATGCGGCGGCCGCCGAGGACCACCTGCCCCCCGACCAGGTCGAACACCGGGGCGCTCACGCGCACCCCAGCGCCGCGTGCAGGGTGCGCGCGTTGCGCTCCTGGACGGTGAGGTAGTCGTCGCCGCCGCGCACGCCCTCCACCGGGTCGAGCACCGCCGTGCGCGCGCCGATCTCGGACGCCACGGTCTGCGCGACCTTCGGGTCGACCAGCGACTCGAAGAAGATCGTCGTGACGCCGTTCCTGCGCGCGAACGCAGCCACCTCGGCGATCCTCCGTGGTGACGGCTCGGCGTCGGGGGAGAAGCCGCTGATGCCCTTCTGCGTCAGGCCGTACCTCGTGGCGAGGTAGCCGAACGCGCTGTGGCTGGTGACGATGTCCGTGCGCGCGCAGCCGGTCAGCTGGCGGTGGAAGAGCGCGTCGAGCGCGGCCAGCCGGCGGCTCACCTCGTCGGCGCGCTGGCGGTAGCCGGCCGCGTGCGCGGGGTCCTTGCGGGCGAGCCGGTCGGCGAGCGCGGTCGCGGCGGCCTCCATGCGCTGCGGGTCGAGCCAGATGTGCGGGTCCTTGCCGGCCGAGTCCTCCCCGGGGGCGGCGCGCTGCTGGCTGACGACCTTGCCGAGGTCCAGGCCGTTCCTCCCGCCGTTCAGGGCGTCCTCCACGGCCGGCTGGAAGCCCTTGAGGTAGACGACCACCGCCGCCTGCTGCACCTCGCCGACCTGGCGCGGCGACAGCTCGACGTCGTGCGGCTCGGCGCCCGGCTTGACCAGGTCCTGGACCTGCACGGCGTCGCCGCCGACCTGCTGCGCCAACCACGCGAAGGGGTAGGCGGACGCGACCACCTCGACCTTGCCGTGCGCCGGGGTCGTGGTCTGGCACGCAGCCGCCAGCAGCAGGGGCACGGCGACGAGCAGCGGGCGCATGCCCCCAGTCTCTGTGAAGATGAAAACCGTTGTCAAATCCAGAAGGCGGCCACTCCGCGCGCGGCCACCAGCAGCACGACCAGCAGCCGCAGGACCCGCGCGGGCGGCTGCAGCGCCGGCCAGGACAGCACGAGCAGGGTGCCGAGCAGCGCCGCCAGCACGAGGAGCAGTACGGCGCCCACGGCGCCACCGGCCAGCAACCCGCCCACCAGCAGTACGGCCACCACCAGGAACGGCACGGCACGGGGCATCTGGGACACCAGCACCACCGCCGGACCGGCCTTCTTCTCGATCTGCCTGCGCGCGTCCGTCACGGGTCTAGCCTGCCACCCGTGATCGTCGTGACCCGGTTCGACGTGCCTGAGAGCGACGCGACCGCCTTCCTGCCGCAGGCCCAGGCCGCGCTGGCCGCCTTCGCCGCGCGCCCCGGCTTCGTGCGCGGCCGCGTCGGCCGGGCGGCCGACGACCCCACGGCCTGGCTGCTGACGACCGAGTGGGAGGGCGTGGGGGCCTACCGGCGCAGCCTGTCGGCGTACGACGTGAAGCTGCACGCCGCCCCGCTGCTCGGGCGCGGGCGTGACGAGCCGAGCGCGTTCGAGGTGCTGCACGCCGAGGACACCGCCGGGCCCGCAACCACCGCGCCCAGCGCGCGGGCCGCGGACGCGGCGACCAGCCGGGTCGGGGAGAGCTCCGGACCCGCCTCGCCTCAGCGCTGACAGGTCCGCCGGCAGGTCGCTGACCCCTGGGATCCGGTGTGGCCGCACGTCGCGCGAGGACAGGCAATAGGGTCGTGCTCCACCGCCGACCGCCAGCCGGACTGGAGCAGCCATGGCAAAGACGCCCGACCGCATGGACACGATCGTCAGCCTCAGCAAGCGCCGGGGGCTGGTGTTCCCGTCGTCCGAGATCTACGGCGGCCTGCGCGCCTCCTGGGACTACGGCCCCCTCGGCGTCGAGCTCAAGAACAACGTGAAGCGGCAGTGGTGGAAGTCGGTGGTGCAGGGCCGCGACGACGTCGTCGGCCTCGACTCCTGCGTGATCCTCGCCAGGGAGGTCTGGGAGACCTCCGGGCACGTGGCGACCTTCACCGACCCGCTGACCGAGTGCACGTCGTGCCACAAGCGGTTCCGGGCCGACCACCTCGAGGAGGCGCAGCCCGGCAAGACGCTCGCCGAGATCGCCTGTCCCAACTGCGGCAACCGCGGTGCCTTCACCGACCCCCGGCAGTTCAGCGGCCTGCTCAAGACCTACCTCGGTCCCGTGGAGGACGAGAGCGGCCTGGCCTACCTGCGCCCGGAGACCGCCCAGGGCATCTTCATCAACTACCTCAACGTGCAGCAGAGCGCGCGCAAGAAGCCGCCGTTCGGCATCGGGCAGATCGGCAAGAGCTTCCGCAACGAGATCACGCCCGGCAACTTCATCTTCCGCACCCGCGAGTTCGAGCAGATGGAGATGGAGTTCTTCGTCAAGCCGGGCGAGGACGCCGAGTGGCACCAGTACTGGATCGACACCCGGATGGCGTGGTTCACCGACCTCGGCGTCAACCCGGAGAACCTGCGGGTCTACGAGCACCCGACCGAGAAGCTCAGCCACTACTCCAAGCGCACCGTCGACATCGAGTACCGCTTCGGCTTCACCGGCACCGAGTGGGGTGAGCTGGAGGGCATCGCGAACCGCACCGACTACGACCTCACGGTGCACAGCAAGGCGAGCGGCACCGACCTGTCGTACTTCGACCAGGAGAGCGGTGAGCGCTACACGCCGTACGTCATCGAGCCCGCGGTGGGCGTCGACCGCTCGGCGCTGGTGTTCCTGCTGGACGCCTACACCGAGGACGAGGCCCCCAACGCCAAGGGCGTGATGGAGAAGCGCGTGGTGCTCAAGCTGGACCCGCGGCTGGCCCCGGTGAAGGCCGCAGTGCTGCCGCTGTCGCGCAACGCCGACCTGTCCCCGGTGGCCCGCGATCTCGCCACCAGGTTGCGGCGGCACTGGAACACCGACTTCGACGACGCCGGCGCGATCGGTCGCCGGTACCGCCGTCAGGACGAGATCGGCACCCCGTTCTGCGTCACGGTCGACTTCGACACGCTCGAGGACCAGGCCGTGACCGTCCGCTCCCGCGACACCATGTCGCAGGAGCGCATCTCGCTCGACCAGGTGGAGCGCTACCTCCACGACCAGCTCGGTCCGCTCTAGGAGAGGTCGGTCATGACCAAGTACGTGTACGACTTCGCCGAGGGCAGCCGGGACATGAAGGACCTGCTCGGCGGCAAGGGCGCCAACCTCTGCGAGATGACCAACCTCGGCCTGCCGGTGCCGCCGGGGTTCATCATCACGACCGAGGCGTGCACGGCCTACCTCGTGACCGGGGACGTCCCCGCAGCCCTCGCGGACGAGGTCACGCAGCACCTCACCTCGCTCGAGGCCACCATGGGCAAGAGGCTCGGCCAGGCCGACGACCCGCTGCTGGTCAGCGTCCGCTCCGGGGCGAAGTTCTCGATGCCCGGGATGATGGACACCGTCCTCAACATCGGCCTCAACGACACCTCCGTGCACGGGCTGGCCAAGCAGGGCAGCGAGCGCTTCGCGTGGGACTCCTACCGCCGGCTGCTGCAGATGTTCGGCAAGACCGTGCTGGGCGTCGACGGTGAGCTGTTCGACCACGCCCTCGAGAGCGCCAAGCGGGCCAAGGGCACCACCAACGACCTCGACCTCGACGCGGTCGACCTGCAGGCCCTGGTCGAGGCGTTCAAGGCCATCGTGCTGCGCGAGACCGGCGCGGAGTTCCCGCAGGACCCGCGCACCCAGATGGACCTCGCCACCAAGGCGGTCTTCGACTCCTGGAACGGCGAGCGGGCCCGGCTGTACCGCCGTCAGGAGCGCATCCCGGCCGACCTCGGCACCGCCGTCAACGTGTGCTCGATGGTTTTCGGCAACCTGGGCCTGGACTCCGGCACCGGGGTGGCCTTCACGCGCGACCCCTCGTCCGGCGCCCAGGGCGTCTACGGCGACTACCTGCAGAACGCGCAGGGCGAGGACGTCGTCGCCGGCATCCGCAACACCCTGCCGCTGCAGGACCTCGAGGGCCTCGACAAGGCGGCCTACGACGAGCTCATGGGGATCATGGAGACCCTCGAGCGGCACTACCGCGACCTGTGCGACATCGAGTTCACGATCGAGCGCGGCAAGCTCTGGATGCTGCAGACGCGCGTCGGCAAGCGGACCGCAGGCGCGGCCTTCCGGATCGCCACCCAGCTCGTCGATGAGGGCCTCATCTCCGAGGACGAGGCGCTGCTGCGGGTCAACGGCGCCCAGCTGGCGCAGCTGATGTTCCCGCACTTCGGCGACACGTCCGGGGCGCGCAAGCTCACCAAGGGCATGGGCGCCTCGCCCGGAGCCGCGGTCGGCAAGGCCGTCTTCTCCTCAGCCGTCGCCGAGGAGTGGGCCGCGCGTGGCGAGGACGTCATCCTCGTGCGCCGCGAGACCAACCCCGACGATCTGTCGGGCATGATCGCGGCCAGGGGCATCCTGACCAGCCGCGGGGGCAAGACCTCGCACGCCGCCGTCGTCGCCCGCGGCATGGGCAAGACCTGCGTCTGCGGCGCGGAGGAGCTCGAGGTCGACACGACGGCCGGGACCATCACCCTGAAGGACGGGACCGTCCTGCGCGAGGGGACCGTGCTGTCCATCGACGGCACCACCGGGGAGGTCTTCGCGGGCGAGGTCGCGGTCAGCCCGTCCCCCGTCGTGCAGTACTTCGAGGGCTCGTTGGCCGCTCACGACGGCGACGACCTGGTGCAGGCGGTCAACCGGCTGATCCAGCACGCCGACGGTGCGCGCCGGCTCCGGGTGCGCACCAACGCCGACACCGGTGAGGACGCCGCGCGGGCGCGCCGCTTCGGTGCGCAGGGCATCGGGCTGTGCCGCACCGAGCACATGTTCCTCGGCGAGCGCCGCCAGCTGGTGGAGGACCTGATCCTCGCCGGCACCGACGACGAGCGGGCTGCGGCGCTCGCGGCGCTGCTGCCGCTGCAGCGCAGCGACTTCACCGAGATCCTGCGGGCCATGGATGGCCTGCCTGTCACGGTCCGCCTCATCGACCCGCCGCTGCACGAGTTCCTGCCCGACCTCACGACGCTGTCGGTCGAGGTGGCGGTCGCGGAGGCGAAGGGCGAGACGCCTGACCCGAAGCGCGTCCGGTTGCTCGACGAGGTGCGCCGCCTGCACGAGATGAACCCGATGCTGGGCCTGCGTGGCGTCCGGCTCGGTCTGGTCATCCCGGGCCTGTTCGCGCTGCAGGTGCGTGCGCTCGCCGAGGCGGCCAAGACGTTGAAGGACGAGGGCCTGGACCCACGGCCCGAGGTGATGGTCCCGCTCGTCGGTGCGGTGCAGGAGCTCGAGCTGGTGCGCGAGGAGGCCGAGCAGATCCTCGCCGAGGTAGGCGTGTCCGCCCCCGTCGGCACGATGATCGAGCTGCCCCGCGCGGCCCTCACGGCCGGCCAGATCGCCGAGGCCGCGGAGTTCTTCTCCTTCGGCACCAACGACCTGACCCAGACCGTGTGGGGCTTCTCGCGCGACGACGTCGAGTCGGCCTTCTTCAGCCGCTACCTCGACCTCGGCGTCTTCGGGGTGAGCCCGTTCGAGTCGATCGACCGGGACGGCGTCGGCAGGCTGGTGCGCCTCGCTGCGGAGGAAGGACGCCGTACGCGTCGTGACCTGCATCTCGGTGTGTGCGGGGAGCACGGCGGGGATCCCGAGTCCGTGCACTTCTTCCACGAGGTCGGGCTCGACTACGTCAGCTGCTCGCCGTTCCGCGTCCCCGTGGCCCGTCTCGAGGCCGGCCGTGCCGCCCTGGAGGCGACCGGCAGCGACACCCGATAGCGCGTGTTCCTGCTGCTGCTGTCCAAGACGGTGCGCCGTGTCCTGGCGGCCGTCGTGCTCGCGCTCGTCGCGATCGTGCTCGGCACCGCCGGGCGCGTCTGGTGGGTCGCCCGGCAGGACCAGCACCCCCGCTCGGACGCGATCGTGGTGCTCGGCGCCTCGCAGTTCAACGGCCGCCCCAGCGCGGTCTTCAAGGCGCGGCTGGACCACGCCAGGGCGCTGTACGACGAGGGAGTCGCTCCGCGGATCGTGACCGTCGGGGGTGGCCGCCCCGGTGACCGCTTCACCGAGGCAGAGGCCGGCGCGCGCTACCTGCGCAGCCGGGGGGTCGCGAGCGTGGACCCGGTCGGGGTCGGCAGCGACACGCTGAAGTCGCTCAAGGCCCTCAAGGTGGAGTTCGGCAAGCACGGCTGGAAGAGCGCAGTCCTGGTGACCGACCCGTGGCACTCGTTGCGCTCGCGCCGGATGGCCACCGACCTGGGCATCGACGCGCACACCTCCCCGGCGCGCAGCGGGCCCGCGGTGGCCTCGCGCACCACCGAGCTGCGCTACGTCGCCCGCGAGACCGCCGCTTACCTCTACTACCGGGTCTTCCACCGCAGCAGCGAGGCCGGGCCGCGGGCGGTCTGACCGGCGGAAAACCCGACGACAGCTGCACGGCGCCAGGGCTACCTTGGCGCCGTGCGGCCGTTCCGGGCCGCGGTGCCGCAGGAGGGGGGTGACGTCGCGATGACTGCCTCTGCCGTGCTCTCCGACGACCTCGTCCCCGGGGCAGCCGCCTGACGCGCTGCCCTCCTCCGGAAGGCTCCTGCGTTGCTGTTCCCTCCCGTCCCTGACGGTCTCGTCCCAGCCCTGCTCACCCGCGTCGACCGCAGCGCGTACGACGTCCTGACCCCGTCCGGCGCTGCGCGCGTCCCCGCGGTCCCGCCCGGGCCGGACCCGCTCGACGCGCCCACCGTCGGTGACTGGCTCGCCCTGTCGCCGGTGCCGTGCGCCGTCGAGGAGGTCCTCCCGCGTACGTCGCTGCTCGTCCGGGGCGCCGCACGCGGCACCTCGAAGGGCCAGCCGCTGGCGGCCAACGTCGAGGTCGTGCTGATCTGCCTCGGGTTGTCCGGGCCGTTGCCGCTGCGCCGGCTGGAGCGGCTGCTCGCGCTCGCCTGGGAGAGCGGGGCGACGCCGGTCGTCGTGCTCACCAAGGCGGACCTGTGTCACGACCTCGATGCCGCCTTTCAACAGGTGGTGCCGCACGCGCCCGGCTGCGAGGTGGTCGCGGTCTCGGCGGCCACCGGTGACGTTGCGGCGCTGGCGCCGTACGCGTCGTCGACGATGGTGCTGCTGGGCGGCTCGGGTGCCGGCAAGTCCACCGTCGTGAACGCCCTCATGGGGGCGGAGGTCATGGCGACCCGCGCTGTCCGCGACGTCGACGGGAAGGGCCGGCACACCACGAGCCACCGCGAGCTGGTCCTGCTGCCCGGCGGCGGGGTCGTCATCGACACCCCGGGGCTGCGCGGCGTGTCGCTGCACGCGGCGGACGACGGGCTCGCGCTGGCCTTCTCCGACGTCGAGGACCTCGCGAGCGCCTGCCGGTTCGCGGACTGCGCGCACGCCGGCGAGCCGGGTTGCGCCGTACTGGCCTCGGTCGAGGCCGGCGATCTCGGTCAGGACCGCGTGGAGGCGTGGCGCAAGCTGCAGCGCGAGCTCGCCTTCCAGGCCCGGCGCACCGATGCGCGGCTGCGCGCCGAGCACGCCCGCAGGTGGAAGCAGCTCGCCAAGGCGAACCGGGCTCGGCCCTCACGGTGACGGGGTCGCTCAGGACCATGAGGAGCGAGCTTCGCATGGCGATGGCCCGGCAGCAGGGCGGGTCAGGCACCCTCTTCGAGCAGCCAGGCGAGCTCGAGGTCGAGGCAGCGGTCGCGGACGTACCAGTCGTCGAGGGCGACCAGCAGCCGGCGGCACAGCCCGCGGGCCGTGAGGGCGCGCCACTGCATGGCGGTCACGACCCCGACGAGCGCCTCGACGCGCCGGTCCTCCAGCGGCACGGGTGAGCCCGTGCCCTGGCCCCGCGACAGGTCGACCGCACCGAGAACGCGCCGCACGATCATCTCGGGCGTGAGCCTGCGCCACGAGTAGGGCTCCAGCGCCGCGCAGGCGGCCGCGAGGCAGTTGTCTCCCAGCTCCACGTCCCCTGACTCGGCAGGTACCCGGCGTTGCTGAACCGCGTGACGGGTCTCTAGCCGTCCTGCCAGCGCAGGTGCAGGTGGATGCCCTCCGCGTGCAGCGCGCGGCGCCCCAGGAGCACGCAGCAGGCCACCGCAGCCGCGGACAGCAGCGGCGTCAGGAGCGAACGGACGAGCAGCACGGCGTCGTACCGATCTGCCACGAGGAGCTGCAGGGCCACCCCACCGTTGACGATGTTGACCAGCGCCCAGACAAGCGACAGGTGCCGCAGGGCCCGCTGGACCCTGGCCAGCGCCGTGACGTGCGCCGGCAGGCCCACGAAGTCCCGGGCGAACCGCTCGGTGAGCGGCCGCCGCAGCAGCGCGGAACCGGCGAACGCACCGGCGAGGACGAACGCGTTGATCGTCGGGGTGAGCAGGTAGACGAACGTCGAGTGGAACGCGAGGGCCACGCCGGTGCGGGTGGTGAACAGCAGCGCGCCGACCACCAGCACCGCCGGCAGCGCCACTCCTCGGGTCAGCCGGTGCGCGATCGCGACGTAGCACCAGGCGAGGCCGGCGAGCAGGGCCCAGACCAGCCCCGTGAGGTGGAGCATCGACCAGAAGATCAGGGTCGGGACGAAGGTGCCCTCGACGACCTGCAGCCCGATCCGTCCGAGCATCGTGCGCAGTGGCGGCATCACCACGCCGTGGGAGGAGGAGGGCACCGCGTCTGCCTCGCTCCCAGTCGTTGCTGCCGAAGACCCACCTGGTCTCCCCCTCCAGCCTCGCACGTCCGGTGTGCGGGGACCTGCTCTGCACCTGTACGGCGGGCAGCGCGCGCCCCCCTGCGACGCCGGGACGGGGGTCCCGTCATGCGACCAGCGGTGGTGCGTGCGCGGCGAAGGGGGAGTGGAGCCACGGGACGTGGAGGTCGCCCCTCCGGAGCCTCCCGCGGTGCCACAGGACGTGATGGCGGCGGCACAGGAGCACCAGGTTGTCCAGCGATGTGGCGCCGCCGTCCTCGCGGGCGAGCAGGTGGTGGGCGTCGCAGAAGGCCGGCGGACGCGTGCAGCCCCTGGCGACGCAGTGCCGGTCGCGGGCCACGAGGGCGCGGCGCTGGGCGGGGGTGATCTGGTCGCGCAGGGCCTGCAGGCCGACGACCTGGCCGATGCTGTCGCGCAGCACCCGGCTGATGCGGGCGTCGCACAGCACGGTCTCGATGCGGGTGCGGGTCTGCGGGCCGGTCCAGGCGGCGGTGGCGCAGTGCTCCTCGAGGGCCTGGGGGTGCTGCCCCGCTGCTCGTTCGGCTGCGGTGGGCGCTCCGGTGGGCGCTCCGGTGGGCAGGGCGAGGACGCCCGTGTCCAGCAGCTCCTGCAGCGACGGGGCGGCGTCGCCGCACGCCCAGCCGGCCGGCATGACGTAGGACAGCTGGGGCCGTTGACCACCGGCTCGGGGCAGCTCCATCCACTGCAGCGCGCCGTTGAAGACGTCGACGAGGGCGTCGGCGCGCCGTTCACCGGCGCACCGCTGGTCCGCCAGGCCCTGTCGGCGGGCCAGTGGCTCGATGACGGCGAACAGCGGCTCGGCGTCCTCGTTGTCGAGCACGAAGCGCCCGGTGACGGTGCCGTCGGGGTTGCGGACGAGCTGCAGGTAGCGGCGCCTGTGGGCGGCCTCCTGGTCGGCGTCGAACGAGGGCTCGCAGTGCGTCGCGAGGAGGTGCCGGACCCACTGCCCGAGGTCCTCGGGGTGCATGGAGGCGGCCACCAGGACGAGCTGCTCCTGCGAGGCCTCGAGCTCTGCCGTCGGGATGCGGCCGTCCAGGCGGCACAGCACCGCGGCCTGCGCAGGGGTGAGCCGGCCGTCGGTGACCGCGGCGCCGAGCACCGGCAGGCGGCGCAGCGCCGCAGCTCGGCGCAGGTCACGGCCCGCCTGACCGCCGCTGACCCTGGCCTCGTCCCGCCACCACGTGCGGGTGGCCTGGGAAAGCGGCGGCCCGTCGCTGCCGGGGTTGGCCGGCACCTGCCCGTCGCCGCGGACCTCGAGCTCGGCGAGGGCCTCGTCGAGCTTGCCGCTCAGGCAGCCGATCGCCTGGCGCAGCTCGGTGACGGTCTGCTGAAGAGTCGGGACGTCGGCGGCGGACAGGTCGGCCCCGCACACGGTGCGCACCACTGCTGCCAACGACGACATGTCACGATC
>JBAVRG010000306.1:0-6165 GCA_049694795.1 Mycobacteriales bacterium
GCAGCGGGCCGGCGTCGGCGCCCGCCTCCAGGACCACCAGCTCACCCGGTGCGCGCCCGGTGCGGACCGCGTCGACCACGACGGCGAGGTCCGCGCCGGCCCACAGCTCGAGCAGCGCGAGGGGGTCGGCCAGCTCGACGGCCCGGGTCCCGTCGACCACCACCTGCCCGACGACCACCGGGCCGACGGCGTCGTCGCCGCGGTCGCGGTTGCCCAGCCCCACCAGCAGCGCGCTCACACCTGCACGACCTGCAGGTCGAGGAAGTGCGTCGCGCAGGAGATGCACGGGTCGTAGTTGCGGATCACCTGCTCGCACTGCCGGGTCAGCTCGTCGTGCGGCAGCTCCAGGCGGGTCGTCACGAAGGCCCGCAGGTCGGCCTCGATGCTGGCCTGGTTCTGCGACGTCGGCGGCACGATCTGCGCCTCCAGGATCGTGCCGTCGTCGGCGATCCGGTAGCGGTGGTAGAGCAGCCCGCGCGGCGCCTCGGTCGCGCCGTGGCCCTCGCCGGCGCGGGCCGGCACCAGCTCGGCAGCCGGTCCCGACCCCTCCCACTCATCGATGATCCGCAGCGCCTCCTCGAAGGCGTAGACCACCTCGACCGCCCGCACCACGATCGACTGGAACGGGTTGCGGCAGGTGCTTCCCAGCCCGGCTGCCCGCGCGGCCTCCTGCGCCACCGGCGACAGCTGGTCCGAGCAGAGCGTGTACCTCGCCAGCGGCCCTACGACGTACGGCTCGGGGCTCCCGTCGAGGCGGGCGTGCAGCGCGTGCGAGTGCGGCACCTGCTCCTCGAGGACGTGCTCACCGAAGGCCTCGACCCCGAACGCCGAGCCGCCGCTCGTCACCACCGACCCTGACTCCAGCGGGTAGCCGTCGGCCGCCCGCAGCGAGACGTACTCGTAGGGCTGCTCCATCTCGGGGAAGTCGAAGCCACCGACGAGCGCGACCGTGGCGAGAGCCTCCTCCAGGCCCTGCTGCAGCTGCGGTCGGAGCGCCCGCAGCTCTGCCCTCGTCGGCAGCCGGTAGAAGCCGCCCAGCCGCACGTTCACCGGGTGCACGGACCGGCCGCCGACCACGGTCATCAGCGCGTTCCCGGCCTTCTTCAGCCGCAGGGCGCGCTCGACGACGTCGCGGTGGTCGCGGGCCATCTCCAGCGCGCTCTCGTAGCCCAGGAAGTCGGGCGCATGCAGGAAGTAGATGTGCAGCGCGTGGCTCTCGAGCCACTCACCGCAGTAGAGCAGCCGGCGCAGCTGCCGGATCTCCTCGGTGACCGTGACCCCGCACGCCGCCTCGAGCGCCAGGCACGAGCTCATCTGGTAGGCCACCGGGCAGATCCCGCAGATCCGGGCGGTGATGTCCGGTGGCTCGGTCCACGCCCTGCCCCGCAGGAACGCCTCGAAGAACCGCGGCGGCTCGTAGATCCGCAGCTGCACGTCCGCCACCTGGCCGTCCCGGACCTCGACGCGCATCGCGCCCTCGCCCTCGACCCGTGCGAGGCCCTTCACCTCGAGCAGCTGCTCGCCGTCGGTGACCCGGTGCGTCATGAGTGCCGCTCGCTCTCGCGCAGGAACGCCTCGGACGCCGCGTTGAACGTCCGGAACACCCGGCCCACGTCCACGTCCGGCATCCCCAGGAACCGCAACCGCTCGGCCTGCGACGCGGTGTTCGGCGAGTCCTGCGGGCCGAAGCAGCCGTAGCAGCCGCGCGAGTACGCCGGGCAGATCGCCCCGCACCCGGCCTGCGTCACCGGTCCCAGGCACGGTGTGCCGTGCGCGACTGTCACGCAGACGGTCCCGCGTCGCTTGCACTCCACGCAGACGCTGTACGACGGGACCCGCGGCCGCCGGTCGTGCAGGTGGGCGGCGAGCACCTCCAGGAGCTGCGCGCTGTTGATGGGGCAGCCGCGCAGCTCGAAGTCGACCGGCACGTGGGCCGAGATGGGCGTGGAGGTCGCGAGCGTCGCGACGTACTCCGGCCGCGCGTAGACGATCGAGCGGTACTCCTCGACGTCGGCGAAGTTGCGCAGCGCCTGGATGCCCCCGCTGGTGGCGCACGCGCCGATCGTGACCAGGTGCCGCGAGACGGCCCGCACCTGCTGGATCCGCTCGGCGTCCTCCGGGGTCGTCACGGAGCCCTCGACGAGCGAGACGTCGTACGGCCCCTCGACGACGGCGCGGGTGGCCTCCGGGAAGTACGCGATCTGGATCTCGCCGGCGAGCGCGAGCAGCTCGTCCTCGCAGTTGAGCAGGGTCAGCTGGCAGCCGTCGCAGGAGGCGAACTTCCACACCGCGAGCTTCGGGAGCGCGTCCATGTCACAGCTCCCGCACAGCCATCAGCGGCGCCAGCCGCTCGTAGGACAGGACCGGGCCGTCGACGCACAGGAACAGCTCGCGCAGCTGGCAGTGCCCGCACAGCCCGGTGCCGCAGCGCATGTTGCGCTCCATCGACAGCCGGACGCGCGACGGCGGGACACCGCGGTCGAGCAGCGCGGTGGCGACGAAGCGCATCATCACCTCCGGGCCGCAGACCAGCGCCAGGGTCTGCTGCGGGTCGACGTCGACCAGCGGCAGCAGCGAGGTCACGAGACCGACCCGGCCCTCCCAGCCAGGGGCCCCGACGTCCACCGTCACATGGACGTCCACGTCCTCGGTCCACCTCGCGAGCTGGTCGGCGAACAGCACTTCACCCGGCCGCCGGGCGCCGATCAGCAGGGCCACCCGGCCGAAGTCGGCGCGCCGGCTGAGCACCTCCAGCAGGGCGGACCGCAGCGGCGCCAGCCCGATGCCGCCCGCGACGATCACCACGTCCGCGCCGGCACCGTCGGCGACGCCCCAGCCGGTGCCGTAGGGCCCGCGCACCCCGAGCACGTCGCCCGGCCCGCTGCGCACCAGCGCCCGGGTGACCGCTCCGACGTCGCGGACGGTGTGCTCCAGCAGGCCCACGCGGGTGGGGTCGCCGCTGATGGAGATCGGCACCTCACCGACGCCGAAGGCCTCCAGCATCGTGAACTGCCCGGCAGCGTGGCGCAGCGGGACGCCGTCGCGCGGCTCGAGCAGCAGCGTCACCGTGTCGCGGGTCTCCTCCCGGCGCTCCACCACCTGGAACAGCCGCGGCACCATCGGCGCCGCCGCGGGGGCCAGGTCAGCGGTCTCGGTCACGGGGCCCGCCGTACAGGTCGAGGAGCCGGATCCGGGCTGCCTGCAGGCGCTCGTACATCACGCCGCTGACGCGCTGCATCAGCGCGTAGCCCAGGGCCGGGTCGCTGTCGCACTTGCCGCGCAGGCACACCGCGTCCAGCGCCAGCGCGCTCGTGGACGTCACCGCCCGCGCGTCGAACACCCAGCGGTGCGGCGGCACCAGCCACGACCAGCCGACCACGTCACCGTCGTCGGCGGTGTCGAGGACGATCCCGCCGGTGGGCGAGTGCACCTCGATGGCCACCCGTCCCCGGCGGAGCACGAAGAAGCGGTCGGCCGCCTCGCCCTCGCGGAACAGCAGCTCCCCCGGCCCGAAGTGCACGTTGACCGCGCAGCCGGCCAGCAGCGCGATCGCCGCGTCGTCCAGGCCCGCGAAGAACGGGTGCTCGGGGAGCTCCTCCACGATGGTGCGCACCTAGTCCTCCTGCTCGGCACGGAGGTTCGCGACCTCTGCAGTGATGTCGATGGCGGCCGGGCACCAGGAGATGCAGCGCCCGCAGCCCACACAGCCCGACATCCCGAACTGGTCGATCCACGAGCCGAGCTTGTGGGTCACCCACTGCCGGTACCGCGACGACGTCGAGCTCCGGACCGTGCCGCCGTGCAGGTGCGAGTGGTCGGCCGTGAAGCAGGAGTCCCACACCCGGTTCCGCTCGTCGGTCGTGCCCGTCAGGTCGGTCACGTCCTCGACCGAGGTGCAGAAGCAGGTGGGGCACACCAGGGTGCAGTTGGTGCAGGACAGGCAGCGGCTCGCCACGTCGTCCCACACCGGGCTGTCGACCGCGCCGTACAGGAGGTCCTTGAGGCCCTCGGTGTCCATCGTGCGGCCCATGCGCCCGGCGGCCTCCTCGGCGACGCGGTCCGCCGCGGCCCGGTCGGCGGCCTCCGCCGGCACGCCCGGCAGCCCGGCCAGCACCTCCGCACCGAGCTCGCTGCCTACGTCGACCACGAACCGGTGCCCGGCGTCGTCGAGCAGCTCGGTGAGCGACAGGTCGTAGCCGCCGTCCGGCCGTGGGCCGGTGCCCATCGACACGCAGAAGCAGGTGCCGCCCGGGTCGCTGCACGTCACCGCCACGACGAAGGCGTCCCGCCGCCGCTGCAGGTAGTCGGCGTCGACCCCCACCCGGCCACCGAGCACGACGTCCTGGATGCCGACGGCATGCAGGTCGCACGACCTCACCCCGATCAGCGCGTACGGCGGACCGGCGGGCGCCTCCGTCTCCACCGTGAACCCGTCCTCGGTCCGGGACCCGCGCCACAGCAGCGAGGAGGCGGGGAAGAAGACCGGCTTGGCCGACTGGGCGCCGGAGGCGAAGCCGAACAGCATCTCGTCGTCGCGCCGCCGGAGCCGGTAGGTGCCGGCCTCCTGCTCGTCGCCCCAGCCGCGCGGCAGGTCGTCGAGGCCGGTGATCTCGGCGTTGACGACCGCACCGTCACGGACCGTCGGGCCGATGACCTGGTAGCCGCGAGCACGTAGGACGTCGACGAGCGCCTGCAGGCCCGGCAGGTCGAGCACCGTCGCGCGGTCCGGCACGGCTCACCTCCTGCCCCCTTCGGCTGCCTATCACGTCTCCTCGGGCCTCGCCATCGCTGCCTGCACGACGACTCCTCCTGGCGAAACCGCTACATCTGCCAGTCAAAGCAGGACGAGTCGGTAGGTTCCGGCGGGACAGGCAGTGCTTCCTGACTAGGTTCGGCAACGCGATCGGCCGACCAGGCAGCCGGTCCCTGCACGGAGGCCGCGTTGACAGCGTCACGACAGACCCTTGCCCGACTCGCCGTCCCGGCGGTGCTCGCCGTCGCAGCGGGCCTCACAGCCCCGCTGACCGCTGCGCAGGCGATGCCCAGCAGCTCCGGCTCGGACGACCTCAACGCGCGCACCGGCCACACCGCCACCTTCGCGCGGCAGCCGCGCACCGGCCGGCTGAGCTTCTTCGGCACCCGGCCCGGCCACCCGGCCAAGCGGCCGTCCGACATCGGCGCCGGGGACAGCCCCGCCGTCGCGGCGTCGCGGTGGGCCGCCCACTACGGCGACCTGTTCGGCGTCGCCGACGCGAGCCACGACCTCACTGTGCTGCGGCAGAGCAAGGCCGGCCCGGGTTCCGTCGTGGCCTTCCAGCAGCGGGTGCAGGGCCTGCCGGTCGTCGGCGGCGAGCTCGTGGTCGCCCTCGACGCGCAGAACCAGCTCGTCAGCCTCAACGGCGCGGCCCTGCCACTCGCGAGCGCTCCCGCGCGCGGCGGCGTGTCCGCGACGGACGCGACCCGGCTCGCGGTCCGCAAGGTGAGCCGCAGCGTGCGAGCCACCCACCTGAGCGCCTCCACCCCGGCGCTCTCGGTCCTGGACCTGGCCCTGCTCGGCGGCCCGGCGCTCGGCGGCCCCGCCACGGTGTGGACCACGACGGTGAGCAGTGCCGACCGCACCACCCGGCACCAGGTCTTCATCGACTCCTCGCGGGGCGTCGCGCTGCTCGACCTGGACCTCAACGACAACGCCAAGAGCCGGGTCGTCTGCGACGCGGCCCACGTCCCCGACACGGACTGGACCTGCCCGGGTGCCGGCGTCAGCCAGGTCGGTGACGAGGCGAGCCCTCCCGCCGCCGGCGGTGACACGGACACCTACAACGCGTTCCGGTTCTCCGGGGCGGTCTACGACTTCTACGCCACGCTCCTCGGGCGGGACGGCATTGACGGGGCGGGCGGGCCGCTCGCGTCGACCGTGCACTGGTGCTCGAACCTCTACGGCACCTGCCCCACCTTCCAGAACGCGTTCTGGGACGGGACCCAGATGGTCTACGGCGACGGCTTCGCCTCGGCGCTCGACGTCGTCGGCCACGAGATGACGCACGGCGTCACGGAGCGGACCTCCAACCTGTTCTCCTACTACCAGTCGGGTGCGATCAACGAGTCGATCTCCGACGTGATGGGCGAGCTCATCCAGCAGGTCGAGGGGCCGGCTCTCAACGCCCC
>JBAVRG010000307.1:0-8204 GCA_049694795.1 Mycobacteriales bacterium
GGCACCCACGGCCAAGGGCTGGTCCGGAGCGGCGTGGCGGGCCAGAGGCGTCGGTCATCTCGGGCCGGTGCATCACGTCGTGCGGCCCGGCCTCTGTCAGGGCACGGCCCGCGCCTGGGAAGCAGGGGGGCTCGACTGCCCGGAAGTCCCCGCATGCGACTCAGGAAGGCGACGGCCCTCACGTTGCTGCTGACGTCTGCCGCCTGCACGAACCCCGGCATCCCTGAGTCGAGAACGGTGCCGGAGCGGTTGCTCTACGTGTCGCCCTCGGGCAGCGACCGCAACCCCGGCACCCTCTCCCGACCGTTCCGGCAGGTGAGCGTCGCCGCGCGCGTCGCGACCCCCGGCACCGTGGTTCACGTGGCTCCCGGTGACTACGCAGCGGTGACCTCC
This sequence comes from Mycobacteriales bacterium, assembly GCA_049694795.1. Lineage (GTDB taxonomy): Bacteria > Actinomycetota > Actinomycetes > Mycobacteriales > SCTD01 > RYN-111. The sequence continues at coordinate 394 of JBAVRG010000307.1, forward strand.
GCCCGGAGCGGCACCAAGGGCGCGCCGATCACCTTCCGCTCCGACGACCGTTGGGAGGCGAAGGTGCGCGGCCCTGGGAGCACGAGCGCGTGGACCAACACCGGCGACTGGGTGGTCGTCCAGGGCTTCGACATCAGCGGCTCGTCCTACAGCGGCATCACCACGACCGCGTCGCACGGGAGGTTCGTCGACAACCACGTGCACGACCTGGTGGCGCCGAACTGCCTGCGGGGTGGGGGTGGCATCGTCGCGGAGAGCTACACGGCCACCGACAACGACACCGTCGGCAACGTGATCCACGACATCGGGACGCCCGGCCAGGAGTGCGGCCTCATCCACGGCATCTACTACCAGAGCCCCGCAGCCGGGCGGATCGAGCGCAACGTCATCCACGACGTGAGCGGGGCGGGCATCCACCTGTGGCACAACGCCAACACCGTGACGATCACCGGCAACCTGGTCTTCCACAACCGGCAGGACGGGATCGCCATCGGGGGCTCCCGGGAGGGCAACGACCTGCCTCCCGGCGTCGCCAGCCACGTGACCGTCACCGACAACGTGGTCAGGGACAACGGCCACTACGGGATCAGGGAGCTGGGCCGGGTCGGTCTGAACTCCTACGTCCGCAATGTCGCATCGGGGAACGCGTACGGCGACTATCACCTCATCGGGGGTGCGGTACCGGTCCTGCAGCGACCTCGCTGACCCCCCGCTGCTCCGGGCCGGAGGTCCCGGTACGGCAGGGACGTCCTGCACTTCCGCGGCCGCCGCGGTGCAGGTCACGCTGGCGGGGAGGGCTGGAGGGTTGTGATGGGCTACCACGAGCACGACTGGGGCGGCGGCCAGTGGCTGGCGATGAGCGTGACGATGCTGCTCCTGTGGGCGCTCCTGGTGGGCCTCGTGGTGTGGGCGGTGCGCTCCCTGCGCGCAGGTGACCGAGGTGTCGAGCAGCAGCAGCAGACCAGCCGAGCCGACGAGCTGCTGGCGGAGCGCTACGCGCGAGGAGAGATCGACGAGGAGGAGTTCCTGCGTCGCCGCGAGCTGCTGCGCACCACCTCGGGGCCGCGCGCCTGAGGGGCGGACCGACCAGCCTGCTGTCGTCTGGGTGACGTCTTGCTCGCGTACCGTGGACCTCGAGGTACAGGATGCGGACAGGCGCGCTGCGAGAACCAGCGGTGGGCCGCGGTCCCCGGCCGACGTCGCGGCGTCCTTGGTGGACGAAGGGATCTCGAGCATGGCAGCTCGACCGCAGGTGGGCCCTGTGGCGCCGTCCTGGGTCCGGCGCCCGGTCGCGGTCCCCGTGGCTGTCGCCCTGGCGGTCCTCGCGCTGCTCACCGCGGTGGGATGGATGGCCTCGAACCAGGCCTCACGTGCGGTGCGGTCGGGAGCCGCGGCCCGGGTGAGCTCCAACCGTGACGCGGTGGCGCGGGCGCTGGTGCACCAGACCGACGACTTCCGGCGCTCGCTGTCCGTCTGGGCCGCGGACCCGGCCGTCGTCGCCGGCCTGCGCGACCCGTCACGCCCTGTCGCTCCAGCGGTGCAGGAAGCGCTGTCGTCGCTGGCCCGTGGTCAGGGCTCCCCCTCGACGTCCGTCACGGACCTCCGGGGACACCTGGTCGCGAGGTACCCGGCCCAGCCGACGATGATCGGGCAGGACCTGTCGTACCGGGACTGGTTCAAGGGGGTCTCGCGCACCGGCCGGATGTACGTGTCCGAGAGCTACCGGTCGACCGCGCCGGGCAGTCCGCTCGCCGTCGCGGTCGCTGCCCCGGTCATGGACCGTGACCGGCGGGTCGGCTACCTCACGGCCCTGTGGCCGCTCGCGTCGATCCACGCCCTGGCACGAGGGGCCCACGAGGACGGTGGGGTCACCGTCACGGTGACGGACCAGACCGGCCGGTCACTGACGGGTGCCCCGACCCTCACTGACCGTGGGCACCTGCGGGCGGCGGTGAGCTCCTCGGGCACCGAGCAGGCCCTGGTCGGCTGGAGCTCGAGTGCCGTCTACGACGGCGTGCTCCAGGCCGCTGGGCCGGTGCCCGGGATCGGCTGGACGGTGACCGCTGCTCAGGCGACCGCGGTGGCCTACTCGTCCGCCCGCACGTTCGTGCGCAGCCTCGAAGGCGCGCTGGCGGTCGCGCTCGTCCTGGTACTGGGGTTCGCGGTGCTCGCGCTCGTCGTGGCGCGCAGACGCGCTGCCGAGCAGCGCGCTGCGGACGAGGAGCGGCACCGGCTCACCGCACTGTTCGCCGCCTCGCCCATCGGCATCGCCGAGAGCCTTCCCGACAGCACCCTCGTGGCCGTCAACGACGCGCTTGCGGCGATGCTCGGCTGCAGCCGGGACGTGCTGCTGGGGCAGACCGCCGACGACCTGACGCTGCCCGGGTGGTCCGCCACAGAGCGGTTGGCGGGGCTGCTCGAGGGCAGGACGAGCGGCTACACCGGCGAGCAGGTGCTCCGTGCCGCCGACGGGTCGCGCGTGCCGGTGCTGGTGAGCGTCCTCGCGCTGCGGGACGGCGACGGCGAGGTGCGACGCCTGGTCGCGTTCGTGGTCGACCAGCGGGAGCAACGGGCGGCGTCCGACGCGCTGCGTGCCCTCACCGACCGGCTCGCCGAGCGGGAGGCGTTCCTGTCCACCCTCTTCGACACCATCGACGTGGCCGTGATCGCCTGTGACGAGGCCGGTGTCCCGACGCTGGTCAACCACCAGGCTCGCGCCGTCCACGGCATAGCTGAGGACAGCCCTCCTGACGTGTTCGGCGGGCTGCGCCTCGCGCACCTCGACGGCACGCCGATGGAGGTGGCCGAGACCCCGCTGGCGCGGGCCCTGACCGAGGACGAGGTGCGCGACGTCGAGCTCCTCGTTGTCACCGACGACGACCGGCCGCAGCGGCGCCTGCTCACCCACGCCAGACGACTCGCCGGACCCCACGGCGAGACGGTGGGCGCCGTCGTCGCTGCGCACGACGTCACGAGGGCGAGGGCCGCGGAGGAGGCGCTGCGAGCGAGCGAGGAGCGCTTCCGGCGTGTCTTCGACGAAGGCCTGACCGGCAAGCTCCTGGTGAGCGCCGACGGAGCTGTCACGCGTGTCAACGCCACCCTGTGCCGACTGCTCGGCCACCGCGCGGAGGACCTGGTCGGGCGGCCGCTCGTCTCGTGCTTGGAGGACCTGTCCGACAGGCGGCGGGTCCAGGAGCTCATCGCGGCGGGCACGGGTGAGCTGCGCGCCGAGATGGCCATGAGCGATGCGAAGGGCGGCCGGCTGTCGGTGCTGGTCGCCCTGTCGTGGCTCACCGAGCACCAGGGCCGGCGCCTGCTGCTGGTCCAGCTCGAGGACGTGACCGCGCGCCGGGCCGCGGAGCTGCGGCTCACCGAGCTCGCGTTGCGTGACGAGCTGACCGGGCTGCCCAACCGGAGGCTGCTGCTCGAGCGCTGCGAGCGCGCCTTCACCCTCGCGAGGTCGGGACGCCGGGAGAGCACCGGTGTCGCGGCCCTGTTCGTCGACCTGGACGGCTTCAAGCCGGTGAACGACACGGCGGGCCACGAAGCAGGTGACCGGCTCCTGGTCGCCGTCGCGCACGACCTGCAGGCGGTGGTCCGGCCCGCCGACACGGTCGCTCGCGTCGGTGGCGACGAGTTCGTCGTACTGCTCGAGGGGGATGACGGGCTCGACTACGTGAGGTCCGTGGCCGACCGCGTCATCGCCGCCGTGCGGCGGCAGGTCACCTACGAGGAGGTCTCGCTCACCGTCTCCGCGAGCGTCGGCATCGCGCGGGTGGACCTTGCCCAGGAGCCGGACGTGCGCCCCGACCAGCTGCTCCGCCGGGCTGACGCCGCCATGTACCGCGCCAAGGAAAGGGGTCGGGACCGGCACGACGTCTTCGACACCGAGCTGAGGGAGCGCACCGAGGCCAGGCAGCTGCTCGAGCGGTCCATTCGCGACGGTCTGCGCGAGGACCTGGTCCGGCTGGTCTTCCAGCCGGTGATCGACGTCGACCGCGGCGTCGTGGTCGGCGCGGAGGCCCTGATGCGGCTGTCCACCGCCGAGGGCCGGCTGCTTCCCACCCTCCCCTCGATCGTCGCTGCCGAGGCGGCGGGGCTCACCGAGGCCCTCGGCGACCGGGTCATGGACCTGGCTCTCGATGCCGCCGAGACCTGGCCCGGCGAGCTGAGCGTCGCCGTCAACGTCAGCGCGCGCGAGCTCACCAGTCGCGACATGCACGGCCGGGTCGAGCGCGCCCTCGAGCGGCACGACGTCGATCCCGCTCGGCTGGTTCTGGAGATCACCGAGTCGTCGATCCTGAGCGCAGGGCCGGGTGCGCTCGCCGAGCTCGACGAGCTCCGGCACCGTGGGGTCCGCATCGCGATCGACGACTTCGGCACCGCCTACGCCACGCTGCAGAACCTCACCCGGCTGCCGGTCGACATCCTGAAGGTCGACGCGTCGTTCACGGCCGGGCTGCCGGGGCAGCGCACCCACACCGCCATCGTCCACGGGGTCGCCTCGATGGCGTACGAGCTCGGCATCCCCTGCGTGGTCGAGGGCGTCGAGACCGAGCAGCAGCTCGAGGCGCTGAGAGGCCTGTCCCTGCAGGCGCAGGGCTGGCTCTGGGGACTGCCGCAGGGACCCGAGCGACCACCGGAGCTGCACCCCGTGCCGGTGCCACCACCTCGACCTGGCTGAGGACGCGGAGGGGTAAGTCGCGGGCGACAGCGGGCACGCCGGTCCCCGACGTGACGGCAGGCAGGAAAGACGGGCTCAGGGCCCCCAGCAGGCCGGCAACGGCCGGCCGAGTCGCTCGGCCAGGGCCGCGTTGCTTGCGCAGAACGACTCCCGCAGCTGCGCGGCCCGGTCGGGCGCCAGCGCCGGTGGACGGCCACCGTGGGCGTTCCACGCCCACAGCCGCCGGCCGGCCGTCGTACGGCGGGACGTGCCGCTCGCGTGCAGTGCGTACTGCAGGTGGCGGGAGCGGGGGCGGGAGGTGGGGTTGACCGACCGGGTCGAGGACGGCTGGACGTCGTCGCGAAGGCCGGCGAAGCGGCACACGCGGGCGAAGACGTCGACCGGGTCGGCGAGGAGGTCGTCGAAGAGCAGGACGAGAAGCTTCTCCTGGCCGACGGCGGCGTCCCACCGGGCCAGCTGCTCGGCGTAGCGCCCGCGGCCCAGGTAGTCGGTGCTACCCCGGCCGCGGTGCTCCGCCCGGAGCGCCGCGGCCCAGGTCCTTCGCTCGACACCGAGCTGGCAGAAGAACCAGTAGTTGGACCAGGCGCGGCTCACCGGCTCCCGGAGGACGGCGACGTAGCGCGCATCGGGGATGGTCGCGGCGGCCCGCGCCGGAGCGAGAGGGTGGCCCAGGTACGTCGGGGTCGCCTCGCCCACGACGATGCCGTCGCCACCCGGCGGGAGCTGCGACCGGTACCAGTCCGTGCCGCGCTCGTAGTGGCGGTCGAAGAACTCCAGCTCCTTGGTCGCGGACATCTGCACCTCGGGGTGCTGCGACAGCCACTGCGCGAGCGAGGTGGTGCCGGCCTTGGGCGCGCCGATGACAACCAGGTCGGGGAGCCGGCCGCTCACCGTCGACCGCTCACTGCTCTGCTCCGCTTCTGCGACTCGGACGTCCACGCGTGGTGCTCGCCTGCAACCTGGGGCGCGAGAAGGACGGCTGCGATGGTAGGACGTGACGGAGCGGACATCTCATGCACCTGCTTCGAAGACCGGGTGAACCGGTTCTGGGGGCCGCTCGAACGTCGACACGACCCAACGGCCGGGCGAGCCCCGGGCGCTACCGCAGCGGAGGCAGCGATGCTCGTCCCACCCAAGCTCGGCACCCGTTCGCTGGTGGCCCTCGTCGCCGGTGTCGTCCTCGCGGCCGGGGGGACCGCGTCCGCCGACGTCGGCCAGACGGCGTCCGACCCGGTCGGCACGGTGAAGGACCTCGGCGGCGGGGCCCTCTACAACGCGGGTCACGCGGTCTTCGTGGTCAAGGACCTCGGCGGCGGGGCCTACTACAACGTCTCGACCGGCGCGCTCTTCGTCGCCGAGGCCGGCTCCCAGGCCCTCGTCAGTGGCGTCGGGACCGGGGCCCTGCTGCTGGCTACCGCCTTGGACGACGGACGGGGTGCGCTGCTGCTGGTCAACGGCACGGTGCTGCTCCCCGTCCAGCAGGCCCTCGGGTTGTAGGTCTGGGTGGTTTGCGAGGATGAGCAGCATCCGTCACCCTGAAGGCCTGAACGGCCGTGCAGGAGGCCACCTGGAGCGCGAGAGGACCACGGATGCCCCCGACCCGGCTGCGCCGCGCACTCGCCGGCACGCTGGCGCTGACGGTGGCCGCAGGGCTGGCCGGCGTGCCCCTGCTGCTAGGGAGCGCCGCCGCTACCACGAGCCCCGCCACCGGCAACCTGCTCGTCGGCGACACCGCCGTCCTGACACACGGCACCGGCACGTGGCGCGGCACCGGGACCACCCGGCTGCGGACCCGCACCTGGCCGGCCGGTAACGGCTCGCTCGTCGCCACCGCCTCGGCCGTCGGCACCGTGGTGGTGCAGACCGGGAGCGGGCGCAGCGGCACCGTCCCCGTGCGCAAGGGCGCGGTCTACGCGGGCCGGTTCGCTCTGCAGGCCGGCGCCGTCAGCGAGCGCGTGCAGGCCGCTCTCGTGTGGTTCGACGCGAAGGGGGCCGAGCTCGAACGCGACGCCGTGACCGGTGCGGCCACGCCGGACGTGCGGGGCTCCTGGACGGAGGTGACCGTCGCCGGGCTGGCGCCGGCGGGGGCGTCGTACGTCGCGCTCGCCGCGCGGCTGCGCGCAGCGGCCCCGGGTGAGGCCCACTACCTGTCCGCCCCGCGCCTGACGGCCGTCGCCGGCGGCTCCGCCCCCCTGTCCGGTCCGCTGCGCACCGCGGGCAACAAGGTGCTCGACCGGAACGGGCGGCAGGTCGTGCTGCGCGGCATCAACCGCTCCGGGCTGTTCGACACGGCCTCGCCTGGCGGCTTGACGACCTACGACCTGTCCCGGATCAAGGCCTGGGGCGGCAACGTCGTGCGCCTCACCCTCGGTCAGCAGGTCTGGCTCCCGGGATGCCCCACCTACGACCCGTCGTACCGCCTGGCGGTCGACCGGGCCGTCGACGTCATCAACGACCTCGGGATGCTGGCGGTGCTCGATCTGCAGTGGAGCGCCCCGACCTGCCGGGACGCCGGCCTCAACCCGATGCCCGACGCGGGCTCGCGCACGTTCTGGAAGCAGGTCTCGGCTCGTTACGCCAACCGGCCGCTCGTCGCGTTCGACCTCTTCAACGAGCCGCACGACGTCTCGGACGCCACCTGGCTGAACGGCGGACCGGCACGCACCGCCTCCGGGGTCCGCTACCGCGCGGTCGGCATGCGCGCGCTCTACGACACGGTGCGGGCCAGTGGCGCGCGCAACCTGGTGCTCGTCGGCGGCCTGAGCTACGCCAGCACCTGGCCGAGCACCGCGCCGCTGAGGGGCACGACCAACGTCGTCTACGCGGTGCACGCCTACAACTGCGACCGCCCGTGGCGGTGCACCCATGGCACCGGCATCCGCTGGCTGCTCGACCGCTTCGACACGCCTGGACGGACCAACCCCGTCATGGTCACCGAGTTCGGCTGGCCTGACGCGACCACCCCGCAGGCTCAGGCCTTCAACACCAACGTGATCGACTACGCCGAGGCGCAGGGCTGGGGCTGGCTGGCCTGGGCGTGGGACGTCGACGGCTCGTGCCGCACCACGACGTGGTTCGACCTGCTGGCCGACGGCGACTGCTCCGCCGGGGACTCCTACCAACCCGC
>JBAVRG010000308.1:0-1537 GCA_049694795.1 Mycobacteriales bacterium
ACCATCACCATCACGAACGTCGGGGTGTTCGGGGTCGACAACGGCACCCCGATCATCAACCCCGGGGAGTCGGCGATCCTGTGCTTCGGTGCGGTCCGCCCGACGCCCTGGGTCGTCGACGGCGAGGCCGGCCCTGAGATCGCCGTGCGTCAGGTGACCCAGCTGTCGCTCGCCTTCGACCACCGGCACGTCGACGGTCAGCTCGGGTCGCAGTTCCTCGCGGACATCGCCCGCGTGCTGTCCGAGCCCGCGACCGCGCTCGCCTGGAGCTAAGTGCGGCCCACCAGCCGGACGGGGATGGGACCTGCCTACCGGCGGCCTGCGCTGCGGAGGCTGGGCCTACGCCACGAGTGGGGTAACGGCCCTTCCTCGCGGTCTTGGCGTGGCCGGGAACGGACTTCTCACAGTTGGAGGCCCGGATCTAGGCTCCTCTCGTGGGACGGCTCCGAGCGGATGAGTTGTGCTGCCCGGACATGGCGCGGGAGGCGCAGCCATGTCCGACCCATCAAGACTGGCTGCAATGCCCCGATCGTGCAGTCTTCCGTGGGGGACGCTTCGCCTTCTACCTGAAGCGGGGTGGCGCGGACACGGCCTTTCTTCTCATGAACTACTGCCCGTGGTGCAGCGCGAAGCTCTCACCAGCACCCGACGAGGACGGGTGGATAGACGTAGCGCTCGCGGCCTGCCTTGAAGCTGTGGCCACCGACACGATTTGGATTGCGCCAGACCGAGTGACGGTCCTGCGGTCCTGGATCGAGGGGCCGCACTCCTTCTGCGTCGTCTATCAGCATCCGTGGTCAGACGCGATCCACATCGGCTACCGGGCCGTTTACTCGGACGGTCAAGAGAGCAGCTTCGACACCACGAACCCCACGCTGTTCGGACAGTTCGCCGCCGACAACATCCTTGAGCCGTTGGGCAGCGTCCGCGAGCGCCTTCGGTTCGATGACCAAGGGGTTGGCTGGCATGGACGTCCGCTGACGCCCTAGTAGCCCAACGGCCAGGGCCGAACAGCGGGTAGGGCCGGCTCGTCGCCACCGCTGGTCAGTGAGGAACGCCGCCTCCTCACGCCCGGCAGCGGCCCTATCTCACGACCCGCTGTGTGGGGGCGCGCGGAGCGGCATCCACAGCCGCAAGTCCCAGTCGCCTACCGTCTCGGCATGCCGTCCACCGGGGTCTATTGGGACTCGGTGCGGGAGGCTCTGCGGGAGCTCTCGGATCGGAGTGAGCAGGAACGCCTGTGGCTTGCGTCCTCCGGCGAGGTGTCGTCGCCAGAAGAGTGCTTCGAGCACCTCTGGACAGATAGCGGACTCGGCGATGCCCTCGAACGAGGCGAAGCCTGGGACGCGCCGACAGACGTTGCCCTGCGAGGGCTCCTCGAGCTTGTCAACGACGGCCGAAAATTGACCCCCTATCGACGGTTGAAAATTGACCCCCTTCAGTCTTGTTGATCTTCAGTCGTCGGTGTTCTTGGCGGCGGGGACGCGACCGAGGTCGCGGTCTTTGAGTCGGTAGCTGTCGCCCTTGAGGCTGATGA
>JBAVRG010000309.1:0-2339 GCA_049694795.1 Mycobacteriales bacterium
GGCCTGCAGGACCGGCAGCAGCGCCGGCGACCACGTGCGGGCGGCGAGGGCCAGCCCGACCCGACCGGCGACGTGCGCCTCGCTGGAGTCGAAGCGGCGCATCCCCTCCACCTCGACGGAGCGCAGCGTGGGCGGGAGCGTGAGCCGCTCGTGCCAGGCGCGGTCGACCACGGCGAAGCCAACTCCCCGCGGCCCGCACAGCCACTTGCGGCTGGTGCCGACGTAGGCGGCCGCGCCGGGGGGCACGTCGGTCTGTCCCATGGACTGCGCGACGTCGAGCAGCAGCGGCACCCCGCTGGTCAGCACGTCGCCGACCGGTTGCACGACCCCTCGCTGGCTGGCGACGTGCGTGAGCGTCACGAGGTCGAGGCCGCCCGGGACCTCCGTGACCCGGCCGAGGTCGTCGGTCGCCAGCGTCACGAGCTCCCAGCCCCGCTCGGCAGCCCGCACCCGGAGGGCACGGGCGTTGCTGCCGTACTCGCTCGGCAGAACCCCGATCCGCGCGCCACGCGGCAGCGGCCACGCCTCGAGCACCGTCGTGAAGGCGAGGGTCGCGCTCTCGGTGAGCAGCACGTCCTCGCCCCCGAGGCCCACCAGGTGCCCGAGCGCCGCCCGGCCCTGGTCGACCGCGGCCGCGGACTGCGCCTCGGCGACGTACGCACCGCACGCCTCAGCCCGCAGGTGCGCCACCTCCGCGTCGAGGACGGCCTGCGACACCCGGCCGGCCGCTGCGACGTCGAGGTGGACGCGCTCTGTCGGCAGCCGGTCGGACACCCAGGCCTGAACGCTCATAACGGCCATCCAACACCGCGCCCGCGGGTAGGGTCCTTGCTCGTGACCAGCATCTCCGCCGCCTCGAGCAGCGCAGCCACCCTGAAGGTCGACGCCCTCGTCATCGGCGTCCAGAAGGGCCCGAAGGGGCTCGTCCTCGCACCGGGCTCCCAGGACGTCGCCGCGGCCTTCGGCAAGGGGCTGCTGCCCGCGCTGAACGGCCTCGGCGCCACGGGGAAGGCCGAGGAGGTCACCCGCCTCGCAACGCTCGGTGCCACCAAGGCCACCGTGCTGGTGGCCGTCGGGCTCGGTGACCGGGCCACCAAGGTCGACGCCGAGGTCCTCCGGCGCGCGAGCGGTGCCGCCGTACGCGCGCTGGCCGGTCGCTCCTCCGTCGGGCTCGCCCTCCCCTGTTCGGACGCCGTCTCCCTGCGGGCCGTCGCCGAGGGGGCGCTGCTCGGGGCCTACGCGTTCACCGGCTTCCGGCAGGCCTCGCTCGCCGACCAGAAGCCGCCGGTGGGTGCGGTCACCGTCGTCACCGACCTCGGCCGCGAGGCCAAGGCCGTGCTGCGCCGGGCCGACGTCGTCACCCGTGCCGTCAAGCTCGCCCGCGACCTGGTCAACACGCCACCGTCGCACCTGTGCCCGGCCGAGCTGGCCGCCGCCGCGCAGGCCGAGGCCGCCCGCGCCGGCGTCACGGTCGAGGTGCTCGACGAGAAGGCCCTGAAGAAGGGCGGGTACGGCGGGATCCTCGGCGTCGGGCAGGGCTCGGTGAACCCGCCGCGACTGGTGCACCTGTCCTACAAGGGCAAGGGCGCGAAGAAGAAGGTCGCGCTCGTCGGCAAGGGCATCACCTTCGACTCCGGAGGCCTGTCCCTCAAGCCCGCGGCCGGCATGGAGGACATGAAGTCCGACATGGGTGGTGCGGCCGCGGTCATCGCGTCCGTCGCAGCGGTCGCCGAGCTGGGTCTCGCGGTCGACGTCGAGGCGTGGGTGCCGATGGCCGAGAACATGCCCTCCGGTACGGCGATCCGCCCCTCCGACGTGCTGACCCTGCGCGGTGGCACCCGGGTGGAGGTCAACAACACCGACGCCGAGGGACGGCTGATCCTGGCCGACGCGATCGTCCGCGCCTGCGAGGACTCCCCCGACGTGCTGCTCGACGTCGCGACGCTCACCGGTGCCCAGCTCATCGCGCTGGGCTCCCGCACCGCGGGCGTGATGGGTGACGACGCGCTGCGCGACCACGTCGTCGCAGCTGCCGGCCACGCCGGCGAGGCGATGTGGCCGATGCCACTGCCCGCGGACCTTCGCAAGGGCCTCGACTCCGACGTCGCCGACCTGGTCAACACCGGACCGCGCGAGGGCGGCATGCTCACCGCCGGCCTGTTCCTCAAGGAGTTCGTCGCCGACGGCGTGGCCTGGTCGCACCTGGACATCGCCGGGCCCGCCTTCAACGGCGGCGAGGCGTACGGCTACACCCCGGTCGGCGGTACCGGCGCCGCGGTGCGCACGTTCGTCCAGCTCCTCGAGGACCTGGTCACCGGCTGAGGCACCCCCGGCCGCGC
>JBAVRG010000310.1:0-11287 GCA_049694795.1 Mycobacteriales bacterium
GCGCTGGTGGCCTCGCGCAGCATCTCGGTGCGCTCCTCGAAGGAGAACATCCGCTTCTTGCTGGCGTTCAGCCCGACGGCCACGACGACCTCGTCGTACAGCGCACTGGCGCGGCCGATGATGTCGAGGTGTCCCAGGGTGACCGGGTCGAACGAACCGGGGCAGACGGCCCTTCTCATGATCGGCGAAAGTACCAGAGCGTCGCCTCGCCGTAGCGGCGGCTCCGGTCCAGAACCAGCCCCGCCGGCGGCGTGGGCGCGACCCCACGCGTGCGCCGCTCCACCACCACCACGGCCTGCTCCTCCAGCCAGGGCAGCAGGGCGGTGAGGACCGGGTCCACGTCGGTCTCGTAGGGCGGGTCGAGCAGCACGACACCGAAGCGGCTCCCGTACGGCGGAGGCTCCCCAGCGAGGAAGCGGCCGACGTCGGCGTCGACCACCGACGCGTCCAGGCCGAGCTCGCGGACGTTGCTCCGGATCGCGGCCAGCGCCCGCGGGTCGGCCTCCACCACCGTGACGCCGGCGGCTCCGCGCGAGAGGGCCTCCAGGCCGAGCGCCCCGCTCCCGGCGTACAGGTCGAGGACGCGCGCGCCGGCGAGGTCGACGAGGGACTGCAGGCTGGAGAACAGGCCCTCACGGGCCCGGTCCGAGGTGGGGCGGGTCCCCGAGCCCGGGGGGACCACCAGCCTCCGGCCCCGGTGGGTGCCGGCGATGATCCGCGTCACGCCGTCAGCCTCGCAGAGCCGGCAGGGCGACGGTCAGCCGGTGGCGCCGACGCTCTTCCAGTAGTCGTTGAGCGCGCCGTTGGTCTTCACGAACCACACGATCGGGCCGACCAGGATGAACATGCCCGGGAAGTACCAGAGCCCGGTCAGGCCCGAGACCCGCTTGGGTCGACCTGAGCGCTCGTACAGCTCGCCCACCTCCGACGACGTGAGGTACGGCATGACGATGCCGACGAAGATCGCCAGGACGAGGGCGAGCCCGCCACCGAGCCCGCTGCCCTTGTGGCGCTTCATCGCCTCGTGGGTCGAGAAGAACCAGTACCAGCTGTAGACGCCGAGCGTGACGATGGCGAGCAGGATGCAGACGCCGGTGCCCCGCACCTTGCCGACCGGCCCGGTTCCGTAGGCGGCAGGCGCGGTGCCGTAGCCGGCGGGGGCGGCGGGGGCGGCGGGGGCCGGAGCCGGGGGCTCCTGGCCGACGGGCTGCTGCGGGGGGTCGACGGGCTCGGTCATGCCGAACGCTCCTGACTGGAGAGTGACGAGGGCGTGCAGCGGCACCGTAGGCGCTGGACCGCGCACACCGGTGGAGGTCAGGCCTTCTCGATGAAGGCCTGGGACGAGCGGTGCACCGATTCGACCGCAGCCCGCAGCGCCGGGTGCTCCAGCAGCTCCGGGTCGGCGCCCACGACGCGGACGGCCGCCTCCCTGGTCGCCTCGACGACGTCGAGGTCGGCCAGGGAGAGGAAGCGCAGGCTGGTCCGGCCTCCCGACTGGTCGCGCCCGAGGACGTCACCTTCCTTGCGCAGCAGCAGGTCCTGCTCGCTGATCGCGAAGCCGTCGGTCGTCGAGGCGACAGCGGCGAGCCGCTCGACGGGGGCGCTCCCGCGTGCGTAGCGGGTCGCCAGGTAGCAGGTGCCCGGGTTGCCGCCGCGGCCCACCCGACCACGCAGCTGGTGCAGCTGGCTGAGCCCGAAGCGCTCGGCGTCCATGACCACCATGACGGTGGCGTTCGGCACGTCGACACCGACCTCGATGACTGTCGTCGACACCAGGACCTCGATGTCACCGCCGGCGAACCGGGACATCACGCGGTCCTTGTCCTCGGTGGCCATGCGGCCGTGCAGGACATCGAGCCTCAGGCCCTGCAGGTAGTGCTGCTGCAGGGCCGCGACCACGTCGACGACGGCCCAGGCGGGCTGCTCGTCGGTCGAGGCCGGCGCCGACGCCCCGGGCTCCTCGTCACCGATGCGGGCGCAGACGACGAACGCCTGGCGGCCCGCGGCGACCTCGGAGCGCACCTGGTCCATGGCCTGTCTGAAGGCCTCGGTCTTGAGCTGCACGACCTTGGTCGTGATCGGCGACCGCCCCCTCGGCAGCTCGCGCAGGGTCGAGACCTCGAGGTCGCCGTACACCGTCATGGCGACCGTGCGGGGGATCGGGGTCGCCGTCATGACCAGGACGTGCGGGTGCCTGCCCTTGGCCCGTAGAGCGTCGCGCTGCTCGACGCCGAAGCGGTGCTGCTCGTCAACGACCACCAGCCCGAGGTCGGCGAACTCGACGCCCTCGCTGAGCAGAGCGTGGGTGCCGACGACGACGCCGGCCTCCCCGGAGGCGATCTCGTCGAGGGCTCGCCTCCGGGCGGCGCCCTGCACGGAGCCGGTCAGGAGCGTGACGCGAGTCGCCACCTCGGGGCTGCCGAGCTCGCCGCCGGTGGCGAGCGGGCCCAGCAGCTGGCGCAGCGACCGGGCGTGCTGCTGCGCGAGCACCTCGGTGGGGGCGAGCAGCGCGGACTGGCCGCCGGAGTCGACGACGGTGAGCATCGCTCGCAGGGCGACGACGGTCTTCCCGCTGCCCACCTCCCCCTGCAGCAGGCGGTGCATGGGGTGCTCGCGGGCGAGCTCGGTCGCGATCACCTTCCCCACCTCGCGCTGCCCGTCCGTGAGGGGCCACGGCACCGTCGCGTCGAACGTGTCGAGCAGCCCTCCCAGGACCCCGCCGCGGGCCGTGCCTCCCTGCCGGGCCAGCTCCGCCCGCCGGCGGGCCAGGACGGTCTGCAGCACGAACGACTCGTCCCACTTCAGCCGTCGGCGGGCGACCTCGACGTCGCGCAGGTCGACCGGTCGGTGGACCGTCTCCAGCGCCTCGCGCAGGGTCATGAGGTGGTGCTCGAGGCGCAGCGCGTCCGGAAGCGGGTCGGCGTCGAGGTCGGCCGCCGGCAGCACGAGGTCGACGCACTTGGCGATCGCGATCGTGTCGATGCCCTCGGCAGCCGGGTAGACGGGCAGGATCTTGCCCGCCTTCTCGAAGGCCTCGTCGTCGCTGCCGAGGAACACCTCGGGGTGCGTGAGCTGCCGACGGCCGTTGAAGACGCTGACCGTGCCGGCGAACAGGTGCTCGCTGCCGGGCCGCAGCCGCTCGCACTGCCACTTCGCGGTGCGGCCGAAGAACGTCAGGTCGAGCGTGCCGGTGCCGTCGGTCACGACCACCTTGCCGAGCAGCTTGCCGGTGCGGGCCGGCCGGACGTCGCTCGAGCGGACCCGGGCCAGCACCGTGACGTGCTGACCCACCTCGAGCTCGGTCAACGGCGTCAGCGCGCCGCGCACGAAGTAGCGGAACGGGTAGTGGTGCAGCAGATCGCCCACGGTCTGCAGGCCGAGCTTGTCCTCGAGGACCGCGGCGGTGCGGTCGCCGACCGCCTTCACGAGCGGGGTGTCGAGCCTCATTCGACTCCGAGCAGCAGGGGGTAGTAGGGCTGGCCGCCTCGCAGGACGAGCACCTCCAGCCCGGGGTGGGCGTGGTCGAGGTACGCCGAGAGCCGCTCCCCGAGAGCGTCGTGGGCCTGCTCGCCGAGCACCACCGTGACCAGCTCGCCGCCCGGCAGCAGCATGCGGTGGAGCAGGTCCCTGCCCACCTGCTCCACCTCCGCACCCACTGTGGCCACCACCCCCTCGAGCAGCCCCAGGACGTCGCCTTCGGCGCACGGCCCGGCGGCCGTCTCGGAGGCCCGCACGGCCGTGGTGACGGCGGCGGACCGGGTGCCGCCGGCCGCGGCCGCCATCGCCGCGACGTCGTCGTCGAAGGCCCGTCCGGGGTCCGCCACGCTCACCGCCGCCAGGCCCTGCAGCACCGAGCGGGTGGGGACGACAGCCACCGCCACGCCCTCGGCGCGGGCCTGCTCCGCGGCGGCGACGGCCACCGCGCGCACGTTGCCGTCGTTGGGAAGGAGCACGACCTCGGAGGCGCCGGACGCCCGGACGGCGGAGAGCAGCTCAGCCGTGGACGGGTTGGCGGTGGGGCCTCCCCCGACGACCTGGGCACCGGCCTCGCGGAACAGCGACGCGAGCCCGGCACCGGGGGCGACCGCGACCACGGCCCGACCGGTGGCCGGCGCAGCGAGGTCCGGTGCGACCTGGTCGGCGAAGCGGGTCACCGTGATCCGGGACGGTCGCCCGGCGTCGACCCCCGCCTCGACGGCCGCGCCGACGTCGTTGACGTGGACGTGGACGTTGTGCAGCCCCTCGCCCCCCACCACGACGAGGGAGTCCCCGAGGGCACCCAGGCGCGTCTTCAGCCTCGTGACCTCGTCCTCGCGGGCACCGTGCAGCAGGAACTGCACCTCGTAGCCGAAGGCGTCGCTGCCCGCCTCTCGGGCGGCGGCCAGCCCGCTGCGGTCGCGCGGCACCAGCAGCCCCGGGGTGACCTCGGGTGCCTTCCCGGTCACGACCAGCTCGAGGGCCTCCAGCAGCACGCACCAGCCGCGGCCTCCCGCGTCGACCACACCGGCCGCCTTGAGCTCCGGCAGCTGCTCCGGGGTACGGGCCAGCGCCGCCGCGGCCGCCTCGCGGGCGCTCACGACGACGCTCGCCAGGTCGACGCCCCGGGCGGCCTGGGCCGCCTCCCGGGCCACCGTCAGGAGCGTGCCCTCGACCGGCACCGCGACGGCGTCGTACGCGCTCTGGGCGCTGCGCAGGAGGGCGGCCCGCAGGTCGTCGGCGGCGGCCGCCTCGAGCTCCCCGAGCACCTCGCCCATGCCACGCAGCAGCTGGCTCAGGATGACTCCGGAGTTGCCCCTCGCCCCCATCAGGGAGCCGGTGACGACGGCCTGGACGGTGGCCCGCAGGTCCGCGGCAGCCGCGCCGAGGGCCTCCGCGACGGCCGCCATCGTCTGCTGCATGTTGGTGCCCGTGTCGCCGTCCGGGACCGGGTAGACGTTGAGGTCGTCGATCTCCTCGCGGGCGGCGGTGAGCGCCTCGAGGCCCACCGCGCACCACTGGCGCAGGGCGGCGGCGTCGAGCACCTGCAGCACGGCCACCTCCTGACGGGTCGGGGGGAGGTTAGCCCGGCTGCTACAGTCTTCGGGTTGCCCGGCGGTGTCGGGCGAGCACCCGAACCGATCTTCACCAGGAGTTTCCAGTGGCTGCGACCTGCGACGTCTGTGGCAAGGGACCGGGCTTCGGCATGTCCGTCAGCCACTCGCACCGCCGCACCCGCCGCAAGTGGCTCCCGAACATCCAGACAGTCCGCGTGGCCGCCGGTGGCGGCAACACCAAGAAGGTCAACGCCTGCACCTCGTGCATCAAGGCGCAGAAGGTCGTCCCGGGCGCCTGACCGGGTATTTCCGGGCAGGTCGCCCAATACCCTGTTGCGCAGGGGGTCGGCTGTGTACCCTCCCGCTCGGTCGCTCGTTCCTGCACGTGTTCACACACGCCCGCGTGGACGTACCGCGGGCCTGACGTCTCTCGGCGCTGGGTCAGCACGACTCGGTGTCGCAAAGCGTGCGGCGCCGTCCAGCAAGAGAGAGACAGGCACATGGCACAGGGCTCGGTGAAGTGGTTCAACGCGGAGAAGGGCTTCGGCTTCATCGCCGTGGACGGCGGCGGCGCTGACGTCTTCGTCCACTACTCGGCGATCCAGTCCGACGGCTACCGCTCGCTCGACGAGGGGCAGCGCGTGGAGTTCGAGATCACCCAGGGCCAGAAGGGCCCGCAGGCCGACCAGGTGCGCCCCATCTAGTCCTCACGCCTGTCCGGACGGCCCGGTCCCCCGCAGGGGGGCCGGGCCGCTCTGCTGTCAGTCCAGGCGGCGGAGCTCGGTCCTGTAGCGGCGTCCGTTCTCCACGTACATGTCCGCGGCGAGACCGATGACCCCCGCCGGTACGGCGTCCCGGCGCATCGAGGCAGGGATCCCCAGCGCCATGGCCTTCGACGGGACCTCGACCCGGTTGCCCACCACGGCGCCCGCGGCGACCAGGCCGCCGGTGCGCACGACCGCGTCGTGCAGGACCACCGACCCCGACCCCACCAGCGACTCGTCCTCGATCGTGCAGCCCTCCAGGTGCGCCAGGTGCCCGACCACGCAGCGGCTGCCGATCCTGGTGGCCTTGTCGTGCGTGGCGTGCACGACGGTGCCGTCCTGGATCGAGGTCCGCTCCCCCACCGTGATGGTCCCGTAGTCACCGCGCAGCACCGCGCCCGGCCAGACGGTGCTGCCCGCCCCGATCGTGACGTCACCGATCACCGTGGCGTCGGGATGGACGTAGGCGTCCGCGTGGACGTCGGGGACACGGTCACCGAGGGCGTAGATCGCCACGTGCTTCCTCCAGGGTTCGAGACCCGCGCATCGTGGCACGCTGCTGTCATGGCCTACTTCTGGTGCACCGACCACCACGCCGTCGAGGGCGACGCCGGCTGCCGCGCCGAGGTGCGCCTCGGGCCCTACCCGACGCGGGAGGCCGCTGAGCACGCGCTCCAGGGCGTCGCCGAGCGCAACGCCCGGCTCGACGCCGAGGACGAGGCCTGGGAGGAGGGCTGAGCCGACCCTGAGCCGACCCTGAGCTACCCCCCGGGCCGCACCGGCCCGGGTCCCGCACCGAGCGGGTAGCCGCCGCGGATCGCCTCGGCGGTGAACGCCTTCGCCCGGGCAGCGGCCTGCGGCACCTGCTCCCCGAGCGCCAGGAAGGCGGCGAGCGCCGACGCCAGCGTGCAGCCGGTGCCGTGGGTGTGGGGGGTCTCCAGGCGGGGGCCGCGCAGCGCGGTGACGGTGGTCCCGTCGTGCAGCAGGTCGACGGGGTCGCCGGGGAGGTGGCCGCCCTTGACCAGGACCCAGCGCGGTCCGAGCGCGAGCACCCGCTCCGCGGCTTGCTCGAGGTCGCTCTCGGCGCGGACCACGAAGCCTGTGAGCGCCTCGACCTCGGCGAGGTTCGGGGTCACGACCGTCGCGAGGGGCAGCAGCAGCGAGCGCAGCGCGGCGAGGCCGTCGGGGCTCAGCAGCGACTGACCGCTGCTGGACACCCCCACCGGGTCGACGACCAGGGGCAGCCCCGCGACGGCGTCGGCGACCACGCGCACGGTCTCCTCGGTCGCGAGCATGCCGGTCTTGACCACGTCGGCACCGAGATCGCCGAGCACCGCGGACAGCTGCGCCCGCACGCTCTCCGGCGGCACCGGGTGCACGTGGTGCACCGCGACGCTGTCCTGCGCGGTCACCGCCGTCACGACCGTCGAGCCGTGCACGCCCAGGGCGTGCAGCGTCTTGAGGTCGGCCTGCAGGCCCGCACCACCGCCGGAGTCCGAGCCGCCGACGGCGAGCACCCGCCTCACGCGAAGTGCTCCCAGCCACCGCTGACGGGCTGCCCGTCGACGGTCACGCCGTCGCCGTCGACCACCCGGCCGATCACGCGGCAGCCCTCCGGAGGGGGCCCCGGCAGCGTCGCGACCAGCGCGTGGTCCTCCCCGCCGGTGAGGACGTCCTCGAGCGAGACCGCTTGATCCGCAAGCGAGCTCGCGTCGAGCGCGATGCCGACACCACTGCCGTGGGCGATGTGGCCGAGGTCGGCCACCAGGCCGTCGCTGACGTCGCACATGGAGGTGGCACCGGCGCGGGCGAGCGCCGGTCCCAGCGCGTACGGCGGCAGCGGGCGCCGGTGGGCGTCGACGAGCGGCCCGTCGGTCACTCCCTGGTGCAGCAGCCGCAGCCCAGCCGCGGCCCAGCCCAGCCGACCTGCCACCACGACGGCGTCACCGACCCGCGCGCCGGTGCGCGTCACCGGTGCCCCCACGAGGCTGCCCAGCGCGGTCACCGAGACGACCAGGAGGTCGGCGCTCACGGTGTCGCCACCCACGACCGCGGCTCCGACGAGCGCGGCCTCGTCCCGCAGGCCGTCGGCGAGCCCGAGCGCCCACTCCAGCGGCAGGCCGGGAGGCGCGGCGAGGGCCACGAGCAGCGCGGTGCCGGTGCCGCCCATCGCCGCGACGTCGGCCAGGTTGGCGGCGGCCGCCTTGCGTCCCACGTCGTAGGCGCTGGACCAGTCGCGCCGGAAGTGGACGCCCTCGACCAGCATGTCGGTGGTGGCCACCACCCGGCCGTCGGGAGCGGCGACGACGGCGGCGTCGTCCCCGGGTCCGAGCAGCACGGCGGCCGAGCCGGGCAGGCGCGCCGTGACCGCGGCGATCAGCCCGAACTCGCCCACATCACGTGCGGTACGTTCCGACACGCACACCAGCCTTCCAGAGAGAGGTCAGACATGGCGGTCCAGGCCTACATCCTCATCCAGACCGAGGTCGGGAAGGCTGCTGCCGTGGCCAAGGCGATCAGCGGGCTCGACGGCATCGCGAACGCCGAGGACGTCACCGGCCCCTACGACGTCATCGTGCGCGCCGAGGCCCGCAACGTCGACGAGCTCGGCAAGCTGGTCGTCGCGCGCATCCAGGGCGTCGACGGCATCACCCGCACCCTCACGTGCCCCGTCGTCCACCTCTAGCCCTGGTCCTGGTCGCTCTGGCGGCCGCCTGCGGGGGGCCCGCTGCCACGCCGGAGGGCGTGCCCGTGCCCGCTGTGAACGGGGTGTCGGCGCCCACGCTGCTGTCGTGCCGGGCCCTGAAGAACAGCCTCCCGCAGGAGCTCGGCAAGGGCGTGCGCCTGCGCGCCGCGCTGCCCACCTCCGACACCACGGCGGCCTGGGGCGACCCGCCGGTCACGCTGCGCTGCGGGGTCAAGGCCGGCAGCGCCACCGACGACCCGTACGTCTTCGACGGCGTGCACTGGGCGATGCACGACAAGGGCGCCTCGCGGTCGTGGACGACGACGGGACGCCCGGTGAACGTGGTGGTGGAGTTCCCCGACTCCTACAGCGGCCAGGCCGAGCTGCTCGGCGCCCTGGCCAAGGCGATCACGACGACGCTGCGCTGACCTGCTCCGCGAGCTCCCTCAGCGCCGGCTCGTAGGCCTCACCGAAGGTCGGGAACGGGTGCACCACGTCCACCAGGACCGCGAGCGGCACCTCGGCCCGGATCGCCAGGGTCGCCTCGCCGATCCAGTCATCGGCACGGGGGCCGAGCGCGGCGGCCCCCACCAGCACCCCACGCGCCCGGTCGCAGGTGAGGACCAGCCTGCCTCCGCAGCTCCCCTCGGTGGTCGTGCGCGCCACCTGGGCGAGGTCCATGACCGCGGTGACCGCATCCATCCCGCTGCCGGACGCAGCTCTCGCGTCGAGCCCGACGCTGGCGACCGGCGGGTCGGTGTAGACCACCCGCGGGATCGCGCGGTAGTCCGCCACCCGCTCCGTTCCGAGCAGGTTCGCAACCACCACCCGTGCCTGGTAGCTCGCGGTGTGGGTGTAGGGCGCGACACCGGTCAGATCGCCTGCAGCCCAGACGTTCTCGGTGACGCGGCAGTGCCCGTCGACCCGCAGCTCGTCGATCCCGAGCACGTCCAGGCCGAGCCCGTCGAGGACGGGGGCCCGCCCGACCGCCAGCAGGACGCGCTCGACCTCGCGGGAGCTCCCGTCGGACAGGTGCGCTGTCGCACGGCCACCCGGCGCCGGCGAGAAGCGCTCGGCCTCGACCCCGAGGAGCACCTCCACGCCGTCGCTCCTCAGCACCTCGGCGAGCGCGGCAGCGACGCCGGGCTCCTCCTTTCCCAGCAGCTGCTCCCCGCTCTCCACGAGCACCACCCGGACGCCGAACCGCGCGTGCGCCTGCGCCAGCTCGCAACCCACCGCACCGCCGCCCAGCACCAGCAGGGAGGCGGGCCGCTGCTGCGCGGACAGCGCCTCGTCGGAGATCCACGTCGGCACCGCGTCCAGGCCGTCCAGGGCGGGCACCACGGGTCGCGAGCCGGTGGCGAGCACCAGATCCGTCCAGCCGAGCTGCCGGTCGGCGACCGTCACCACTCCCGGGGCGCTGACCCGTCCGCGACCCCGGACGACCTCGACGCCCCTGTCCTGCAGACCGGCCGCCGCCTCGCCGTCGTCCCGGTGCTCGGCGACCTCGTCCCGCCTTCGCACCGCAGCGAGGTAGCCCTCGTCGTCCCCGTCCAGCCGCGGTAGGGAGGACGCCCCGCCCAGGTCCACGAGCCGGCCCACCTGGTGACGTGCCTCCGCCGACCTCAGCAGGGCCTTGGAGGGCATGCAGGCGACGTAGGGGCACTCACCCCCGACCCGCAGCGCTTCGACGAGCGCGACCCGGCGGCCGGCCTGCGCGAGCTCGCCGGCCACCACCTCTCCGGCCGACCCGCCACCGAGGACGACGACGTCGTACTGCTCCATGCCTGAGGTCTGGCCGGCTCCGGGCCGGCGCAACCCTCAGACGGCGTCCAGCGCGGCCGTGAGATCGGCGACGAGGTCGTCAGCGTCCTCGAGGCCGATGCTCAGGCGCACCGCACCCGGGTCGATGCCCGCAGCCGCCAGGGACGCGTCGTCGAGCGCGAGGTGGGTCGTCGAGGCGACGTGCACGGCCTTGCTCACCGTCCCCCCCAGCGAGGTGGCCCGCCGCAGCAGTCGCAGGCCGTCGACCAGCGCCATGCCGGCCGTCCGGCCGCCGCGCGGGGTCACCGTGACGACGGCGCCGTAGCGACCCGCGTCGAACAGCCGGCCGGCCAGGGCGTGGTCGCGGTGGGACGGCAGGCCGGGGTGGTCGACGCGCACGACCTTCTCGTGGGCCGCCAGCGCGGTGGCGACCGCGAGTGCCGTGGCGCACTGGCGCTCCATCCGCAGCGGCAGCGTCTGCAGCCCCCGCAGCAGCAGCGCCGCCTCGTCCGGTGCGAGGGCCCCGCCGAGGTCGACGCGGACCTCCCGGACCTTCTCGAGCAGCTGCGGAGGGCCGACGACGACGCCGCCCGTCACGTCGCTGTGGCCGCCGATGTACTTGGTGGCCGAGTGCACGACCAGGTCGGCCCCGTGCTCCAGGGGCCGGCAGACCGCGGGACTCGCGAAGGTCGCGTCGACAGCGAACGTGATGCCCGCCTCGCGGGCGACCTCGGCGAGGCCGGGGAGGTCGGCGACGGTCATCGTGGGGTTGGCCAGGACCTCACCCCACAGCAGCACGGTCTCGGGACGCACAGCGGCTCGTACTGCCTGCAGGTCGGTCGTGTCGACGAAGGTCGTCGTCACCCCGAACCGGGACAGCTGCTTGGTCAGGAGGGCCCACGTCCCGCCGTAGACCTCTTGCGGTGCCACGACGTGAGAACCGCTGCTGCACAGGGCCATGACGACGCCGGCGGTGGCCGCCATGCCGCTGGCGAAGGCCTGCCCCACCGCGTCCGGGTGCTCGAGGGCGGCCACCGCGT
>JBAVRG010000311.1:0-4181 GCA_049694795.1 Mycobacteriales bacterium
CCGAGGGCTGCCAGCCCGAGGGCCAGCACCCCGATGAACGCGACGTTCTCGCCGTACAGGACCCGGCCGTAGTCGGGCAGCAGGCTGTTGACCGCGATGGCCTTGGGCATCGGGTACTGGTCCCGGAAGTCGCTGCCGCTGCGGTAGCCCTGGCCCTTGAGCGCCAGCGTGGGCAGGAGCTGGAAGCCGAACAGGCCGACGAAGACGGCGAACGCCGTGCCGATCCGCAGGGCCGCGTACCACAGCCGCCCGAGCACGCCGCGCAGACCTGCCCGCGGACCGCCGAGCACCCAGAACGCCGCGTAGGTGACGAGCGCGCCCAGCGTGTAGACCCACTCCTCCGGGTGGCCGGAGAGCAGCCCGAGGCCGATCGCCAGCGCCGTCAGGACGACGTGCCGCCAGCGGCCGGTGTCGAGCGCGAGGTGCGCGAACAGCAGCACCCAGGGCAGCCACGACAGCGCCTGGAGCTGGTTGGTGAGCGTGACGTGCTGCAGCGCCATGCCCCCGAAGCCGAAGGCGAGACCGCCCAGCACCGACGCGAGGTAGGAGGTGCGCAGCGCGTAGCGGCAGTAGGCCCAGGCGCCGAGAGCGGCCCACGCGACGCTCAGGGCCAGGACCAGGTCGAGCGCGGTCGCGGGGTGCGCGAGGAAGGTGAAGGGCAGGTTGCCCGGGTAGTAGAGGGCGTGCTGGATCTGGGCGGCGTACGGCGCACCGGCGTAGGTGTCCCGCGCCCAGGCGGGGAGCTGACCGTGCCGCAGGTACCAGCCGGCGCCCTCGCGGTCGGGGCTGAGGGCGTTGACCAGGAGCTCCTGGTAGAACGCCTCACCGCGGTCGCGCACCGCGGGGAAGAAGAACCACGTGAGCACCGAGTAGCCGAGGAACGTCAGCACGCCCTCGAGCGAAGCGCGTCGCCAGCTCCGTCGCGGTCGCGCCGGTGTCTCCAGCTCGGAAGGGGAGTCCTCGGCCGACCCCGCGGGGTCGATGGTCACCTCGTGCACCACGCGGGCCGTTCCCTTCACCGTTCGTCGACGTCGGTTCCCGAGGCTACCGACTGGTGCACTGAGCCTGCGGCGCCGCGCGCCGGTAGGCTGGCGGAGCCATGCGCCTCGCCCTCGTCGGACCTACCCATCCCTACAAGGGCGGAGTCGCGCAGCACACGACCCGCTTGGCCCACGAGCTCAGCAAGCGCGGGCACGAGGTCGAGCTCGTGTCCTGGTCGTCCCAGTACCCCGCACTGCTCTACCCCGGGCAGCAGAAGGTCGACGAGCCCGAGCAGCCGGTCTTCCCTCGGACGAGCTACCCCCTGTCCTGGCGGTGGCCCCTCGGCTGGTGGCAGACCGGCCGTCGGCTGCGCCGCGACGTCGACGCCGTCGTGCTCGTCGTCGTGACACCGGTGCAGGCGCCGGCGCACGTCACGATCGCCCGCGGGCTGGGCTCGGAGGTGCGCACCGTGGCCCTCTGCCACAACGTCCTGCCGCACGAGCGGCGCAGCGTCGACGAGCGCCTGGTCCGCGGAGTGCTCTCCCGGGTGGATGCCGTGCTCGTGCACGCCGACGCCGAGGCCGAGACGGCGCGCTCGCTGACCGGCTCCGAGGTGGCCGTGTCGCCGCTGCCGCCGCCGCACACGTTCGGCGACGGGCACCGCTCCGCCGTGGGGCGCCCGGTCACCCGCACGGTGGTGTTCTTCGGCATGGTGCGGCCCTACAAGGGCCTCGACGTGCTGCTGCGGGCCCTGCCCGACGCCCCGGACGTGCGCCTCGTGGTGGCCGGCGAGTTCTGGGGCGGCTCCGAGAGCACCCGGTCCCTCGTCGCCGAGCTCGGCGTCGGTGACCGCGTCGAGATCCGGGAGGGCTACCTCCCGGCCGAGCAGGTCCCGGCTCTGCTCGAGGAGGCGGACGCGCTCGTGCTGCCCTACCGGAGCTCCACCGCCTCGTGGAACGCCTCCCTCGGGCACGAGCACGGGCTGCCGGTTGTCGCCACCACGGTCGGCACGATGGCCGAGCAGGTGCGCGACGGCGTCGACGGGCTGCTCTGCGCGCCCGAGGACCCGGTGGCGCTCGCCGCGTCGCTGCGCCGGCTCTACGAGCCCGGGGTGATCGAGGAGCTGCGCGCGAACGTCGGGCCGACCGCCGGTGACGGTCAGTGGACCGCCTACGTCGAGATGGTGGAGCGGCTCACCGGGGCCGGTCCCGCATGACCGAGCAGGACCTGGCGGTGCCGGCCTCACGCCGGACCCGGTTGCTGCGGCGGCTCGTGGTGCTGGTGCTCGTCGCCGGGCTCGGGTACGCGCTCGCGACGCAGCTCGGCGGGGTGCGCAAGCACCTCGGAGACCTGTCCGTGCCGAACGTCGTCGGCGCGCAGCTTGCGCTCGTCTGCGGGCTGGTCACGGGCTTCCTGGCCTGGCGGGCGCTGCTCGCCGACCTCGGGTCGCCGCTGCACGCACGGGTGGGGGCCCGCATCTTCTACGTCGGCCAGCTCGGCAAGTACCTGCCCGGCAGCGTGTGGCCGGTCGTCACCCAGATGCAGCTCGGGCAGCAGGCGCAGGTGCCCCGCCGGCGGTCGGCGGCGGCCGCGCTGGTCGCGCTGCTGCTCTCGGTCCTCGCCGGCCTGCTGGTGGCCGCAGCCTGCGCGCCGGCCCTGTGGTCGCACGTCGGCACCCCCACGGCGACGCTCGGCCTGGTGGTGCTGGTGCTCGGCCTGGTCGCCTGCCACCCGGCGGTCCTCAACCGCTTGCTCGCGCTGGGGATGCGGCTGCTCCGCCAGCCGCCCCTCGAGCACCCGCTCTCCGGGCGGGGCATCGCCACCGCGGTGGGGCTGTCTGCCCTGACCTGGCTCTTCAACGGCCTGCAGGCGTGGCTTCTCGTCGTCGACGTCGGCGGGTCGAGCGTGAGGTCCATCCCTTACGCCGTCGGCGGCTTCGCGCTGGCGGCCGCGAGCGGCCCCTTGCTGGTCGTGCTCCCGGCGGGTGCCGGCGTGCGCGAGGCAGGCCTCGTCGTGGCGCTGTCGCCGGTGCTCTCGACGGCCGCTGCCACCACAGTGGCTCTGGTGTCGCGGCTGCTGTTCACGCTCGCCGACGCGGGTGCGGCCGGTGTTGCCGCCCTCACCGCCCGGCGCGCCCAGAGCCGGCGGCCCGTCGAGCTCGCCTAGAGTGCCCCCGTTCCCCAAGGAGGTCTGCCGTGCTCACGGACGTCGTCGCCTACATCGGGCACAAGGTGCACGTGCTGCGCAGCCGGGAGGTCGGGCAGCTCCTCGCCTGGGCCGGTGACCTGCGCGGCAAGCAGGTGCTCGACGTCGCCGGTGGCGACGGCTGGTGGGCGGCCCAGGCCACCAAGGCAGGTGCCTCCGCGACCTGCCTCGACATCGCCACCGACAAGCTGCGCCGCGGAGCCACGCTCAAGGTCTCTCCGCACCTGGTGGAGGCCGACGCCCTCGACATGCCCTTCAAGGACGGCACGTTCGACGTCGTCATGAGCGTCTGCGCCATCGAGCACTTCGACGACGGCCCGCGCTCGCTGGCCGAGATGGCCCGGGTCGTGAAGCCCGGCGGCGTGCTGGTGATGAGCGCCGACGCGCTCACCCGCGCGGACGAGTCGCCGGACCTCATGGCGGTGCACCGCCGCAAGTACCACGTGCAGCGCACGTACACCCACGACGAGCTCACGAAGCTCCTCGACGACGCCGGCTTCACGGTCGAGGAGCACCGCTATCTGTTCCGCACCGCGCGGATGGAGCGGCTCTACCTGTGGCTGTCCGCCAAGGGCGGCCGCGCCGGGTGGAACGCCGCCGCGCCGCTCGCCCCGCTCGTGGCACTCGCCGACCGCGGCGCGCCGAACACCGCCGGCAGCGTGGTCTGCGTCCGTGCCCGCCGCCGCGGAGCGGGTACCGTTTCCCCCGCTGCCTGACACCGTCAGCACCACACGAAGCAGAGGTCATGACCAGCGCACTCATCACCGGGATCACCGGCCAGGACGGGCTCTACCTCGCTGAGCTGCTGCTCGGCAAGGGCTACGACGTCTTCGGCCTCATCCGCGGGCAGAACAACCCGAAGTTCGATCTGGTCCGCGAGACCGTCCCCGACGTGACGCTGCTCACGGGCGACCTGACGGACTTCTCGAGCCTGCTGCGCGCGCTGGAGTCCTCGCAGCCGGCCGAGGTCTACAACCTGGGCGCCATCTCCTTCG
>JBAVRG010000312.1:0-8389 GCA_049694795.1 Mycobacteriales bacterium
GTGGGCGCGAAGCAGTCCGTCATCCGGTCGAAGTCGCGGGCCGCCAGGGCTTCCAGGAGCAGGCCGCCGACCGACCAGCGAGTCGTCGTGGTGTCGTTCTCGGTCATGCCGTCGTTGTACGGCGACCGGCGCGGGTGGTGCGTCGGGCGTTCGCCCTATCTTCGGTCGGTCAGTTCGCGAGCTCGCCGACGGTCACGAGCCCGTGCCGCATCGCGAACAGCGCGGCGGCCCCCCGGGACGTGACGCCGATCTTCCCGTAGATGTGCTCCGCGTGGGCGTTGACCGTCTTGGGGGAGATGCTCAGCGCCGCGGCGATCTGCTGCTTGGTGCGGCCTCGGGCGAGCAGCACGAGGATCTCGACCTCACGGGCCGTCAGCCCCGCGGGGTGGTCGGTGCGCCGCCGCACCCGGTGACCGGCCGCCTCCAGCACTGCGCGGACCGCGTCGCCGTCCAGCCGGCCGGCGGTCACCTCCGCGCAGACCACGTCCCGTGCCTCCTCCGGCGGCAGCGCGGCCCGGTGGGGGCGCGGCTCGAGCAGCGCGTGGTAGACGTCGGCCGCGGCGATCACGCGGGCCGTCATCGGCAGGGCGTCCGCGGTGAGGCCCGACGGGTACCCGGAGCCGTCCATCCGCTCGTGGTGCAGCGCCGCCAGCTGCCCGATGGCGCCCAGCGCCGCCGGCTTCGAGAAGGTGCGGGCTGTCAGGTACGGATGGGTGCGGACCCGCTCGCGCTCCGCGGCGGTGAGCCTGCCGGGCTTGTCGAGGATGCCGGAGGACACCCCGATGGCACCCACGTCGTGCACCAGCCCGGCCCGCCGTACGAGGGTGACGTCGTCGTGCGGGAGGCCGACGGTGCTCGCCGCCGCCGCGGCGAGGGACGCCACGCCACGGGAGTGCCCCAGCGTGTACGGCGACTTGACGTCGGCGTAGTCGGCGAAGGCCTCCAGCGCCTCGTCGAGCTCGGGGTCCGTGAGCTCGCGCTGCAACCCGTCGTGCCCTCCGATGAGGGCCTCCCAGCCGTCGACGTCCTCGAGCGAGGCGAGCAGGTCGTCGGCGTGCGCGCAGAAGCCGTCGACGAGCTCGGGGTCGAACTCCGTGCCGCGGCGCGACTGCAGCATCGTCGAGGCCGCGGCGACCCCTCCGAGCCGGTGCAGCATCTCGGCGTCGTTGGCGATGTGGACGATGCGCATGATGCGGGCGATCTCGGAGCCCGCCAGGCGGCCGGGAGAGCCCTTGCCGTCCCACCTCTCGAACGCCTGCTGCAGCGGGTCGCGCACCTCCGGTCCCAGCCCCAGGCGCATCGAGAGGTCGCCGGAGGCCTGGCAGTGCGCAGCCATCGAGTGGCGGACCTCGTTCGAGCCGCCGGCGAGGAACCGGCCGATCATCGTGAGGCGTCTGATCGGGGAGCTGCCGCTGCCGACGTGGCCGAGCATGAAGCGCATCATCGGCAGGCCGGTGAGGTCGACGAGGTAGCTGTCGGCGCGCACGGCCGTGTCGTCACCGAACCACTTGCCCATCTCGTGCGCGTCCGCCACGCAGCCGACCCACGCGAGCAGCGACACGTAGAAGATGGCGGCCCGTTCGTCGTCGGTGAGTCCCTCGAGCTCGGCCACCCGCAGCGCGATGAGCGTCTGCCGGATGATGTGCTCCTGCGGCTGCCCGAGCCCCAGGTCGGTCGCCAGCGACAGGGCGGCCACCAGCTCGGCGAGCCGTACTCCGCCTGCCACCCCGGTCACGCTCGCAGGGTAGGTCGCTGCGGGTGCTGCGGCTACGCCCCGGCCGGCGGCACCTGGCTTCGGGCCGGTCGGGGCGGTGGGGCGTGGCGGGGCAACGCGTCCCCGCGCTCCGGCAGCTCCGGGTGATGCGCGGGGGGACGTGACGCTTTCGCCATCGTCACGCCCTGACCAGGCCGCGGCGACGCTGCCTGCGGAGTCATCCCGTTCGCATGATTCCGGCCGCGCCTGACCCGGCGAGACTGGCCCTTCTGACGAGACCGGACTCAGGGAGGCTTGCGATGGCCAAGCAGGAGAAGGACACGCTCTACGTGATCGCTGCGGCGTATGACACGGTGGACGCCGCAGTCTCGGACTACGAGGCGGTCAAGGCGCTGTACCGAGAAGTCCGCACGTCGCACGACTTCGACGCCTCCGTCATCGCCAAGGACGCCGACGGGAAGGTCCACATCGTCAAGAAGCACGAGCAGCCCACCCGGCACGGCGCTGCAGTAGGGCTCGGCTGGGGCCTGGCGGTGGGAGTCGCAGCTGCTCTCTTCCCGCCCGTCGGCATCGGGATCGCGACCGCTGGTGCAGGCGGTGCAGCCATCGGCTCGGTCGCCGGCCACGCCAGTGGTGGCATGTCGCGGGGCGACCTCAAGGAGCTGGGCGAGACCCTCGACGCCGGGCAGGCGGGCCTGATCGTCGTCTACGAGACGAACCTTGCCGACCAGGTGGCGGCGAACATCAAGGCGGCCAGCCGCATCGTCTCCAAGGCCACCGAGATGGCCGCTGACCAGCTCGCGGCGGAGATGAAGGCCGAGCCCCGCGTGGTGGAGCTGCCGGACGCAGCGGCGCAGCCGACGACCGCGACGACGACCACCTGAGGCGCGCATCCGCGCCGGCCAGCACCTCGTGACCGCGCTCGGTGGCGCTGCCACTACGCGCCGTCGACGAAGGCATCCACCAGTGGACCTTCACCCCTCACGCTGACAGGCTGATGCTGATTCTCCGGGGGGAGACGTGGTGACCACGACGACGCGGCCTGATGGCCGGCCCCAGACGCGGCCTGCGCGAAGCCTGGCCAAGACCCCGACCGGCATCAGGGGGTTCGACGACCTGACCTCCGGCGGGCTGCCGCGTGGTCGGCCGAGCCTGGTGACCGGTGCCTCGGGCTCGGGCAAGACGCTCTTCTGTGTCGAGTTCCTGGTCCGCGGAGCGCAGGAGTTCGACGAGCCCGGGGTGCTGCTGTCCTTCGAGGAGTCCGCCACGGACCTGGCGGACAACGTCGCGTCGCTCGGCTTCGACCTGGCGGAGCTCGAGGAGCAGGGGCACCTGGTCGTCGACGCCTTCCGCGTCGACGCGGCGGAGATCGTGGCGACCGGCGCCTTCGACCTGGAAGGCCTGTTCCTCCGACTGCAGAGCGCGGTCGACGCGGTCGGGGCCAAGCGGGTCGTCCTCGACACGATCGAGGTGCTGTTCACCGCTCTCGGAAACGAGGGGATCGTGCGCAGCGAGATGGGACGGCTGTTCCGCTGGCTCAAGGACCGAGGACTCACCACCCTGGTCACCGGTGAGCGAGGGCGCGAGGGGCAGCTGACGAGGTTCGGCATAGAGGAGTACGTCTCGGACTGCGTGGTGGTGCTCGACCAGCGGGTGATCGACGACGTCTCGACGCGCCGGCTGCGCGTCGTGAAGTACCGAGGTTCGGGGCACGGAACCAACGAGTACCCGTTCCGCATCACCGAGCGTGGCCTTGCGGTGCTGCCCATCACCTCGGTGGGACTGGCCTACGGGGCACCTTCGGAGCGGATCTCGACCGGGCTGCCGCAGCTCGACGCCATGGTGGGTGGCGGCGTCTACCGCGGCTCGGTGCTGCTCGTGAGCGGCGCATCCGGCAGCGGCAAGACCACCATCGCCGCCAACGTCGTCGATGCGGCGTGCGCGCGCGGGGAGCATGCGCTGTTCATGTCGTTCGAGGAGTCGCCGGAGCAGCTCATCCGCAACATGCGGTCAGTGGGCCTCGACCTGAGGCGCTGGGCGGACGAGGGCCTGCTGACGCTGTGGTGCGAGCGTGCCACCACGTCCGGGCTGGAGTCGCACCTCGGGCACCTCGAGCTCCTGCTCGAGGACGAGCAGCCGGCTGTCGTGGCGCTCGACGCGATCGCCGGCATGGCACGGGCCGGTGCCGCGAGCGAGGTGATGTCGGCGGTCGCACGCGAGATGGACCTCCTCAAGGTGCGCGGCATCACGACGGTGCTGACCGCCTTGAACCACGGGGGAGACGTCGAGACGAGCGAGTTCGGGTTGTCGTCCCTCATCGACACCTGGCTCCTGCTGCGCAACGTCGAGAGCGACGGTGAGCGCAACCGGGTGCTGACCGTGGTCAAGAGCCGCGGTACGGCCCACTCCAACCAGGTGCGCGAGTTCGTCATCACCGACCACGGGGCCGAGCTGGTCGACGTCTACATCGGGCCGGAAGGCGTCCTGACCGGTTCGGCGCGGACCATGGCCCTTGCTGCGGAGGAAGCGAGAGCCACGCACACCGACGACGTGGACCGGCGTCGGATGGCCCTGGCTCGCCGCTCGTCGGAGCTCGCGGCCCAGCTCACGGTGCTGCAGGAGCAGCTGGCCGCCGGGAGCGCCGAGCTCGAGCGACTGCTGGCGGAGGAGGTCGGCGCGGGGGAGGCACTCGAGGGGCTGCGCTCGGCTTCCGCCCGCACGCGCAGCACCGACGGAGCCGCGCCGACCGGCCGGGGGGTGTGACCATGGACGGCGTCGGACCGGGAGGTGCCGGCCGCAAGGAGGTCTCCGAGGAGGAGTCCGCGCCGGTCTACGACCTCCGGCTGTACGTCGCGGGCCAGAGCCCGAAGTCGCTGCGGGCCATCGACAACCTGCGCAAGGTGTGCGAGGAGCACCTCGCCGGCCGTTACCGCGTCGAGCTCATCGACCTGGTGGAGAACCCGAAGCTGGCCCGTGGGGACGAGATCATCGCGGTGCCGACGCTGGTGCGGAAGCTGCCCGAGCCCATCCGCAAGATCATCGGCGACCTCTCCGACACCGACAAGGTGCTCGTCGGCCTGCAGCTGCGGCCTGAGGGGGCAGGGCCGTGACCTCGGGCGCAACGTCGGGCACCGAGCCCCCTCGCTGGTCGCTCACGCTCTACGTGAGCGGCGCGTCGCCGCACTCCGCCGACGCCGTCGACGCGGTCCGCCGGATCTGCGAGGAGGAGCTCGCAGGGCGGGTGGACCTGCAGGTCGTGGACGTGCGCGACGAGCCCGCGCAGGTCATCCAGGACCAGGTGCTCGCCGTACCGACTCTGGTCAAGCGGCTTCCAGCCCCCTTGCGCCGGCTCGTCGGTGATCTCGGTGACGTCGAGCGGCTCCGCGCCGGCCTCGACCTGGGTCCGGTGGTGACCATCCGGAGCGCCCCGGGCGACGAGGCGACCTGGTCATGACCGCCAACACCCCGGAGGGCCCCGACCGCGGCTCGGACGAGACGGCTGCTCTCCGTCGTCAGATCGACGACCTCGAGGCTGCCCTCACCGCGATCCGCAGCGGCGGTGTCGACGCCGTCCTGATGGGGGGACCGGAGCAGGAGCAGCTCTACACGCTGGCGAGCGCCGACCGTCCGTACCGGGTGATCGTCGAGGAGATGGGGGAAGGAGCCGCCACGATCTCCGAGAGCGGCGTCGTGCTGTTCGTCAACCGTCGGCTCGCCTCCCTCCTGGACCGCGACCGGGGCGCGGTGGTGGGCCGGGGGGCCGCCGAGCTGGTGCATTCGTCGGGCCGCGCCGCCCTCGCCCAGCTGCTCGCTGTCGGACCCGCCGGCACCGCGCGTGCCGAGCTGGACCTCCGGCACGCCGACGGGTCGACGGTCCCGGTCCTCGCCTCGGTCACCGGCCTCGACATCGAGGGTGCCGTCGTGCGCTGCCTCGTGGTGGCCGACCTGACCGACCGGCGGGTGGCCGAGCAGCAGCTCGCCGACGCGCACGCGGCGCTGGTGAAGCGGGCGGCCCTGCTCGAGCGCACCAACGAGCTGCTCGAGCAGGCCAACGGCGAGCTCGTCCGGACCAAGGCCGACCTCGAGGACGCCCAGCGGGTGGCCCGCGTCGGGAGCTGGGTCTTGCAGCCCACGCCCGCCGGGCTGACGTGGTCGCCGGAGATGTTCGTCATCTTCGCGCTCGACCCGGCGACCGCCCCGGCGTCGTTCGGCGACGCACTGGCGCTGCGCTCGCAGCCCGAGGAGGCAGCGCGCGTGCTCGCCGCCCAGAGCGAGGCGCTGCGCAGCCACCGGCCGTTCGAGGTGGCGCACCGGCTCCAGCTTCCGGACGGCACGACCAGGCACGTCCTGACGCGCGGTGAGGTCGTGCGGGACGTTCGGGGGAACGTGTTCGGGATGCGCGGCACGACGCAGAACGTGACGCAGCTCAGGGAGGCTGAGCGCGCTCTCGCCCACAGCAACGCGCAGTTCGCGGCCGCCTTCGAGCGTGCCCCCGTGGGGATGGCCCTCGTCAGCCTGGACAGGAGGGTGCTGCGCGCCAACGAGGCGTTGAGCGCTCTCACCGGGCACCCGGCGGCAGAGCTGGCCGGCATGCCCCTGGCTGCCCTCACCGAGAGCCCCAGCCCGGACGCCGAGCTCTTCGACGACCTCGTCGCCGGCCGCTGCGAGCACTACCGCTGCGAGGTCCGGCTCGTCCGCTCGGACGGGGCGCTGCGATGGGCCTCCCTGAGCGTGGCGCGGGTGCGCGACGAGGAGGGTGAGGACTACGCCGCCTTCCACATCGAGGACATCAGCGACCGGAAGGGCTACGAGGACCAGCTGCAGTACCTCGCGGACCACGACCCGCTGACCGGGCTGCTCAACCGTCGGCGGCTGCACGAGGAGCTCGAGCACTCCCTCGCGCTGGACACCCGCTACGACGCGGGCGGTGCGCTGGTGCTGCTCGACCTGGACAACTTCAAGTACATCAACGACACGCTGGGCCACCCGACCGGCGACGTCCTGCTCGGCGCGGTCACCACGGCGCTGCGCAGCCGGTTGCGCACGAGCGACGTGCTCGCCCGCCTCGGCGGCGACGAGTTCGCGGTGCTGCTCTACGGCGTCGACGCCGCCGGGGCCGCAGCTCTGGTGACGGACCTCCTCGTGTCCGTGCGGGAGCACGGCGTCGTCGACACCAGCGGCCAGCGGGTGCGCTCGACGGCGAGTGCAGGCATCGTCATGCTCGACGGGTCCGCAGGGACCACTGCCGACGACGTGCTGGCCAACGCGGACCTCGCCATGTACGCGGCCAAGGAGAGCGGCGGCGACGGGTTGCTGCTCTACGACGCGTCCGGTCCCGCGGCGGCGGTGTCGCGGGCGAAGTTCATCTGGATCGACCGCGTGCGGGCGGCGCTCGAGGAGGACCTGTTCACGCTCGTCGCGCAGCCGATCCTCGACCTGGCCGAGGACGAGGTCCGGGGCTGCGAGCTGCTGCTGCGGATGCGGGACGGTGACGAGCTCGTCGAGCCCGACCACTTCCTGGGCATCGCGGAGCGGCACGGTCTCGCGTCGGCGGTCGACGCGTACGTGGTCCGCCACGCGATCGCGCTCGTGGCGCGCCTCCACACCGACCCCGGCTTCCGGTGGGAGATCAACATCTCCGGCGCGTCGCTGGACGACCCCTCCCTGCTGGCCGTGATCGAGGCGGAGATCGAGCAGCACGACGTGACGCCCTCGTCGCTCGTCTTCGAGATCACCGAGACCGCCGCCATCACCAACATGGGCCGCGCGAAGGCCTTCGCCACGCGCGTCACCGATCTCGGCTGCGGCTTCGCCCTGGACGACTTCGGCGCGGGCTACGGCGGGTTCCACTACCTGAAGTACCTGCCGCTGGACTACCTGAAGATCGACGGCGAGTTCATCCGCGACCTGGTCACCAACCGCACCAACCGGGTGATCGTGCAGGCCATGGTGGCGGCGGCCCGGCCGCTCGGGAAGCAGACCATCGCGGAGTACGTCCTGGACCAGAGCACCGTCGACCTCCTGCGCACCCTGCACGTCGACCACGCGCAGGGCCATCACATCGGTGAGCCGGTGGACCCCGCCGTGCTGCTGGCGCAGATCGAGGCGACGCGCCGGCCGGGTGGCCGCCCGGAACCGGTCGTGGACCTGACCGGCGCCGGCCGCGCGATCTCGCCGTACCGCGGACGTCCCTGAGCGCGAAGGCGGGGCGGGCAGGAATCACGCTCGCGGCGGCGAAACGGTCTCGCAACGCCGTCGGACCACCGGAGACCGCTCATGCCTGCTCCCCGCCGCCTGCTTGCCGGCACGGCCGTCCTCGCCCTGCTCGCCGGTGGGGGCGTGGCGGTGCGGACGCTCAGCGCGTCCTCGTCCCACGATGCGCCACGCGACGCTGCGACCCCTGACGCGCGGTTCCTGCAGCTCACGGGTGGCACCTCCCTCGCGCGGCCGGACGCCCCCGCCGGGGATCGCGCCGAGTCGGCCGCAGCGGCGCAGGGACAGGCTGCGCAGTCGTGCACGGCCGCCACGACGACGGTCGCGACGCTGCCGAACGGATGGTGCCTGAGCCCGGTCGGACACAGCGTCGACGTGCTGCGCTTCCCGCTCGGCGTCATCGCCACGTCGAGCGGCAAGGTCGTCGTCACCTCCGACAGCGGCGGCGTCCAGGGCCTCACG
>JBAVRG010000313.1:0-3121 GCA_049694795.1 Mycobacteriales bacterium
GCGAAGGCTGCTACGAAGGCTCCTGTGACGCCCACCCCAGCGAAGAAGACCCCGGCCGCGAAGGTCCCGGCGGCCCCGGCGGCCCCGGCGGTCAAGGCCGCCGTACCTGCGAAGCCGGCGCTGGAGACGCCGCTGACCGGCGCCGACGCCTGGACCAAGAAGGAGCTCGCGGACGTCCGCAAGCAGCTCGAGGCGCACGCGCGGGAGCTGCGGGGGGAGATCGACGACGCCGAGGAGCAGAACGCCGCCCTCAAGCGTGACGCCGGCTCCGAGGGCACCGGGGACGAGGCGGACGCCGGGAGCAAGACCTTCGAGCGCGAGCACGAGATGTCCCTGGCCAACAACAGCCGGGACCTGCTGCTGCAGGTCGAGCGCGCCCTGGCCCGGCTCGACGCCGGGACGTACGGCCGCTGCGAGAACTGCGGCAACCCGATCCCGAAGGCACGCCTGCAGGCGCTGCCCGCGGCCACGCTGGACGTGGCCTGCAAGCAGCGCGAGGAACGGCGCTGACCAAGCCCCGAGCCCTGCTGGTCCTGTTCGCCCTGCTCACCGTCGCGGCCGACGTCGCGACCAAGCTGCTCGTGGTCGCCCAGCTGGAGGGCCGCGAGCCGGTGCGGCTGCTGGGCGGTCTGGTGACGTTCCGGGTCTCGCGCAACAGCGGCGCGGCGTTCTCCTTCGCTGAGGGCGCCACCGTGGTGTTCACCCTCATCGCCGTCGCCGTGGTGGTCGTCATCGTGCGCACCATGCCGCGGCTGCGCAGCACCGGTTGGGCGGTCACCCTGGGCCTGCTGCTGGGCGGAGCGACGGGCAACCTCATCGACCGGCTGGCCCGCGCGCCGGGCGTCGGCCGAGGTGCGGTCGTGGACTTCATCTCGCTGCCGCACTTCGCGACCTTCAACGTCGCAGACAGCGCCATCACCGTCGGCGCCGCGCTCGCCGTGCTGCTGTCGCTGCGGGGTGTCGAGGTCGACGGCAGCCGCCGGACCTGACCGGCAGGCAGAATGGAGTGGTGACCGACCACCGCTCCCTGCCCGTCCCCGAGGGGCTCGACGGCCTGCGGCTCGACGCCGCGCTGTCGCGCCTGTTCGGCCTGAGCAGGACGGCGGCAGCAGCGGTCATCGAGCACGGGGGCGTGAGCGTCGACGGGCGGGTGCGCAGCAAGAGCGACCGCGTGGTCGCCGGGGCCATGCTCGAGGTCGACCTCCCGTCCGCGGCGCCCAGCCCGCTGCCGGCACCTGAGGTGGTCGAGGGGCTGCGCGTCGTCCACGAGGACGAGGCGATCCTCGTCGTCGACAAGCCGGTCGGCGTCGCCGCGCACCCCAGCCCCGGCTGGGAGGGCCCCACCGTCATCGGCGGTCTGGCTGCCGCCGGTCACCGGGTCAGCACGAGCGGGGCCGAGGAGCGCCAGGGCGTCGTGCACCGGCTCGACGTCGGCACCAGCGGCCTGATGGTCGTCGCCAAGAGCGAGCACGCGTACACCGTGCTGAAGGACGCCTTCCGCAACCGCACCGTCGACAAGCGCTACCACGCGCTCGTGCAGGGGCACCCCGATCCGCTGACGGGCACCGTCGACGCGCCGATCGACCGGCACCCGACCTCCGCGTACAAGTTCGCGGTGGTCGCGGGCGGCCGCGACAGCATCACGCACTACGAGACGATCGAGGCCTTCCGGCACGCCACGCTGCTCGACATCCACCTCGAGACCGGGCGCACTCACCAGATCCGGGTGCACATGGCCGCGCTCAAGCACCCCTGCGTCGGCGACATCACCTACGGCGCCGACCCGACGCTGGCCAAGAAGCTGCGGCTCGAACGGCAGTGGCTGCACGCCGTCCGGCTGTCGTTCGCCCACCCTGATGACGGCCGCTGGGTCGAGTTCGAGAGCAGCTACCCACCCGACCTGCAGCGCGCCCTGGACCTCATCGCGAGCATGTCGTGAAGCTGAGCGACCTCGACGACCGGTTCGTCCCTGCCGTCGCACGGCGCCTCACCCGGTGGGTGGAGCAGCTCCGGGTACGGCGGGAGCAGGCGCGGGCGCTCGCGCGCAGCCTCGACCGGAGCAGCCTGCGGGCGCTCGACGACCGGTACACGGCGGGCGGACCGCTCGCGCTGCTGCGCGAGGTGCCGCAGCTCGGCTTCGTGCTGATC
The DNA here is from genome assembly GCA_049694795.1 of Mycobacteriales bacterium. GTDB lineage: Bacteria > Actinomycetota > Actinomycetes > Mycobacteriales > SCTD01 > RYN-111. Next base: position 2,149 of record JBAVRG010000313.1, read on the forward strand.
GGCCTGGTGTTCCTCGCGGGGACCGCCACCGCGGTGTCGCAGGAGAGCGACCGGGCCCGTCAGCGCCTGGACGCGGTCACCGTCCCGGTCGACACCCCGGAGCTGCCGTCGCCCGCGCCCGACACCGTCCTCGGGCCGTCGGTCGGGGACACCGTCGCCGCCTACCTCCGTGCCGCCGGTCTCAGCGTGACCGAGGCCGGCTCCGGGTCGGCCCGCGGATCCCGCGTCGGGCTCGTCAGCCTCACCGACTACCGCACCCCGGCGCAGGTGACGGCGACGCTGCGCGGCTACCGGGTCCTGAGGGTCTTCCTGCGCGCCAAGGCCGGAGGCAAGGAGGCGGCCCAGCTGCCGGTCGACGTCAAGGGCGACCTGCTGCCCGCGCTCGCGGCCGCCTACGCCACCACCGCCCGCGGCCGGCTCGCTCTGCAGCACTCCTACCAGGGCTACGTCGACAGCCTCACGGTGGTGACCCGGGAGGACCAGCAGTTCAAGGACCTCTACGCCGCGCTCGCGCGCAGCACCGGTCTCGAGGCGAGGGCCTACCGGACGGGCTGCGCGTGCGTGTACTCCGCAGTGGTCGAGGCGTCGGCGCCGCAGCTGCGGGCCCTCGCCGGCAGGCCCGGGGTACGCGCCGTGCAGGTGGCCGCCCAGGGTCTGGGGCTGCGGCAGCTGCAGGTGCTCCCGCTGCTGCCCGAGACGACGGGCGTCGTGCCGCGGCAGCAGGCCCCGGACGGCGCGCAGTGAGGGTCGAGCTCGCCCGTCCCGACGACCTGCCCGAGGTGTTCGCGCTCCGGCACGAGGTGTTCGTCGTCGGCCAGGGCGTCCCCGGGGAGCTCGAGCGCGACGACCTCGACGCGGTCTGCGACCACGCGGTGGCCCGGGTCGACGGCGTGGTCGTGGGCACCGGCCGGCTGCTCCCGGACGGCACCATCGGGCGGATGGCGGTGGCCGCGGCGGCTCGCGGGCAGGGCGT
>JBAVRG010000314.1:0-2150 GCA_049694795.1 Mycobacteriales bacterium
GACGGGCCGTTCGCGACCCTGCCGGCGACGATCAACGAGATCAACCTCGACAGCCAGAAGCTCAAGGTGCTGGTGTCGATCTTCGGCCGCGAGACGCCGGTCGAGCTGTCCTTCAACCAGGTCGCGAAGCTCTAGAGCTCTCGCCTATTTAGGAAAACCACCACATGCCTCCCAAGAAGAAGCTCGCCGGGATCATCAAGCTCCAGATCAAGGCCGGCGCGGCCACGCCCGCCCCGCCCGTCGGTCCGGCCCTCGGCCAGCACGGCGTCAACATCATGGAGTTCTGCAAGGCCTACAACGCCGCGACCGAGTCGCAGCGCGGTGACATCGTGCCGGTCGAGATCAGCGTGTTCGAGGACCGCTCGTTCACGTTCATCACCAAGACCCCGCCGGCCGCCCGCATGATCCTCAAGGCCGCCGGCCTCGAGAAGGGCTCGCCGACCCCGCACAAGGTCAAGGCCGGCAGCATCAGCGCCGCCCAGGTCCGCGAGATCGCCACCACCAAGATGGCCGACCTCAACGCCAACGACCTCGAGGCCGCCGCCAAGATCATCGAGGGCACCGCCCGCCAGATGGGCATCACCGTCACCGACTAGACCCCTTTCCCCAGCACTCTGGTGCTGGGGAAACCGCAAGGACCTGTGGGAGGGCCCGGACCGCCCGGCGCCCGTCAGCACCACGACTGCCCCACGCAGGGGCAGGAAGGCACCACCGTGAAGCGCAGCAAGGCGTACAAGGCAGCCGCCGAGAAGATCGACTTCGACCGGATCTACACCCCGCTCGAGGCCGCGCGGCTCGCCAAGGAGACCAGCACCACCAAGTACGACGCCACCGTCGAGGTCGCGATGCGCCTGGGCGTCGACCCGCGCAAGGCCGACCAGATGGTCCGCGGCACCGTGAACCTGCCGCACGGCACCGGCAAGACCGCCCGCGTCATCGTCTTCGCCCAGGGCGACAAGGCCGCCGAGGCGACCGCCGCCGGCGCCGACGAGGTCGGTGGCGACGAGCTCATCGAGAAGGTCGCCAAGGGCTACGTCGACTTCGACGCCGCCGTCGCTACCCCCGACATGATGGGCAAGGTCGGCAAGGTCGCCCGCGTCCTCGGCCCCCGTGGCCTGATGCCGAACCCGAAGACCGGCACCGTCACCGCCGACGTCACCAAGGCCGTCAACGACATCAAGGGCGGCAAGGTCAACTTCCGCGTCGACAAGCAGGCCAACCTGCACCTGGTGATCGGCAAGGCGTCCTTCGACGAGACCAAGCTGGTGGAGAACTACGCCGCCGCTCTCGACGAGATCAGCCGCGCCAAGCCCGCCACCGCCAAGGGCAAGTACCTCAAGAAGATCGTCTTCACCACCACCATGGGTCCCGGCATCCAGGTGGACGCGAACAAGACCCGCAACCTCCTCGACGACAGCTCCGACGCCTGATCGAGGCCTGATCGTCGCAGCGGTCGGCCCGCGCCCCACGGGGCCGGGCCGACCTGCTGCTAGCCTGTCCCACAGCCCAAGACCGCTGGTCGCCTTGGCAACAAGGCAGAAGGCCCCGCTCCGGCGGGCGACCCGCGCAGGTGTGTACGCCGCTCAGCCTCCGAGCCCCTCCGGCTCGGGTCTCTGAACGCCCCGTGCGCCTCTGCGCCGGGGCGTCCCTCGTTCCGGGCCCGATCAGCGCCTGAACGAGAGGAAGCCCATGGCGACTGACACCGTGGTAGAGCACAAGAGGGCCACCGTCCGTCCCGACAAGGGCGACGCCGTGGCCGAGCTGACCGAGAGCTTCAGCAGCTCAGCGGCGACGGTCCTCACCGAGTACCGCGGCCTCACGGTCAAGCAGATCAGCGAGCTGCGCCGCGCTCTGGGCGCGGACACGACCTACTCGGTCGTGAAGAACACGCTGAGCAAGATCGCCGCCAGCAACGCGGGGCTCACCGGTCTCGACGAGCTGCTGAGCGGCCCGACCGCCGTCGCCTTCGTGAACGGCGACCCGGTCAGCGCCGCCAAGAGCCTGCGTGACTTCGCCAAGGCCAACCCGGCCCTGGTGGTCAAGGGCGGCGTCATGGACGGCAAGGCCATGACGGCCGACGAGATCAAGAAGCTCGCCGACCTCGAGTCGCGCGAGGTGCTGCTGGCCAAGCTCGCCGGTGCGATGAAGGC
>JBAVRG010000315.1:0-4486 GCA_049694795.1 Mycobacteriales bacterium
AGGCGTCTCAGCGCAACCTGCGCGTGCTCCGCGGCGGCGTCGGGGGTGCGCAGCAGCGCCGGGTACTGCGCGGAGACCAGGTCGAAGGACGCCGGCGGGAGCGCCGCCTCCGCGAGTCCGGTGTGCACCCAGCGAACGGCGAGACCAGCGTCCTGCGCGTGCCTGGCTGCCCGTGCCAACGCCACGCCTGAGACCTCGAGCGCGGTATCCACGACAGCGTCCTCCACGGTGCGGGACTCAGCCAGACGGGGTGCAGACGGTCGGGGTGAGGCCGTCCTGCTTCATCTCCGTCGCCCGTCCGACCACCATGCCGAGGTCCGGCGGCACCCGCGGGACATCCATGCGCGCCGGCGCCCCGTCGAGGGTGAGCTGCCAGCAGGTGGTGAGGAAGCGCAGCCGGGTCGCAGTCAGCGCGACAGGGGACGGCAGGACCTGCCTGCCACCGAGGTTGGTCTGCACCCACCTCCGGGCCGCGGCACCGAGGTGGTCGAAGGCTGCCTGAGGGACCTCGATCGCGGCGTTGTACTCGCGTGGGGTGTCGTCCAGCCCACGGGCCCGCGTCTCCTGGCGCATCCCGTCGCCCAGGTGCAGCACCAGGTCGAGATGCTCCCGCGACGCGACGTCGACCCGCAGGTGGACAGGGGAGCACACCGGGTTGACGTCGGAGGCGGTGACCCTCGCTCCACCGATGGTCCCGACGTACCGCTGGTCGTCGGCCCGCAGCCGCGTCACCGGTGTGCGACTCACGGGGGTGCCCAACAGCGCCTTGCCGGTGCCCACGAAGCGCCATGTGCGGCTGCTGATGCGCTTCTCCCAGTACCCCGTACGCGTGCCGATGCGTCCCTCGACGCGCAGGACGCGGTCAGAGCTCCCGAGCCCGTCCTTCACGATGCTCAGCCGGTCGGTCGTGGTCCCCGGGGGGAGCGGCTGGTGCACCCAGTCGGGGCCGGGGAGCTGCCAGGCGGTGTCGCTCGCCGGTCGGCCGCGCTGCCAGGAGTAGGTCCCGAAGACGGTGTTGGCGCCCGAGACGTCGAAGTCCCACATCCGAGTCCACAGGCCGCCCTGCCGGTCCTCGACGAACACCGTGGAGCCGCTGCCGGACAGCCCGGCGAGGGGAAGGGTGCCGCGCTGCGGCCCGCACACCTCGCGACTGTCGTCGACGGGCAGCCACGGGTCGAGGTAGGTGATGGTGCGGCCGTCGCCGCGCAGCAGGTACAGGGTGGCGACGCCGAGCGGCGTGCGCTCGCGCCCCGAGGTGTCCGTGAAGTGCTCTGCCGAGGTCTCCTCCGAGGCAGCGAAGGTGCGCACGTCGGAAGGCATGACCAGGCCCTGGCCGGTCCAGAAGTAGGAGCCCCAGCGCCAGGTCCACCGCTCCGGGGAAAGGTCGCCGCCGGGCATGTCGTGCACGTAGAGCTGCCCCGAGTCGGCGACCACGACGAGCAGCCGGCCATCCGCCGAGACGCTGCGGACGTGGCCGTCGAGACAGGCCGGCAGCTCCAGCCGGTACCAGGGCTCGCCGGCCAGGGCCGTGCCGACCTCGGCCCGGCGGACGTACAGGTGCCCGGCGCGCACTGCGAAGGCGTACTCCAGGCTGGAGGTCTCGCGGTTGGTCTTGAACGTGACCTTGTCGGGGAGGGTCCGCGCGACCTCCGCCGGGGCCTTGGCCCCGAAACCACCAGGCTTGCCCTGGAGCTGCTCCGGCGAGGGGATCCGGCCGCCGGCCTCGATGACGCCCGTCGAACCGGCGACGAGCCCGACGCACTCGGGCGAGGTGGGCGGTGCCGCGACGCTCGCCGGCGCGGCAGTCGCCAGCAGGGACAGAGCCAGTACGGCGACCAGCGCGCGGGGGCGGAAGGGCACGACGTAGAGCGTTCGACGTCCGCCGCCCTGATCCTGCCGAGCGTCGCGTTGCGGGCGCACGACCTCCAGGGCCGTATCGCGGCGGTAGCCTCGCGTCGTACCCCAGCCCGCTTCTCACGGAGGTCAGCCCGCGCGTGCGCATCGCCCGCTTCTCTGCCGACGGCGAGGTCTCGTTCGGCGTCGTGGAGGGGCCGGGCAACGACCCGGCCGACCTCGTCGTCGCCACGCTGGAGGGCCACCCCTTCGCGCCGTTCTCGTTCACCGGTGCCCGGCACCGGCTGGTTGACGTCCGGCTGCTCGCCCCTGTCCTGCCGAGCAAGGTCGTCTGCATCGGCAAGAACTACGCCGACCACGTGGCCGAGATGGGCGGCCACTCCGGGACGAGCACGGCCCCGGCCGACCCGGTGGTGTTCCTCAAGCCGTCCACGTCGGTCATCGGGCCTGGCGACCCGATCGTGCTGCCCCGCAACAGCACCCGGGTCGACCACGAGGCCGAGCTGGGCATCGTGATCGGCCGGCTGTGCCGCGAGGTGCCACGAGCACGGGCTCTCGACGTGGTGCTCGGCTTCACGATCGGCAACGACGTGACGGCCCGCGACCACCAGCAGGCCGACGGGCAGTGGACCCGCGGCAAGTCGCACGACACGTTCTGCCCCTTGGGGCCGTGGGTGGAGACCGACATCGACGCCACCGACCTGGCGGTGCGGTGCACTGTCGACAGCGAGCTGCGCCAGGACGGCCGGACCTCGCAGCTCCTCCACGACATCCCCGCCGTGATCGAGTGGGTGACGGCCTTCATGACCCTGCTGCCCGGTGACGTCATCCTCACCGGCACCCCCGCAGGTGTCGGGCCGCTGAGCGCCGGCTGCACCGTGAGCGCCAGCGTCGAGGGCATCGGCACCCTCACCAACCCCGTGGTCGGGCCGCGATGAGCCCGCGCCTGCGCATCGCGCCCTCGCCCACCGGCGACCCGCACGTCGGCACCGCCTACATGGCGCTGTTCAACCTGGCCTTCGCCCGCCAGCAGGGCGGCAAGTTCGTGCTCCGGGTCGAGGACACCGACCAGGCGCGCTTCCGCGCAGACTCCGAGCAGCAGGTCTACGACACGCTGCGCTGGCTCGGTCTGGACTGGGACGAGGGGCCGGACAAGGGCGGCCCCTACGCGCCGTACCGGCAGAGCGAGCGGCTCGCGACCTACCGGCCGCACGTCGAGACCCTGCTGGAGCAGGGGAACGCCTACCACTGCTGGTGCACGCCGGCGCGGCTGCAGGAGATGCGCGAGGACCAGCAGCGTCGCAAGGTGCCGACCGGCTACGACCGGCTGTGCCTCGGCAAGACGCACGAGGAGCGCGCCCAGCTGCCCGGCTGCAGCGACGTGCCGGTCGTGCGGATGCGCGTCCCGGAGGACCCGCCGCTGGCCTTCACCGACCTGATCCGCGGCGAGGTGCACGCGCCGCACCCCGACGACCAGGTGATCCTCAAGGCGGACGGCTTCCCGACCTACCACTTGGCGGTCGTGGTCGACGACCACCTGATGGACATCACGCACGTCGTCCGCGGCGAGGAGTGGATCTCCTCGACCCCCAAGCACCTGCTGCTGTTCGACTGGCTGGGGTGGGAGCGACCGCAGTTCGCGCACATGCCGCTGCTGCGCAACGTGGACAAGTCCAAGATCTCCAAGCGCAAGAACCCCGCGGCCCGCCTCACGTGGTTCGTCGAGCAGGGCTACCTGCCTGAGGCGCTGCGCAACTTCCTGGGTCTGCTGGGCTACTCGCTGCCCTCGGGGGAGGAGATCTTCACCTTCGCCGAGATGTCGGAGACCTTCGACTGGGCGCGCATCAACACCGTCGGCCCGGTGTTCGACCTGGACAAGCTCGGCTGGCTCAACGGGCACTACATCCGCGAGCTGTCGGCTGCCGACCTCACAGGTCGTCTGGAGCCCTTCCTGCGTGACGCCGGCCTGTACGACGGGTCGGCGGAGCACACCGCGCTGCTGGCGGGTGCCGTGCCGCTCGTGCAGACCCGGATGGCGGTGCTGTCGGAGGTCGTGGACCTGCTGCGCTTCCTGTTCGTGAGCGACGACGCCTTCGCGATCGACCCGGCCGCTGCCGACAAGCACCTCACCGACGCCGGCCCGGTGCTGACCGCCTGCGCGGACGCCCTCGAGTCGCTGCCCGAGTGGACCACCGAGTGGGTGCAGGCTGCGATGGACGGCGCCCTCCTCGACGGCCTCGGCCTCAAGCGCGGCAAGGCCTACGCCCCCGTGCGGGTGGCGGTGACCGGCTCCGCGATCGCCCCGCCGCTGCCGGAGTCCATGGCCCTGCTGGGCAAGGAGCGGGTCCTGCGGCGGCTGCGGGGCGCGCTTTGAGAGCCGGTCGCGACGTCCGCTAGCATGGTCGCCGCAACGCCATGGGGTATGGGGTAATTGGCAGCCCGACGGTTTCTGGTTCCGTTAGTCTTGGTTCGAGTCCAGGTACCCCAGCGCCACAACTGAACAGCACCACCACAGTCCGGCCCCCGTCGTCTAGCGGCCTAGGACGCCGCCCTCTCACGGCGGTAGCGACGGTTCGAATCCGTTCGGGGGTACGTCGAAGAGCTGCCCGGCTACGTCTCGTAGCCGGGCAGC
>JBAVRG010000316.1:0-2706 GCA_049694795.1 Mycobacteriales bacterium
GCCCTCACCTCCCGGCTGCGCGAGACCCACGGCGTCGACGCCCAGGCGATGCACTCCGACGACGGCATCGTGGTGCGGCTGCCCGAGACCTTCGGGGACGACGCCGCGGCGCCGTCCGGCGCGGCGGCGGTCTTCGACCCCGACGAGGTCGAGCGGCTCGTCCAGGAGCAGGTGGGCGGGTCGGCCCTGTTCGCCTCCCGGTTCCGCGAGTGCGCGGCCCGAGCCCTGCTGCTGCCGCGGCGCAACCCGACCCGCCGTACCCCGCTGTGGCAGCAGCGGCAACGGGCCGCGCAGCTGCTCGGGGTCGCCGCGCAGTACCCGGGCTTCCCGATCGTCCTCGAGACGATGCGTGAGGTGCTGCAGGACGTCTTCGACGTGCCGGGCCTGGTCGCGCTGATGCGCGACGTGGAGGCGCGGCGGGTCCGGTTCGTCGAGGTGGAGACGCAGCAGCCCTCGCCGTTCGCGCGCTCGCTGCTGTTCGGCTACATCGGCGCCTTCATGTACGAGGGCGACTCCCCCCTCGCCGAGCGGCGGGCGCAGGCCCTCAGCCTCGACTCCGCCCTGCTCGCCGAGCTGCTCGGGCAGTCCGAGCTGCGCGAGCTCATCGACGCGGACGCGCTCGCCGAGCTGGAGGCCGACCTGCAGCGCCTGTCCCCAGACCGGCAGGTGAAGGACGTCGAGGGCGTCGCCGACCTGCTCCGGGTGCTGGGCGACCTGACCATCGAGGAGGCCGTGGCGCGCGGCGCCACACCGCAGTGGCTGGCCGAGCTCGAGGAGCAGCGCCGGGCCATCCGGGTGCGCATCGCCGGGCAGGAGCGGTGGGCTGCCGTCGAGGACGCGGGCCGGCTCCAGGACGCGCTCGGCACCGCCCTGCCGGTGGGCATCCCGGAGGCCTTCCTGGAGCCGGTGCGCGACCCGCTCGGCGACCTGGTGTCGCGGTGGGCCCGCACCCACGGGCCGTTCCACGACGGTGAGGTCGCACGCCGGTTCGGCCTCGGGGTTGCGGTCGTCGACGCGGCGCTGGCACGGCTGTCGGCAGCAGGGCGTGTCGTGCACGGCGAGTTCCGCCCCGGTGGCGTCGGCCTCGAGTGGTGCGACGCGGAGGTGCTGCGGTCGCTGCGCCGCCGCTCGCTCGCCAAGCTGCGCAAGGAGGTCGAGCCCGTCCCGCCCGAGGCGCTGGCCCGCTTCCTGCCCTCCTGGCAAGGCATGGGTACGGCGGGAGGGCGCGGCGTCGACGGTCTGCTGCGGGCGGTGGAGCAGCTGCAGGGCGCGGTCGTCCCTGCCTCCGCGCTCGAGGCACTGGTGCTGCCCTCGCGGGTGGGTGGCTACTCCCCCGCGCTGCTCGACGAGCTGACCGCCGCCGGCGAGGTGCTGTGGGCCGGCTCGGGGTCGTTGCCCGGCCACGACGGGTGGGTGTCGCTGCAGCTGGCGGACACCGCCGACCTGCTGCTGCCGGCCCTGACGGAGGTCACCACCACCCCGTTGCACGACGCGGTCCTGGAGGCCCTCGCCGACGGGCAGGCGCTGTTCTTCCGCTCGCTGTCCGACCGGGTCGGGTCGACCGACGACGCAGCCCTGCAGCAGGCGGTGTGGGACCTGGTGTGGGGCGGCCACCTCACCAACGACACCCTCGCGCCGCTGCGCGCCCTGCTCGGCACCGGCCGCACCTCGCACCCGACGCGGCGCCCGCCGGTGCGCTCCCGCTCCCGGTACGGCCGGCCGGCCCTGCCGACCCGTACCGGTCCCCCCACCGTGGCGGGCCGCTGGTCCCGTCTTCCCGACCGCGAGCCCGACCCCACCCGGCGCGCGCACGCCGTGGCCGAGGCGCTGCTCGACCGGCACGGCGTCGTCACCCGCGGCGCCGTGCAGGCCGAGCGGGTGCCTGGTGGCTTCGCCGCCGTCTACGGCGTCCTCAAGGCCTTCGAGGACAACGGCCGCGTCCGTCGCGGCTACTTCGTCGAGGGGCTCGGCGCCGCGCAGTTCGCTGCCCCGGGCGCGGTCGACCGGATGCGCGCGCTCGCGAAGCCGGCCCAGGACGAGCCGCTCTGGACCACCCCCGTTCCCGGCGGCTGGGACGCCCGCTGGGACAGCCAGCGCCGTCGCCGGGACGAGGCGCGGGCCGTGGTGCTGGCCGCCACCGACCCCGCCAACCCCTACGGCGCCGCTCTCCCCTGGCCGCTGGCTGACGGCCACAGGCCCGGACGCAAGGCCGGCGCGCTCGTCGTCGTCGTCGACGGCCGTCTCGTGCTCTACGTCGAGCGGGGCGGCAAGACGCTGCTGTCGTTCACCGACGACGAGCAGAGCGTCGGACCGGCTGCGGACGCGCTCGCCCTGGCGGTCCGCGACGGCGCACTCGGCAAGCTCACGGTCGAGAAGGCCGACGGCGAGTCCGCGCTGACGAGCCCTCTGGGACTGGCGCTGGAGAGCGCCGGCTTCCGCCCGACGCCGCGCGGCCTGCGCCTGCGCTCCTGAACCCCCGGGCGCCCCGGCCCTCCTCCGGTGCAGAGCGCCGTACGAGTCTCGCGTGTCGTGCAGAAGTCCCCACGAGGGACGCCCACCGCCCTCCGCTCGTACGACGGACCGCACGAGCGGCTGTCCACACCTCACGAAGAACCGACCCATGGGGCTCCGTCGCCGCCCATCCTGCCGCCCATGGACCTCGCGCTCGCCTGCCCGCCCAGCCGTCAGAGGCTCTCCACCCGCTCC
>JBAVRG010000317.1:0-4767 GCA_049694795.1 Mycobacteriales bacterium
ACCGGGGCCAGGCCGGGGACGTCCCCGGCTCGCAGCAGCCGCCCGGTGCGGGTGCTGCCGAAGTCCAGCTCGGCGTGCAGCGGCAGGGCGACGTGGTCGACGGCGTTGCTGCGCAGCCAGCCCACGAAGGCCGAGGCGGTGAGCGTCCCCCGGTAGAACAGCGGGTTGTCACGGTAGTCGATCTGACGCGCCCAGCCGCGTGCGAGCGGCACGTGCTCAGCCACGGCGACCGACTCACGGTGGTTGCGCGGCGCGACCACCTCCACGCGCTGGGACCCGAGGTGCTCGAGCTCTGCGACCAGCGCCGCCGTGGGAGGGTCCTTCGGCGCCCTGAGGTCACCCAGCGTCGGGTCCACCTGCCAGACCAGGAACCCTGCCGTCGCAGCCAGTACGACGACGAGGTTGCGGCGCGAGGTGGCCAGCAGCACCGAGGCGGCCACGAGCAGGCCAAGGCGAAGGACGTTGCTGCCGAACGGGTCGTCGTGCGAGGCGAACACCACGACGGCGCCGGCGTAGAGCAGCGCAGCCGTGCGCACCATCGGCACCTGCGTGAGCAGCGCGAGCCCGAGCGCGACGAGCACCGCGGACGTCGCCGAGTCGCTCGAGAACGGCTGCACGCCGCCGCCGGGGAAGAGCTCGGCCAGCACCACGACCGGCACGGTGGCGGCGATGCCGAGCGTCCAGCCGCCCGGGCGGCGGTGCAGCACGAGCACCGCCGCGACCAGCCCGAGGAAGGCCGCGGCGACCGGGCTGAGCAGCGCGGTCACGACCGCGAGGACTGCGGTCCAGGGTCGCCGGGGCAGCACGACCAGCGCCGCGAGGCCGGCCACCGCGCCGAGCGCGAACGTGATCCGTCCGCTCGCGACGTCCGCCACCCAGAAGACCGCCCCCACCACCGAGGCCACCATCGGTCGCTCGGTGTCGCGCAGCAGCCGGGCGAACAGCACCGAGGCGGCCACCGCGGCCAGCAGGCCGCTGAGGCTCACCCCGAGCCCGGCCATCACCCACGGCGCGAGCAGCGAGTAGCCGAACGGGTGCACGCCGCCGTACCAGGACAGGTCGACCGGCGTCAGGGGCGCCTCGCGCGCGAAGGAGGCGCGCGCGAGCTGGGCGACGAGGTCGGTGCCCGAGTCGGGGGCGAGGAGCAGGTGCAGCAGTCCGAGGACCAGCGAGACCCAGAAGGCCGCGCGTTCAGGACGTCTCAGTGCCCTCGCCCTTCGGAGCGGCCTTCTTGACCGGGGCCTTCCTCACCGGAGCCTTCTTCGCAGCGGGGGCCTTCTTGGCGGCCGCCTTCGGGGCCGACGGCGCGGCCACCTCCGGCGCGGCCGTGGTCGCCGTACCGGGGCTGTCGGCGAGGAACTCGGTGAGGGTGGCGAGCACGACCTCCGGCGCCTCCTCGACGACGAAGTGGCCGGCGCCGGGCACCGTCACCATCGCGCAGTCCGGTCCGAGGTCCTTGACCACCGACTCGCCGGTGGAGACCGGCAGCACCGGGTCGGCCGCGCCCCAGAGCACAAGCATCTTCTCGGCGTGGACCCTCGGCGGTCCGGCGGGCTCGTCACCGCGGCCGAGCAGCGCCGCGATCCGCGGCCGGGTCGCGGCGCGGTAGTAGCCGAGCATCGCGGTGACCTTGGCCGGGTCGGTGTAGGCGGCGTCGTACTCGGCGCGCACCTCCGGGTCGAGCACGACGTCGGACTTCCAGGCGAGACCGAACATCACGTCGAGCACGCGCCGCCCACCGGCGCGGAACAGCAGCTCGGGCGCGGCCGGGAGCGCGAAGAACGGGATGTGCGCCGCGCGGAGCAGCGGCACCTGGCGGTAGGGGGCGTTGGCGACCACGAGCCGGCGCACCAGGTCGGGACGGATGCCCGCGAGGCCGAGCGCGATCGAGCCGCCCCAGTCGTGGCCGACGACGTCGACCCGCTGCCCCGGCACCTCGGCGTCGAGCAGCGCGACCAGCTGCGCGACCACCGACGGCACGTCGTAGGGACCGCTGTAGGACGACCCGCCGAGGCCAGGCAGGTCGGGCGCGAGCACCCGGCGGCCGACCGCCAGCGCCGGGGCGACGGCCCGCCACACCGACGAGGTCTCGGGCACGCCGTGCAGGAGCAGGACGGGGACGCCGGGCCCGCTGCCCTCCTCGCGGAGCAGGAAGCGGGTCTGGGCGACGGGCACGTTGCGAACGGTCACGCGCCGCAGTCTGTCACCCGTAGAAGACCCGCTCGACCACCAGCCGGGCCCGTCGCGTCAGCCGCTGGTAGTGGTCGAGGAAGTCGCCCTGCGCGCCGGCCGGGTAGCCGAGCGCCCGCGCCACCCCGGCGAGCTCCCGGCCGCTCGAGGGCAGCTGCGCCGCCGGCTTGCCGCGCACCAGCACGAGCATGTCGCGCACCCGCGAGGTGAGCCGCCAGGCCTCCTCGAGCACGTGCGCGTCCTCCGCGGCGAGCAGCCCCGCCGCGGCCGCGGCGCGCAGTGCCGGGAGCGTCCTGGGCGTGCGCAGCGACTCCAGCTCGTGACCGTGCTGCAGCTGCAGCAGCTGCACCGTCCACTCCACGTCTGCCAGCCCGCCCTGCCCCAGCTTCAGCGCGAGCGTCTTGTCGGCGCCCTTCGGCAGCCGCTCGGTCTCGACCCGCGCCTTGATCCGCCGCACCTCGGTGACCTGCGCCGCGGTGAGGCCGCCCTCGGGGTAGCGGACCGGCGCGATCGCGGCCAGGAACCGCTCCGTCACGTCGGGGTCACCGGCGAGCGGCGCGGCCCGCAGGAGCGCCTGCGCCTCCCAGACGTGCGACCAGCGCGCGTAGTAGGCGGCGTAGGAGTCCAGGCTGCGGGTCAGCGGCCCCTGCCGCCCCTCGGGCCGCAGATCGGCGTCGACGAGCAGCGCCGGGTCCGGCGCGGGCAGGGACAGCAGCCGGCGCAGCTCGTTGGCCACCTCGTGCGCGGCCGCGGCCGCCTCCGACTCGGTCGCGCCCTCGACCGGGTCGTGCACGAACAGCACGTCCGCGTCGGACGCGTAGCCCTGCTCGGAGCCGCCCAGCCGCCCCATCGCCACCACGGCCAGCCGCATCGGCAGCGGGCCCCGGCGCTCGGCCTCGACCTTGCGGGTCGCCACCTCCAGCGCGGCGGCGATGGTCGCGGCCGAGACGTCCGAGAGCGCCTGCTCGACGCCCGGCGCGAGACCGAGCAGGTCCGCGCACGCGATCCGCAGCAGCTCGTGCCGCCGCAGGCTCCGTACGGCGACAGCCGCCGGCTCCCAGTCCTCCCGCCGCCTCGCCACCGAGGTGAAAGCGGCCTCCAGCGCGTCCCTCGTGCGCGGCCGCAGCTCGTCGTCGTCCGCCAGCATCCGTACGGCGTCCGGGGCCCGCCCGAACAGGTCCGCCACGTAGCGCGAGGAGGCGAGCAGCCGGGCCAGCCGCTCCGCCGCGGTGCCCTCGTCGCGGAGCAGGCGCAGGTACCAGGGCGTGGTGCCGAGCGCGTCCGAGACCTGCCGGAACGACAGCAGCCCCGCGTCGGGGTCGGCGGCGTCGGCGAACCAGCCGAGCATCGCGGGCAGCAGGGTCTGCTGGATCGCGGCCCGTCGGGACACGCCTTCGGTGAGAGCCTCGAGGTGCCGCAGCGCGTTGGCCGGGTCGGCGAAGCCCAGTGCCGTCAGGCGCTCGCGCGCCGCCTCGGGCGTGAGCCGCACGTCCGAGGTGGGCAGCCGGGCGACCGCCGCGAGCAGCGGCCGGTAGAAGAGCTTCTCGTGCAGTCGCCTGACCTCGCGGACGTAGCCGTAGCGCTCACGGGTGAACACGGGCAGCACGTCGCCGCGGTAGCCGACGGCGCGGGCGAGCCGGCGCAGGCCGGCCTCGTCGTCGTCGGCGGGCAGCAGGTGGGTGCGCCGCAAGCGGTGCAGCTGCAGCCGGTGCTCGACGGTGCGCAGCCAGCGGTAGGCCTCGGAGAGGTGGCGGGCGTCCTCGCGGCCGACGTACCCGCCGGCCGCGAGCTGCTCGAGCGCGACCAGGGTCGTCCCGGACCGCACGGTCTCGTCGGCCCGGCCGTGGACGAGCTGCAGCAGCTGCACGGAGAACTCCACGTCACGCAGCCCACCGGGGCCGAGCTTGACCTCGCGGCCGGCCCGGTCACCGCGCAGCGTGGCCTCGACGCGGCGGCGCATCGCCTGCACGTCCTCGACGAACCCGGGCCGGCCGGACGCGGTCCAGACCATCGGGGCGACGGCGGCGACGTAGCGCTCCCCCAGGTCGAGGTCGCCGGCGACCGGCCGGGCCTTGAGCAGCGCCTGGAACTCCCAGGTCTTCGCCCACCGCTCGTAGTAGGCGAGGTGGCTGGCCAGGCTGCGGACCAGCGGGCCGGCCTTGCCCTCCGGGCGCAGCGCGGCGTCGACCGGCCACGCCACCTCGGCGCAGACCCGCATCATCGCGCCGGCGAGGGTGGCTGCGCTCTGGAGCGCGACCTGCTCGTCGGCGCCCTCGACCGGCTCGGCGACGAACACCACGTCGACGTCGCTGACGTAGTTGAGCTCCCGGCCCCCGCACTTGCCCATGCCGAGCACTGCCAGCCGGCAGGGAGCGGCGCTCGCGGGCAGCCCGGCCAGCGCCACGGCCAGGCCGGCCGAGAGGGTCGCGCTCGCGAGGTCGGCCAGCTCGGCGGCGACGTCCTCGACGGCCATGGTGCCGGACAGGTCGCGGGCCGCGAGCCCGACGAGGCAACGGCGGTAGGCGGTGCGCAGCGCCCTGACGACCTCCGGCCCGGTGCCCTCGGCCCGGGCACCGC
>JBAVRG010000318.1:0-7298 GCA_049694795.1 Mycobacteriales bacterium
ACCGCCTGAACGGCTCCGGCCCCACCACGACCACGGCCCCGAGCCGCAGCAGGCGCGAGGGGAAGCAGAAGAAGCCGCACGGGTCCGCCAAGGAGCGCCTCGAGGAGCGCTGGCGCAAGCGCTGGGAAGAGCGCGGCGGCCCGCAGTAGCTGCACGCCCTCCTGACCGGCGGTCCCGAAGACGGGCTCAGCGGGTCGCGGTGCGCCGCCGTAGCGGCCTGGTCACCGCGGCGATGACGTCGTCGACCCGGTCGAGGACGTCCGCGACCCGCTCGCCGATCCCGTGCGCGACCCACTGCAGGGTGGACGGCGGGAGGAGCTGCGCCCGCAGCCGGGTGGGCGCCGAGACCCCGCGCTGCAGCGCCGAGCGCACCACCGCGACCTCTGCGCCGAGGTCCTCGCGGCCGACCCGGCCGGGGGGTGCGTAGCGGGCCTGCTCGGTCGCGCCCGTGATGCGCTCCAGCGCGGCGAGGGCATCCGCCGGCAGCCGGTACCGGCCGGCCAGCCTCGCTGCGGCCGCACGGGGGGAGTCTGCCGGGTGCCAGCCGAAGCCGACGTCGCGGGCGTCGTCGTGCAGCTGGTCCCAGGCGGACAGGGGGTCGGGGACGCGCCGGCGCCGGCGACGCCGTACCTGGGTGAGGGCGGAGGGCAGCACCGCCAGCACCACTGCGACGACCGTCGCCAGCAGCCAGGGGGAGGGCAGTGAGCCGGCCTTCGTCGCGGGCTTGCCGGGAGCGTGGGCCGGTGGCAGCCCCAGGTCGGGGTCGCGCTGGCCCCGCAGGAAGCTGCTCGCGGGGGTCGGCGTCGGACCGGTCCTCGTCGGGTCGTTGCCCGGTGCCGGCCCGGTCGCGGCCGGGAGGGAGTAGGCGGGCACGGTCGCGGTCGCGGCCGGGGTGGGCTCGAAGCGCACCCAGCCGGTCCCCGCGAACCACGCCTCCGGCCATGCGTGCGCGTCGCTGGTCGTGACCGAGTAGGTGTTCTTGTGCCCGGCCACCGGGGTGCCCGCGGTGAAGCCGACAGCCACTCTGGACGGGATGCCTGCGACCCGCAGCATGACCGCCATGGCGGTGGCGTACTGCTCGCAGAAGCCGTGCTTGCCGGTGAGGAACGCCTCCAGCGGGTCCTGGGAGCCGCGGGGCTGCGACGGGTCGAGGTCGTAGACGAAGCCGCTGCCCGGCGACCTGAAGTACGCCTGCAGGGCCACCGCCTTGTCGTACTCGGTGGTCTTGCCGGCCACCACCTTGTCCGTCAGCTCCTGCACGTACGGCGAGACGTCCAGCGGCCGGCCGTAGTCGCGGGCGATGTCCGCGTCGATGCCGTCCAGCTGGGCCACCGCCAGCACGTCGCGGTCGGGCAGAGCCCGGCTGGCCTGCACCGTGTACGGCGGCAGGTCGCGGGTCGTGCGCGAGGCGGAGAACACCGTCTGACTGCGCGGGTCCCACAGCCAGGTGCCCTTGACGCTGACCTTGCGCGGGCCGAACGGGACCGGGAGCCAGTGCACGTCGAGGTGGCCGCCGTCGACGCCGATCCGCATGGTGAGGTC
This sequence comes from Mycobacteriales bacterium, assembly GCA_049694795.1. GTDB lineage: Bacteria > Actinomycetota > Actinomycetes > Mycobacteriales > SCTD01 > RYN-111. Next base: position 1,543 of record JBAVRG010000318.1, read on the forward strand.
GCGGTGCGCCCCGGAGTCACCCACCCCGCGGTCGACGCCGTCCTGCACCCGGGCGTGCGTGCGGTCGGCCTCGAGCTTGGACGCCGACCAGCCGGCGCCGGAGTACTGGTCCAGCGTCGTCATCCGCAGGTAGTCGGGTGCGTCGTCGTCGGTGGTGTAGACGAGCAGCTGCCGGGGCGCGGGCAGGGCGAGCTGGTCGCGCAGCCTGGTGATGGGGTTGTAGGTGGTCGCCGAGCTGGGGCCGCTGTCGCCCCCTCCACCGCCGGCGCCGCCGAGCATCCGGTGGTCGAGGCCGGGCAGGAGGGCGGGCACGACCACCGCCATGCCGACGGCGGCCAGCCCGATGCGCCTGCCCACCCGACCGAGGCTGCTGTCGTCCCCCCCGGGGTGCGCGCCCGGGAGCGCGGCGCGCATCGGGGTGCCCCACCGGCCGACCCGCTCACTGCCCTCGACGAGCAGCAGCCCGAGCCAGCCCGCGGCACCGAGCACGAAGGGCACGGTCCCCAGCCCGCCAGGCAGCACCGCCGACGGTACGGCGAGCAGCAGCAGCAGCGGCAGGCCCGCGGGGGCCGCTCGGTCGAGCACCACGGCGACCAGGTCGACGAGGACGGCGACCAGTCCGACGCCGCCGGCAGCCAGCAGGACCAGGGCCTTGTTCGCCGGGACCGGAGGAGCCAGGCGCTGGATGTCCAGGCGGCCGTGGTCCACGAGGGCCCGCAGCACGTCGGCGGTCCGTCCGGTCGGGACCAGGCCGTACGACATCGTGGCGCCGGCGAACACCAGCGTCAGGTAGCCGACGAGGGCGGCGAGGGCCACGACGGGCTGCAGCACTGCGGGGACGCCGATCCGGCGCGTGGCCAGCCCGGTCAGCGTGACGACGAGGACGGCACCGAGCACCTGGGGGAGCCACCGCGCCGAGTCGAACAGCGGGGACAGCGCGGAGGCGGACAGCGCGACCGCGAGTCCCGCGGCGAGCGTGAGCCGGTCCTTGACGCTCATGGCGGTGCCCCCACCCGTCCGCGCATGCCCGCCTGGGGCCACACCGACGGCAGCGTGGTGCCGTGCGCGACCCGCAGCACCCGCCAGCCGGTCCGCTCGAGCAGCGTGGCGGCTGCGTCGTAGGCCGCGCGTGCCTGCTCCTTCCCGCGCGGACCGCTCGGGGCCCAGGTGTCGGTCTCGAGGAGCACGGCGACGCACGAGGCGGCGCCGTGCCGCAGCCGGCCCAGCCGTTCGGCGTCCTCGGGGTCGAGCCGGCCGAGGACTGCCACCACGACCCCGTCGGCGCCGCCGCGGCGCAGGCGCTGCGTCACCGGGTCGAGGTCGTGGCCGCGGGAGCCGCGCACGCCCGCCAGGGTGTCGAGCAGCGCTCCCTCGGTGACCGGGAGCGCGGCCGGCACCAGGTCCAGCCCGGTGTCGGTGAGCAGCCGGAGCCCGAAGCCGCTGCGGGCTAGGGCCACGCCGACGCTGGCGACGGCGCTCACCGACCACTCGAACGACGAGGCTGGGCCGTCACCGCGGTGCGCGCAGACGCGGGTGTCGAGCAGGAGGGTGGCGCGGTTCTGGAACGGTTGCTCCTCGCGTCGCACCATGAGCTCGCCGACGCGGGCGGTGGACCGCCAGTGGACCTTGCGCAGGTCGTCGCCGTGGCGGTACTCGCGGGTGGCGGCGTCGTCGCTGCCCGACACGGCGATGGCCTTGCCGGTGGCGTCGCCGCCGCTGATCCAGTCTCCGCCGAGCCGCACCGAGGGCAGCGCCGTGGCGACCGGCGTGACGACGAGCTCGTCGGTGGTCGCGAAGGACCGCGTCAGCTCGCACAGCCCGAACGGGTCGGTGAGCCGCACCGACAGCGGTCCGACCCGGAACCGCCCGCGGACGTCGGACCGGACCGGGTAGCTCACCTCGCGGACGCCGCGGGGCTCGACCCGGTCGAGCACGAAGCGCGGCCGACCGCCCAGCGCGTAGGGGAGCACGTCCTCCATGAGCAGCACGCCGCTCGGCAGCCGGGAGACGTTGTCGAGCCGCAGTCGGACCGTCGACGTGCGCCCGGCCTCCACCCGCGGCGGGTCGAGCAGCCGGGTGCACGCCAGCCGGTAGCGGGTGCGGGCCACGATGACGACAGCCGCGAGCGGCAGGGTCAGCAGGAAGACGGCCGCGCGCAGCAGGTCGCGCTGCCCGAGCAGCACCGAGGAGGCGGCGAGCGCGGCGCCCGCCGCAAGCAGGCTGCGGCCCCTGGTGGTGAGACCGGACAGGCCGGCGGACAGCCCGGCGGGCAGAGCGGCCCGCACGGCGTCATCGCCTCCGGTTGGGCTCGGGCAGCGGCAGCCGGGCGACGAGGTCCTCGACCACCGCCTCCGTCGTCCGGCGCGACACCTGCGCCTCGGCGCTCGGCAGCAGCCGGTGGGCGAGCACCGGGCCGGCGAGGCCCTGCACGTCGTCCGGGAGCACGTAGTCGCGCCCGGCCAGCCCGGCGGCTGCCCGGGACGCGCGCAGCAGCTGCAGGGAGGCGCGCGGCGAGGCACCGAGCCGCAGCTCGGGTGCGGCGCGGGTCGCCGTGACGAGGTCGACGACGTACCGCTTGACCTCGTCGCTGACGTGCACGGTGCGGACCACCTCGATGAGCTTGCGGACCGCGAGGGCGTCGGCGACCGGCTCGAGGTCGTCGAGGGCTGCCGGACCGCCGTGCGTGTCGAGCATCTCCAGCTCGGCCTCGGTGCTCGGGTAGCCCATCGAGACGCGGGCGGTGAAGCGGTCGCGCTGCGCCTCGGGGAGGGGGTAGGTGCCCTCCATCTCGATCGGGTTCTGGGTGGCGATGACCATGAACGGCGCCTCGAGCTGGTAGGTCGTGCCGTCGACGGTGACCTGCCGCTCCTCCATCGCCTCGAGCAGCGCGGACTGGGTCTTGGGCGAGGCGCGGTTGATCTCGTCGCCGACGACGAGGTTGGCGAACACCGCGCCCGCCTTGAACTCGAAGTCGCGGGCCTCCATGTCGTAGACCGACACCCCGGTCACGTCCGAGGGCAGCAGGTCCGGCGTGAACTGGATGCGGCGCACCGTGCAGTCGATGGAGCGGGCGAGCGCCTTGGCGAGCATCGTCTTGCCGACTCCAGGGACGTCCTCGATGAGCAGGTGCCCTTCGGCGAGCAGCACGACGAGCGCGAGCCGCACGACCTCGGGCTTGCCCTCGATGACCCGCTCGACGTTGCCGCGGATCAGGACCGCGGACTCCAGCAGGTCGTCCAGTCCCGCTGTGGGGCCTTCGGCACGGGTACGACGGGCCACCGGGGCTCCTCCATCAGCGGGTCGGCGGGCAGGGGCCGGAGTCTGGCACCGACGGTGCCGGGTCGTCGCCCACGGTCAGGCGACGGCCCGGTCACGGATCGGTCTCCGACAGGACGCGCGAGCACTCGGCGCGGTTCCCCTGGCAGGTCCCCGCAGGACTGCCCCCGTGTCCCTTCTCCCAGCGTGCCTCATGAGCGCAAGCCCCGCGCCCCGGATACGCAGGTCGGCCGGCGAGCTCCTCCACTTCGCACCACCCCGGTGCCCGGGCCGCCCGCCCACCCCCTTGCGTCCGCTCGGCTGAGCGGGCGGCAGGTGCACCTCGGCGGACGCAACGCAGGCGCGGGGACCCTCCGAACCCGATCTGCCCTGCGCTCTTCCCCCACCACGCTCCACCACCTCTGACCTGCGGTTTCTCCTCGGATTCACCCGTCCAGGGACGCGAGAGTCGTTGACAGTGGATGAGAGTGGAGTAACGTGGGGCACACGGGGGCCAGGTGGACCCCGAAGGGGGGTGGGCGAGGCGTGTTCCTCGGCACCCACACCCCGAAGTTGGACGACAAGGGCCGGCTGTTCCTGCCGGCCCGCTTCCGGGAGGAGCTGGCGGAGGGCGTGGTGATCACCAAGGGGCAGGAGCGCTGCCTCTACGTGTTCAAGCAGCCCGACTTCGTCGCCCAGGCCGAGCGCCTGCAGAACGCCCCGATCACCGCGAAGGCGGTCCGCGACTACAGCCGGGTGTTCTTCGCCAGCGCGTTCGACGACGTGCCGGACAAGCAGGGCCGCATCTCGGTGCCGGCCGCGCTGCGCACCTACGCGGGGCTCAGCAAGGACTGCGTGGTCATCGGCGCCAACACCCGCCTGGAGATCTGGGACGCCCAGGCCTGGGCCGACTACGAGCAGGAGAAGGAGCAGGCCTTCGCCGAGCAGGCCGAGGAGGTGCTGCCCGGCGTCTTCTGATCGGCCGGCACGACCCCCTGCGACGAGGTCTCCGACCGCCCCCCTTCCTGGCACACCTTCCCCGGTGCCAGGCGGGGAGGCGGGCGGGGACCTGGTCGCAGGAACCCACCCCCCCACCAGCTGGAGAAGGACCCGATGAGCGACAGCAGCCCGCAGCCGGCCCACGTGCCGGTCCTGCTGGACCGCTGCGTCGGGCTGCTCGCGCCGGCCCTCACCGGCCCGGACACCGTGGTGGTGGACTGCACCCTGGGCATGGGCGGCCACGCCGAGGCGCTGCTCGCCCGCACCCCGGCCCGCCTGGTCGGGCTCGACCGCGACCCGGAGGCGCTGCGCCGCTCGTCGGCGAGGCTGGCCCCGTTCGGTGCGCGCGTGACGCTCGTGCACGCGGTCTACGACGCGCTGCCGCAGGTCCTGGCCGACCTCGGGCTGGGCCGGGTCCAGGGCGTGCTGTTCGACCTCGGCGTGAGCTCGCTGCAGCTCGACGAGGCCGAGCGCGGCTTCGCGTACGCCCAGGACGCGCCGCTCGACATGCGCATGGACCCGACCACCGGGATCAGCGCGGCCGAGGTGGTCAACACCTACGACGGCAAGGCCCTCGCCCGGCTCCTGAAGGAGTACGGCGACGAGCGCTTCGCCTCCCGCATCGCCGATGCCATCGTCCGCGAGCGGGCCCGCGCTCCCTTCACCTCCACGGCCCGGCTCGCGGAGCTGGTGCGGACCGCCATCCCGGCCGCGACCCGCCGTACCGGGGGACACCCCGCCAAGCGGACCTTCCAGGCGCTGCGCATCGAGGTCAACGACGAGCTCGGGGTGCTGCGCCGGGCCCTCCCCGCGGCGCTCGACGCGCTCGCGGTCGGCGGCCGGATCGTCGTGATGAGCTACCAGTCGCTCGAGGACAAGATCGTCAAGGCCGAGCTGGTCGCCCGCTCCACCAGCGACGTGCCGGTCGACCTGCCGTTCGTGCCCGAGGGCTCGCAGCCGGAGCTGCGGCTGCTCGTGCGCGGGTCCGAGCAGGCGTCGGAGCCGGAGATCGCGGCCAACCCCCGTGCCCAGTCGGTGCGCCTGCGTGCCGCCGAGCGCGTGCGGGTGGCCGCGTGAGCCCCCTCACCAGCGGTACGGCGGCCCGCTCGGTCCCGCTCCGCAGTCCCGTCACGCCGGGCGCCCCGCGGCGCAGCAGTCCGCTCCGGCTCGTCACGCAGCGCCGGTCGTCGGCCGCGAAGGCGCCCTTCGTCGTGGTCGTCGTCATGCTGCTCGTCGGCGGCCTGCTCGGCCTGCTGCTGCTCAACACCCTCGTCGCCCAGGACAGCTTCGCGCTGCACGACCTCACCAAGCAGGGCAAGGCGCTCGACCAGCGCGAGCAGGAGCTCGGCCGCCAGGTGCAGACCCTCCAGGCCCCGGCGCAGCTCGCCGCGCGCGCCACGTCGCTCGGGATGGTGCCCGGAGGGCCGCCGGCCTTCCTCCGGCTGCCCGACGGCCGGGTGCTCGGACAGCCGATGCCGGGCGTCGCGCCGGTCGTCCCGGCC
>JBAVRG010000319.1:0-2145 GCA_049694795.1 Mycobacteriales bacterium
CCGGGCGACCTGCGCATGGCGCTCGCGGCGCTGGCGGGGCGGGACGACTGGGGCCGCACCTGGGAGCAGGCGCTGCAGCACCGGTTCGCGGGAGCGGGCCCCCTCGCCGGCCATGCCGTCGGCAACCTGCTGCTCACCGGGCTGGCGCAGACCACCTCGGGCATCGTCGAGGCGCTCGACCTGGTCGGTCGGCTCGTGGGTGCGCGGGGTCGGGTGCTGCCGGCCAGCTGCACGCCCCTGCAGATCGTGGCGGACGTCGCCGGGCTCGACCCCCGGGACCCGGCGGGCATCAGCCAGGTGGTCGGCCAGGTCGCCGTCGCGACGACCGAGGGCTCGGTGTGCGCGCTGCGCCTGGAACCGCAGGACCCGCCGGCCTGCGCGGAGGCGGTGCAGGCCGTCATGGAGGCCGACTTCGTCGTGCTCGGCCCCGGGTCGTGGTTCACCAGCGTGATCACGCACCTGCTGGTGCCGGACCTGCGCGAGGCGCTGTCCAAGACCAGCGCGGAGCGCGTCGTCGTGCTCAACCTGGCGCCGCAGACGGGGGAGACCGAGGGCTTCTCGCCGGAGACCCACCTCGAGGTCCTGGGCAGCCACGCCCCGGACCTCGTCCTCGACGTCGTGCTCGCCGACCAGCACGCGGTGCTCGACAGCCGTGGTCTGATGTCGGCGGTCGAGTCGGCCGGGGGACGACTGGTGCTGGCACCGGTCGCCCTCGGCGACGGCACGCCTCGCCACGACCCTGCGAGGCTGGCTGCTGCCTACACCCAGATCATGAGCGCGTGAGAAGAGGACCGGAAGCATGGCGATGACGGGCGCCGTCAAGGACGAGCTCTCGCGGCTGAGCGTGACCAAGCCCTGCTGCCGCAAGGCGGAGATGGCCGCGTTGCTGCGCTTCGCAGGGGGCCTGCACCTGGTCGCCGGCAAGATCGTCGTGGAGGCCGACCTCGACGCCGGCAGCACCGCACGACGGCTGCGCAAGGAGATCGCGGAGGTCTACGGCCACGCCAGTGACGTGCACGTCGTCGCTCCGGGTGGGCTGCGCAAGGGCAACCGCTGGGTGGTGCGCGTCTCCAAGGACGGCGACGGCCTCGCGCGTCAGTCCGGTCTCGTCGACGGCAACGGCCGTCCGGTCCGGGGGCTGCCCCCCGCCGTGGTGAGCGGCGGGGTGTGCGACGCCGCTGCAGCCTGGCGCGGCGCCTTCCTGGCGCACGGCTCGCTGACCGAGCCCGGGCGCTCGTCGTCCCTGGAGATCAGCTGCCCCGGCCCGGAGGCGGCCCTCGCCCTCGTCGGCGCCGCCCGACGTCTGGGCGTGCAGGCGAAGGCCCGCGAGGTGCGGGGCGTCGACCGGGTCGTGGTGCGCGACGGTGACGCGATCGCGGTCCTGCTCACCCGGCTCGGGGCGCACGAGGCCCTCATCGCCTGGGAGGACCGGCGCATGCGGCGCGAGGTGCGGGCCACCGCCAACCGGCTCGCAAACTTCGACGACGCCAACCTCCGTCGCTCGGCCCGGGCCGCGGTCGCGGCCGGCGCCCGGGTCGCGCGGGCCCTCGAGATCCTCGGCGAGGACGCGCCGGAGCACCTGCTCTCGGCCGGGAGGCTGCGGCTGGAGCACGCGAACGCCTCGCTCGAGGAGCTGGGCGCGCTCGCCGACCCGCCCATGACCAAGGACGCGGTGGCCGGGCGGATCCGGCGCCTGCTCGCGATGGCCGACAAGCACGCGGCCGACCTCGGGATCCCCGACACCGAGGCCAGCGTCACCGCGGAGATGCTCGCCCCCTGATGGCCCACGACCCCGCGATCGCCCTCGCCGGGGCGGTCGACGGCGCCGTCCTGCGCGCCGCCGGGTGGCACGTGCGGGGCGCGCTCCACCTCACCCCGTACGACGACCTGAGGGACGTGCCCTCCTACGCCTCGCTCGAGGACCTGCTGGCGGATGCGACCCTGGACGCGGTCGCCCTCGACGGGGCCGACGACCTGCTCGCGCGGCACCTGCCGACGCTGCTCGAGGAGGGACTGCACGTCCTGCTCCCGGGACCGGCTCCGCTCGACCTCGACCTGCTGCGCGCCTGCCGGGCCGTCGAGGGGCCGCGCTGGGCCGGTGACGTGTCGCCGCGCGCCCGGCTCGACGACCCCGCGCGCCCGGCC
>JBAVRG010000320.1:0-2030 GCA_049694795.1 Mycobacteriales bacterium
GGCGGCGTCAAGCGGCTAGTGCAACGAGGTACTTGTTAAGCGCTTCCGCGGGTGTGCGCCAGCCAAGGGTTTCGCGGGGTCGGCCGTTGAGCTGTCGAGCGACGGCGTCGAGGTCGTCCTGGTTCCAGGTGCGGAAGTTGGTGGTGCTGCGGGGGAAGTACTGGCGGAGCAGGCCGTTGGTGTTCTCGTTACTGCCGCGCTGCCAGGGGCTGCGGGGGTCGCAGAAGAAGACCGGGCAGCCGGTGGCGACGGTGAACTGGGCGTGTTGGGCGAGTTCGCTGCCGTTGTCCCAGGCCAGGGAGCGACGCAGTTGTTCGGGCAGCCGTCCGATCAGCTCGGATAGCACGGGGATGACGACCTCGCTGGTACGCGAGTTGGGGAGGGCGCCGAGCAGCACGAAGCGTGTTGCGCGTTCGACGCAGGTCACGATCGCCGAGCCGCCCCGGGCGCCGATGATCAGGTCACCTTCCCAGTGGCCGGGCACGGCCCGGTCGGCGGCCTCGGCGGGTCGGGTGGAGATGTGCAGGTCGGTGGTCCAGGCCCGTGCGGAGCGCACCGCACCGGCGGGCTCGGCACGGCGTTGCCGGCGTTTGCGGCCGCTGCGCAGTGCGACCTGATCGGCCAACTCGGCCCGCAAGTTCCCACGGCCCTGCAGGTACAGGGCCTGGTAGATCGTCTCGTGTGACACCCACAGCTCCGGCAAGGTCGGGTACTCGGTGCGCAGCCGCCCGGCGATCTGCCGTGGCGACCAGCGGTCCCGGAGCATCTCGCACACCACCGAGCGCAGCAGCCCGTCGGTGACCAACCGTGCGTTCCCGCCACGGCGAGCCCGTCGGCGAGCCCGCTGGTGTGCCCCGGCAGCCGTGTAGCTCAACGCGTAAAGGCCCCGCTGCGATGGCACCATCGGCCGCGACAATGGGTTGATACTGCCGTAGGCGAAGCGATACATCCCGTTGCGCTTGAGCTCACGCCACACCGTCGATCGGTCCCGGACGAGCACCCGCCCGATCTCAGCCATCGTGTGCCCGGCCCGCCACAGCGCCTCGATCTGATGCCGCTCAGCCTCAGACAACCTGCCATACCTCGCCACAGGCTTCCCCTCCCAGCAACCGTTGTTGCACTAGAGGGTTGACCCCACGCGGCGAGCGGGCTCCTGCACACAATGATCTTGATGTGCCGACCAGGTGCGTCGCGATGGAGATCATCGTGTCCGGCAGCGGACCATCGCACGCTTGCTGAGGTACACGATGATCTTCCTCGCTGGAGGCGAAGAGCGCCCGCTCTCAGGAAGGTGCGGAACGCCGCCACCTCGCGAGCAGTGCGGGACACCGCCGCGCACTCCTCCGCCCGAATCCCCTCCCGCTGCCGCAGTCAGGTCGACCTCGGTTCGGCAGCGGCCCGGGTTCGAGGTTGGGATGTGCACCCGCTGCCAGCGGCGTTCTTCACCGCCGGCGTCTCCGCTGGGATGCAAGTTGTCCACAGCGCGGGGAGCAGGCGCTCGCCACCGGATGACGAGCAGTCCGGGCCCGTCGCCGATCTACCTCTCGTGGTGTCCGACCCGCCGGGCCCGACCCCGCTGAGCGGTAGATCACGCCGGAGGCGCAGGCGATCTACCCCTCGTGGTGCCCGACCCGCCGTCCCAGACCCCCGTGAGCGGTAGATCGTTGGCGAACGGGGCCAACCGCGAACAGGTGCCGTTCTCCACCTCGGCTCGATGACCACCGCCGGGGTGACAGACCGACCTCAACCACGACTCGCTGCCGGACCCAGCGGGGGGCCGAGGGCCACGCCCGGGGTGGGAGCTCGACTGCCGTTCGTCGCCGTCGGCTTGTTCACGGGCGCCCCCGAGCTGTCAGGCGCAGGGCGCGCTACGGCGCTCTGGGCGCCTGACAGCTCGAGGAGTGCGCGGCCGGGGGTGCCTCAGCCGGTGACCAGGTCCTCGAGGAGCTGGACGAACGTGCGCACCGCGGCGCCGGTACCGCCGACCGGGGTGTAGCCGTACGCCTCGCCGCCGTTGAAGGCGGGCCCGG
>JBAVRG010000321.1:0-10617 GCA_049694795.1 Mycobacteriales bacterium
GCTGCCCGCCGTACCAGCTGGGCGTCGAGCGCAGCCCAGGCCGCGTCGACCCGGGCGTGCATGCGGTCCAGCCGGCCGGCCGTCCACGTGATGTAGGTGGCGACCAGGACGACCAGCGCGACGACCCAGACAGCGGTGGTCACGGGGCGACGCGCTCACGCACGACCGCGAGCCAGCGGCGCAGCGTCTCCGACACCCGGCCGGGGTCGTCGACCTGGGCGTAGTCGTCGGCGGTGGAGTCGTCCACATCGGGCTCGTCGGTGTCGTCCTCGAGCTCGACCGGCGCGGCGGCCGCGACCGTCTCGTAGACCTCGAGGATCTGACGCGTGACGTGCTCCCAGTCGTAGGCCTGCACCACCCGGGAGCCCGCGACGGACAGCTGCCGGCGCCGCTCCGGGTCGTGCAGCAGCGCGGCGAGCGTGTCGGCGAGCGCCCGGCTGTCGCCGACCGGGAAGAGCACCCCTGCGTCGCCGTCGTCGAGGACCCGGCGGAAGGCCTCCAGGTCGCTGGCCACCACTGGGGTGCCGGCTGCCATCGCCTCGATGAGGACGATCCCGAAGCTCTCCCCGTGCGTGTTGGGCGCGCAGTAGACGTCGCCGCTCGCGAAGACGCGCGCCTTGTCGGCCTCGCTGACCAGCCCCAGCAGGTGCACGTTGTCGGGCACCCGCTCCTCGAGCTCGCCGGGTCCGGCCACCAGCAGCTGCACGTCCGGCACCTGCTCGACCAGCGCCGGGAGCGCCTCGAGCAGCACCGCCAGCCCCTTGCGCGGCTCGTCGATGCGGCCGAGGAACACGACCCGTGGCCCCTCCGGCAGGTCCGGCAGCGGCTGTGCGCCCGCGAAGCGGGCGACCCTGACGCCGTTCGGGACCAGCACCGCGTCGTGGCCCAGGTGCTCGACGACGACCCGGCGGGCCGCCGAGGACACCGCGATCCGTCCGGTGATCTTCTCCAGACCCGGCTGCAGCGTGGTGCCGAAGACGTGCAGCGCCCGGCTGCGGGCCGTGGCCGCGTGGAAGGTGGCGACCATCGGGCCCCGCGCCGCGAAGCAGGCGAGCATCGACAGCGACGGCACGGTCGGCTCGTGCAGGTGCAGGACGTCGAACCGGCCCCTGCGCAGCCAGCGCCGGGTGCGGGCCAGCGAGAGCGGGCCGAACGCCAGCCGGGCCACCGAGCCGTTGTAGGGCACGGGCACCGCGCGGCCGGCGGACACGACGTACGGCGGGAGGTCCGCCTCGTCGGGCTCGTCGACGGGGGTGAGGACGGACACCACGTGACCCAGCGCGATCAGGCTCTCCGCCAGGTCGCGCACGTGCGCCTGGACGCCGCCGGGGACGTCCCAGGTGTACGGGCAGACGATGCCGATCCTCATGCGGTCCCCTGCCGCTGGCGGCGGGGGTCGTCGACGGCGAGGTCGTCGAGCCACAGCCGCTGCAGCATGTGCCAGTCGGCCGGGTGCTCGCGGATGCCCTTCTCGAAGGCGCGCGCCACGTCCTGCGTCATCGTGGGCAGGTCGGTGTGCGCGACGTACGGGTGGAAGGCCAGCTCCCAGCCGTCGGGGGTGAAGGACAGGGTCACCGGCAGCAGGTTGGCGCCGGTCTGCAGCGCCAGCCGTGCCGGGCCGGCCGGCATCCGGGCGGTGGCGCCGAAGAACTCGACGTCGATGCCCCGAGGGGTCAGGTCGCGGTCGGCCAGGAGACACACCGAGCCACCGGCCCGCAGCCGCTCGGTGAGCACTTCGTACGGCGGCCGCTCCCCGCCCGTCAGCGGCAGGACCTCCATGCCGAGCGACTCGCGGAACGCCACGAACTTCTCGAAGACCGACTCCGGCTTGAGGCGCTCGGCGACCGTCGTGAACCGGATCCCGCTCAGCCCGGCCCACGCGCCTGCCATGTCCCAGTTGCCGCTGTGCGACAGCGCCATGACGGTGCCGCGGCCGCTCGCGACCGAGTCCGTCAGCAGGTGCAGGGCGGGCGCGACGGTGCCCTCGAGGATCCGCTCGGGCCGCAGCGCGGGCAGCCGGAAGGCCTCGCACCAGTAGCGGGCGTAGGACCGGACCGCCTCGCGGATGAGCTCCTCACCCGGCGCCACGCGCGCGAGGTTGGCCCGGAGCCGGTCGATCCCCGCTCCCCCTCGGAGGACCGCGAGGTCGGCACCGGCGTCGAACAACCGGCGGGCCACCGGTTCGGGCAGGCCCTTCACGACGGCCCAGCCGGCCGTGTAGGACCCGGAGGCCAGCGCCCCCGCTATTGCCTCGAGAGGGTTCACGCGCGCGGCAGCCCCGCCTGCCGCCGTACCTCCAGCAGGCGCTGGACGACGGTCACCGCCGAGAGCCCGGCGAGCACCCACACCGCGACCGCGAGCAGCCAGTCCGGCACCCCGAGCCCGACCAGGCCCGTGGCGACCAGCACCAGGATCAGGCGCTCCGGCCGCTCGGCGATGCCGACGTCGCACGTGAGCCCCAGCCCCTCGGCCCGGGCCTTCTCGTAGGACACCACGAGGCTGGAGACGAGGACGAACAGCGTCACCGCCAGCAGCACGTCGTCGTGGCCCTTGCCGGCGTACCAGAGGGCCAGGCTGCCGAAGATGGCGCCGTCGGCCACGCGGTCGCAGGTGGAGTCGAGCCAGCCGCCGAACGGGCTGGAGATGCCGCGCTTGCGGGCCAGCGCGCCGTCGATCGTGTCGGTGAGCACGAAGAACGTGATGACCAGGGTGCCCACGAGGAACGTCCCACGCGGGAAGAAGCCGAGCGCCGCAGCCACCACCCCGACCGTGCCGGTCGCGGTCACGGCGTCGGGCGTGACGCCCCACGCGAGGAGGCGGTTGACGAGCGGGTCCGCCACCCGTCCGACGACGGGGCGGAGCTGGCTGCCGATCACGCGCCGAACGATAGCGGCGATGCAGCCTTGTCCTCGGCTCCGACGGGCGGGAGGCTGCGGGGACGTTCGCCCGAGGAGGTCGCCATGTCGAAGGCAGGCAAGCAGACGGGCCCGGCCCCCGAGCCGAGGGCCGCGGGGCTGGTCCGCAACGTCGCCGTCGTCGGGCACTCCGGCGCCGGCAAGACCACGCTGGTCGAGGCGCTGCTCGTCCGCACCGGCGCGGTCCCGCGGGCCGGCAGCGTCACCGAGGGCACCACGGTGAGCGACAGCGAGGAGGTGGAGGTCCGTCTGCAGCGCTCGGTCGCGCTCTCGCTCGCCCCGCTCGAGCACGCCGGCATCAAGGTCAACCTGCTCGACACCCCCGGCTCGGCCGATTTCGTGGGAGAGCTGCGCGCCGGGCTGCGAGCCGCGGACGCGGCGTTGTTCGTCGTGTCGGCCGTCGACGGCGTCGACGCGCTCACCGTGCAGCTGTGGCACGAGTGCGCCGCCGTCGGCATGCCGCGCGCCGTCGTGGTCACCCAGCTCGACCGCCCACGCGCCGACTTCGACGAGTCGGTCGCGCTGTGCCAGCGGCTGCTGGGCGACGGCGTGCACCCGCTGTACCTGCCGCTGCACGGCGAGGGCGAGGAGGTCGCGGGCCTCATCGGCCTCATCTCGCAGCGCGTCTACGACTGGTCCTCCGGCGACCGCGTCGAGCGCGACCCCGACCCGGAGCACCTGCCGCTCGTCGAGAGCGCCCGCGGCGAGCTCCTCGAGGCCGTCATCGCCGAGAGCGAGGACGAGACCCTGCTCGACCGCTACCTCGCCGGCGAGCAGATCGACCCGAAGGTGGTCGTGCACGACCTCGAGCTGGCGGTCGCCCGCGGCCACTTCTACCCGGTGCTGCCCGCCGCCCCGCTGTCGATGCTCGGCACCGACGAGCTGCTGGAGGTGCTCACCCAGGCGCTGCCGACCCCGCTCGAGCACCCCTGCCCCGTGGTGACCCGCCCTGACGGCTCCCCCGCCGCCCCGATCACCTGCGACCCGGACGGCCCCCTGGTCGCCGAGGTCGTCAAGACCACCTCCGACCCCTATCTCGGACGCGTCTCGCTGGTGCGGGTCTTCTCCGGCACCCTGCGCCCCGACGCGGTCGTGCACGTCTCCGGTCACGGGCTGGTCGAGCGCGGGCACCCCGACCACGACGCCGACGAGCGCGTCGGCGCTCTCTCGACCCCCCTCGGCGCGACCATGCGCCCGGTCGCCGAGTGCCCCGCCGGCGACATCTGCTCGGTGGCCAAGCTGGCGAGCGCCGAGACCGGCGACACGGTGTCGTCGAAGGACGACCCGCTGCTGGTCGCGCCGTGGGAGCTGCCGGAGCCACAGCACGCGGTCGCCGTCGAGGCCGCCTCGCGGGCCGACGAGGACAAGCTCGTCACCGCGCTGCAGCGCCTCGTGGCCGAGGACCCGACGGTCCGCCTCGAGCGGCAGGCCGAGACCGGGCAGCTGCTGCTCTGGTGCGTCGGCGAGGCCCATGCCGAGGTGCTCGTCGACCGGCTCAAGACCCGGTACGGCGTCGCCGTCACCCTGCCGGAGGTGCGGGTGGCGCTCCGCGAGACGCTCTCCGGGCGGGCCGAGGTGACCGGCAGACACGTCAAGCAGTCAGGCGGCCACGGCCAGTACGCCGTCGTGCACATGACCTTCGAGCCCCTGGCTGCCGGGTCGGGCCTGGTGTTCGAGCAGACCGTCGTCGGCGGCGCGGTGCCGGGCAACTACATCCCCTCGGTGGAGAAGGGCGTCCGGGCCCAGATGGAGCGCGGTGTCGAGGGCCGCCCGCTCGTGGACATCAAGGCGGTGCTCACCGACGGGAAGGCGCACAGCGTCGACTCCTCGGACGCGGCGTTCCAGGCCGCCGGCTCCCTCGCCGTCCGCGAGGCCTGCCAGGCCGTGGGGGTCCAGGTGCTCGAGCCGGTGTCGGCCGTCGAGGTGCGCCTGCCGTCCTCCTACGTCGGGACGGTCATGAGCGACCTGTCCGGCCGGCGCGCACGGGTCACCGGCAACGACCTCGCCGACGACGACACCTCCGTGGTGTCCGCCGAGGTGCCCGACCTGGAGCTGCTCCGCTACGCCGCCGAGCTGCGCTCGCTCTCCCACGGCACGGGGTCGTTCACCCGGACCTACCTGCGCCACGAGCCGATGCCCGCGCACCTGGTCCCGAAGGCCTGACCCCGCGCGACCCGTCAGGTCAGACCTCGGACCAGGCCTTGGCGAGCAGGTCGCGGGTCTCCGGGAGCAGCTGTGGCAGCACCTTGGTGTGCCCCACGACCGGCATGAAGTTGGTGTCGCCGCCCCAGCGCGGGACCACGTGCTGGTGCAGGTGGGCGGCGATGCCCGCGCCGGCCACGCCCCCGAGGTTCATGCCGACGTTGAAGCCCTGGGCACCGGACGCGTGCCGCATCGCCCGCAGCGCGTGCTGCGTCATCTCGGCCAGCTCGACGGTCTCCTCCGGCGTCAGGTCGTCGTACCCGGACACGTGCCGGTAGGGCACGAGCATGAGGTGACCGGAGTTGTAGGGGTAGAGGTTGAGGACCGCGAAGCACAGCTCGCCGCGCGCAACCACCAGGCCGTCGGCGTCCGGCAGCCCCGGGATCGTGCAGAACGGGCAGTCGGGCCCTTTGCCCTCGCCCTGGATGTAGGCCATGCGGTGCGGGGTCCAGAGCCGTTCGAAGGCGTCGCGGATGCCGGCGCCGCGCTGCTCCTCAGGCGCGGTCACGGACTGCCCGCACGATGCGCGCGACGGCCTCGGCGACCGGGATGCCGTTGTCCTGGGTGCCGTCGCGGAACCGGAAGGAGACCGCTCCGGCCGCGATGTCGTCGGCGCCGGCGATGAGCATGAACGGCACCTTGGACTTCTGGGCGTTGCGGATCTTCTTCTGCATCCGGTCGTCGGAGGTGTCGACCTCGACCCGGATGCCCTCGGCCCTCAGCCGCGCGGCCACCTCGAGGAGGTAGCCGTCGAAGTCGGAGTGCACCGGGATGCCGACGACCTGCACCGGGGCCAGCCAGGCCGGGAAAGCACCGGCGTAGTGCTCGAGCAGCACGGCGAAGAACCGCTCGATCGAGCCGAAGAGCGCGCGGTGGATCATCACCGGGCGCTGCCGGGTGCCGTCCGCTGCCTGGTACTCGAGCTGGAACAGCTCCGGCAGGTTGAAGTCGAGCTGGATCGTCGACATCTGCCAGGTGCGGCCGATCGCGTCACGCGCCTGCACGGAGATCTTCGGGCCGTAGAAGGCGGCGCCACCGGGGTCGGGGACGAGCTCGAGCCCGGAGGCGGTCCCCACCTCCTCGAGCACGCGGGTGGCCTCCTCCCACGTGGCGTCGTCCCCGACGTACTTCTCCGGGTCCTTGGTGGACAGCTCGAGGTAGAAGTCGGTGAGGCCGTAGTCGCGGAGCAGGTCGAGGACGAACTGCAGCAGGCTGGCGAGCTCGTCGCGCATCTGCTCGCGGGTGCAGTAGATGTGCGCGTCGTCCTGGGTGAAGCCGCGGGCCCGGGTGAGGCCGTGCACGACACCGCTCTTCTCGTAGCGGTAGACGGTGCCGAACTCGAACAGCCGAAGGGGCAGCTCCCGGTAGGACCGCCCGCGCGCCCCGAAGATCAGGTTGTGCATCGGGCAGTTCATCGGCTTCAGGTAGTAGTGCGTGCCCTCGTCGAGGTCCATCGGCGGGTACATGCCCTCGGCGTACCAGTCGAGGTGACCGCTGAGCTCGAACAGCTTCCCCTTGGTGATGTGGGGGCTGTTGACGAACTCGTAGCCCTCCTCGACGTGCCGCCGGCGGGAGTACTCCTCCATCTCCATGCGGATGGCGCCACCCTTGGGGTGGAAGACGGCCAGACCTGAGCCGATCTCGTCGGGGAAGCTGAACAGGTCGAGCTCGGCGCCGAGCTTGCGGTGGTCGCGCCGCTCGGCCTCCTCGAGCAGCCGCAGGTGCTCCTTCAGCGCGTCCTTGGTCTCCCAGGCGGTGCCGTAGATGCGCTGCAGCTGGGGGTTCTTCTCGCTCCCGCGCCAGTACGCCGCAGCCGACCGCATCAGCTTGAAGGCGGGGATGTCGCGGGTGGTGGGCAGGTGCGGGCCGCGGCACAGGTCCTTCCAGACGGTGTGCTCGCCGACGACGTTGTCGTAGATGGTCAGCTCGGCGCCGCCGACCTCGACCGACTCCTCCGCGCCGCCGCCGCCCTTGAGTCCGATGAGCTCGAGCTTGAAGGTCTCGGCCGACAGCTCGGCCCGCGCCTGCTCGTCTGTGACGACCCGCCGGCTGAAGCGCTGCCGCTGCCGGACGATGTCGCTCATCTTCTTCTCGATGACCTCGAGGTCCTCCGGCGTGAACGGCCGGTGCGGCGCGAAGTCGTAGTAGAAGCCGTCCTTGATCGGCGGCCCGATGCCGAGCAGGGTGCCGGGGAACAGCTCCTGGACGGCCTGCGCCAGCACGTGGGCCGCCGAGTGCCGCAGCACCGCACGGCCGTCCTCGGAGCCGTAGGGCACCTGCTCGACCAGCTCGCCCTCGGACACGACGTAGGCCAGGTCCCGCAGCACGCCGTCGACGCGTGCCACCGCGCTGTCCTTGCCGCCGGCGTCCGAGAGCACCTGACCCGCCGTCGTGCCCGCGGTCGACGCGTCGACGCGGACGGCTACGGGCGGGTTCTCGGACACGGGTGCGCCTCCATCAGGTCGGGTCTGCCGAGCCTAGTGCCGCGCGGCAACGCAGCCGTCCCGGTCCCGCCCGCTCAGGCCAGCGAGGCGGCGAGGGTGATGGGCACGCCGGTCAGGGCCTTGGACACCGGGCAGCCCGCCTTGGCCTCCTCGGCCGCCTTCACGAAGCCCGCCTCGTCGAGCCCCGACACCTCCCCGACCACCGTGAGGGCGATGCCGGTGAGCCGGAACCCGCCGGCCGGGTCCGGTCCGAGCGAGACGTCGGCAGTGACCTCCAGGGACTCCGGGGTGCCGCCCGCTGCGGCGACCCGCGACGACAGCTGCATCGCGAAGCAGGAGGAGTGCGCTGCGGCGATGAGCTCCTCGGGGCTGGTCGTCCCGTCCGCCTCCTCGGCGGCGCGCTTGGGGAACGACACGTCGTACGTGCCGACCTTGCTGCTGCTGAGCTCGACCTGGCCGGAGCCGGTCTGCAGTCCGCCGTTCCAGGCGGTGCGTGCGGTGCGCGTGGGCATGTGGTCCTCCAAGGCCAGGTGGTGGGACGTCCCCCTCTCGGACACCGCCGGCCGCCCGGATGTTCCCGATCGGCAGGGATTGCCCGGGCGTTGCAGAACACCCTTCGCCGTGAGCCCTCGACTCCCGGCGATCGCCGGCGCCCTCGCACTGCTCCTGACCGCCGCGGCGCCCGGGGCGTCCGCAGCGCAGCCCGCCTTCGAGGCCGGGTCGAAGGGCTTCCACTCGGTTCTCGCCTACGGCCAGGGGCAGAGCACCAGCGCGCTCGACCTGGCGCGCAACCAGGCCGACGGGACGGTGCCGCCGTCGTTCACGAGCCAGGCTGCGATGTACGACCGGGTCATCAAGCGGCAGCCCACCGGCGACCTCGCGCCGTACTACAAGGACTCGAGCTTCGCCCAGGTCACCGGTCCGACCGAGTCGCCGATCGCGGGGGCGACGATCGTCCGCGACCCGGTGCACGCGGTCCCGCACATCTACGGCCAGACCCGGTCGGCAGCGATGTTCGCGGTCGGCTACGCCACCGCCCAGGACCGGCTGTTCCTCATGGACGTGCTGCGCCGCACCGCAGAGGGCAGCACCGCGGAGCTGCTGGGCCCGTCCGCCGTACCGGCTGACGCGGCGGCGCTCGGGCAGTTCGACCTGTCGCCGCAGGAGCTGACGGACGAGATCCTGCGACTGCCGCAGGACGAGGGCGCCGCCGGGGCTCGCGGCCTGAAGGACCTGCAGGACTACGTCGCGGGCATCAACGCGTGGATCGCGGCGACCCGCACCGACCCGACGAAGCTGCCGGCGGAGTACGCCGCGCTCGGCGCCCTCCCCCGCGACTGGACCCTCGCCGACACCGGTGCGCTCGCCTACCTGCTGATCGCGCAGTTCACGGTGTTCGGCGACGGCGAGCACCTCCAGGCCGACGTGCTCGCCAGGTTGCAGGAGCGCCTCGGCACCGCAAAGGCCGCCCGCGTGTACGGCGACCTGCGCCGCCTGGAGGACCCCGAGGCGCCCGTCACCGCCGACCGGCCCTTCCCCAGCGACCGCCCGGCGGCCGGCCCGTCGAGCGCCGTGCACCTCGACGCCGGCTCGATCACGGCCCGCGACGCGGTGGCGTCGACAACGCCTGGCGTGGGCGTCCCGGGCGCCTTCCCGGCGTGGGCCGTCGAGCTGGCCCGCAAGGGGCTGCCGCTCGACCACCACGCCTCCAACGCGCTGCTCGTCGGTGCCGCGCACAGCGCCTCCGGCCACGCGCTCGCGGCGATGGGCCCGCAGGTCGGCTACTACTCGCCCGAGATCCTCGTCGAGTACGAGCTGCACGCCCCGGGGGTGCACAGCAGCGGCATGAGCTTCCCGGGCGCCAGCCCCTTCCCGCTGATCGGGCACACCGGCAGCTTCGCCTGGAGCGGGACGACCGCGAACGGCGACAACGCCGACACGTTCGCCGAGCAGCTGTGCGACCCGGCCGGGGGGACGCCGACGAAGGACAGCGACCACTACCTCTACAAGGGCCGGTGCATCGCCTTCACGCACCGCGACCAGGTCCTGCAGACCCCGCTGTCCCCCACCGACCCCACCAGCACACCGGAGCGGGTGACGCTGCGGACCATGCGCTCGGTGCACGGCCCCGTGCACGACTTCGCGACCGTCGGCGGCAGGCCCTACGCGCTGGTGCGCTCGACCGCCGTCACCAAGCACGGCCTGCGGTCTCTGGTGGCCTTCCTGCGCCTGGCCGAGGGCAGCGTCACGACGCCACAGAAGTTCGTCGCGACGATGCACCACTACACCGGCAACGAGAACTGGTTCTACGTGGACGCGCGGCACATCGCCTGGCTGCAGAGCGGCTGGTTCCCCCAGCACGCCCCCGGCACCGACCTCGAGCTGCCGATCCTCGGCACCGGGCAGTGGGACTGGAAGGGCTTCGACCCGGCGACCTCGTCGTTCGCCCGGCACGGCGACTCCTTCAACCCGACCGCCGTCGACCCGGCCCAGGGCTACCTGTCGAGCTGGAACAACAAGGGTGCCCGCGAGTGGCACGCGGCGCCCGGCATCTGGTCGTACGGCCGGGTGCACCGCGACGAGCTGCTGCGCGACCCGACGGTGGCGGCGATCCGGGCCGGCCGCAGGCTCACCCTGTCCGACGTCGTCGGGATCAGCGGCAACGCCTCCACGCAGGACCTGCGCGGCGTGCAGGTGCTGCCCGACCTGCTGCGGGCCCTCGGACCGGTCAGCGACCCGACCCAGCAGCGGCTGGTCGCCGCGCTGCGCACCTGGGTCGCGAAGGGGGCGCACCGCCGCGACACGACGGGGAAGGGCTACGACGACGACAGCGACGCCGTACTGGTCTTCGACGCGTGGTGGCGGCACGTGGTGCACGACGTCTACGACCCGCAGCTCGGCGCCGACGTCGTCACGCTGCTGCAGGGACCCCTCGACCTGGTGCTCGACGGCCGGGCGGTGCAGACCGGCTTCTACGACGGCTGGTACGGCCAGGTCTCTGCCGTGGTGCGGGCCGCGCTCGGCAGCGGCCCGGCGCCGGCCGGGACCTCGTGCGG
>JBAVRG010000322.1:0-2083 GCA_049694795.1 Mycobacteriales bacterium
GCGCCTGCTTCTCGGCTTCGTCGCCGACGTACAGGACGGCGATGTCGGTGCGGATGACGCGCGAGCGGCCGGGGTGGCGCTCGGGGTAGGACCAGACGAAGCCCATGTTGCCGACGCGGAAGTCGAAACCGTCGCTCTCGATCTCGACCACGTCGTCCAGCGACAGGGCGATCTCGCGCACATCCTCGGCGTCAGCCACAGCTCCACGGTAGGGCGGCATCGGACCAGAGTTGCGTCACCCTGTCAGCGAGGCGCGGCGGAAGACGTCGGCAGACAGCGGGTGGCGTAGCCGGTACGTGATGGCGATCGGCTTGCTGCCGGTGTGCGAGACGTATGCAGCCGGCCCCAGGCACGTGTACGCCTGGGTGCCACCCCAGGCGTTCGCCTTGGTCTCACGTACGAGAAGCAGCACGTGCGTACCCCTCTCACGCTGCTCGAGGTAGCGCAGGCCGACCGACGATGTCGTCGACGTGCGGTTCTGCGACTCCCAGTGGAACAGCTCGGGTGAGATCGCGTAGTCCCGGTACATCGTCGTGGGGGAGTAGTCCTGCTCCGACTTCCGGAGCGTCACGAAGAAAACATCCGTCTGGTGCTCCTCAGCCCACAGCACGCCCTCGCGGAACGAGGAGGGCATGCGCTCGAAGGAGGTGTAGTCCAGCGCGGCCAGCACTTCCTCGAGGGAGTAGTGCGCGTCCGTGCGCAGTGTGACGTCCTGGAGTCCGGCCTCGAGCGGACGCGTCACGTGCTCGGCGCGCTCGAGCCCGAGCGCCACCAGCTCGACGACCTCCTGGCAGACCGCGGGGTGTGCCCGCAGCGCCTCCAGCCCCTGCTGGTAGCTCGTGTGGCCGCCGCCGTTGCGCCAGAAGGAGAAGAACAGCATCCGCGCGAAGCGCTGCTCCCGGGCGCTCAGTGCGTCGTACTGGACGTCGGTGGTGAGCAGCCGGGTGTAGGCCGCTACCCGCTCGCGGTCGTCGACGTGCGCAAAAGCGGAGGTACGGCGGAGCAGCGCCGACTCGTCCGGGCCGGGCGCTGCCGTCGGAAGTCCCGCCTCCCGTCGCAGCTCGGTCCACGACCCCCGGCGCAGGACGTCGGTCAGCTCGCGGCCGCTCTCGCGCAGCCAGCCGGCAAGGTCGAGGTCGCCGTGGCTGCGGATCTCGGCGACCAGCTCGCGCCGGCCCAGGTTGAGCTGGCGGCGCACGTTGGCGAGGACGACCTCGCGTGCGACGGCGTCGAGCACGAGCTCGCATCCTGAAGGCAAGAAGGCGAAGCCCTGCTCGAGCTGGCGTTCCAGGGCGCGGCGGCTCGTGCCCGTCAAGGCGCGGTACTTCAGGTCGAAGCGGAACTGCCGCTGCTGCTGCCCGATGAAGTCGAGCACCGTGAGTACGGGCTTGTCACGGGTGCGCCGCAGTCCGCGGCCGAGCTGCTGGAGGAACACCGTCGCGCTCTGCGTGGGACGCAGCAGCAGCAGGGTGTCGACGTCGGGGATGTCGAGGCCCTCGTTGAAGATGTCGACGGCGAAGAGCACGTTGACCGAGCCGTCGCGCAGGGCCTGCAACGCGGCTGCCCGATCCTCGCGGGAGGACTCACCCGACACGGCACGGGCTGCGATGCCCGCCTGGTTGAACCGGGCGGCCATGAACTGGGCGTGCTTGACCGAGACGCAGAAGCCGAGAGCGCGCATGCGCTCGACGTGTGGCACCTTGTCGCGCAGCTCGCGCAGGACGATCCGCACGCGGGCGTCGTCAGCGGTGAAGAGGGTCTCGAGCTGCCGCACGTCGTAGTCGCCGCGGCGCCACTCGAGCTGCGACAGGTCGGTGGCGTCGCTGACCCCGAAGTAGTGGAAGGGGCAGAGCAGGTCGTTCTCGAGGGCGTCCCACAGCCGCAGCTCGGCCGCGGTCCGGCCGTCGAAGAAGCCGCGCACGTCGAGGCCGTCCGAGCGCTCAGGCGTGGCCGTCAGGCCGAGCAGCTCCTGCGGCTGCAGCTGGTCGAGCAGCCGCCGGTACGTCGCGGCCTCGGCGTGGTGGAACTCGTCGATGACGACCACCTCGAAGTGATCGGCAGGCAGCTGCTGCACGCCGTACGA
>JBAVRG010000323.1:0-3602 GCA_049694795.1 Mycobacteriales bacterium
AGCACCCGACGATGGACGAGGCCGTCGCGGTGCACGTGCTGACGCACGAGTCGATGCACATGCGCGGCCAGACCAACGAAGCCCTCGCCGAGTGCGAGGCGGTGCAGCGCGACGAGATCACTGCCCACGAGCTCGGGGCGAGCGTCGAGCAGGCCCGTCGGCTGGCCCGGGTGTACTGGCTGCTCGTCTACCCCCGGATGCCCGAGGACTACTTCAGCCGCGACTGCCGCCCCGGCGGCCCGCTGGACGAGGGACTGGCAAGCGCCCCCTGGGCGGGGTGATGTCGGGCTAGCGCGGCAGCGCGGTGACGTAGGACCAGCGGCCGTCCTCGCGGACGAAGCGGCTGCGCTCGTGCAGCGCCTCCGTCCGGCCCCGATGGGAGTACAGCGCCCGGAACTCCACGGTCCCCTCGCTGTCGAGCAGGCCGCCGCCCGACGTCCCGAGGACCACCAGCCGTTCCCAGACCTGGCCCTCGTCGAGCTCGAGCCCCCGGGGGCGCGTGCTGGGGTGCCAGGTGCGCAGCAGGTAGCCGACGTCCCCGACGGCGAAGGCGCTGTAGCGCGAGCGCATGAGCAGCTCGGCGGTCGGCGGGTCGGCCTGGCCGCGGTGGAAGCGGCCGCAGCACAGGTCGTAGGGCTGCCCGAGACCGCAGGGGCAGGTCACGACCGCGCCCTGCGACGGCGCTCCGACGGCGGCGGCCCGACCGGGCGGACCGGCTCGGCGGAGGCGTCGATGGCCTTCAGCGACTGCAGCACCGCAGCCAGCGAACGGGCCGGGTAGAAGCCCGGCAGCGTCCGCATCAGCACCTCGCCGTAGCGGGCCGTGGCGAGGCGCGGGTCGAGCACCACCACGACACCGCGGTCGGTCGTCGACCGGATCAGCCGGCCCGCGCCCTGGGCGAGCAGCACCGCGGCGGGCGGCAGCGTGACGTCCATGAACCCGCGCTCCCCCGCCTCGGCCAACCGGGCCTTCATGAGCGGGTCGTCGACGTGCGGGAACGGGATGCGGTCGAGGATGACCAGCTGGCACGCCGAGCCGGGCACGTCGACGCCCTGCCAGAACGACCGCGTGCCGAACAGGCAGGTCCGCGCGTCGGCGGCGAACCGGTGCGTGAGCGCGCCGGGCGTGTCCTCCCCCTGCAGCAGGACCGGCAGGTCGGTCCTGTCCCGCACCGCCGCTGCCGCGCGCCCGGCCGCGGCCGTGGAGGAGAACAGCGCGAGGGTGCGGCCGCCGGCCGCCTCGACCAGCTGCGCGCACAGGTCGTCGACGGCGGCCTGCCACGACGCCGACTGCCGGCCCGGGTCGGGCAGGTCGCGGGCCACCCAGATCTGGCCCTGCCGGCCGTAGTCGAACGGGCTCCCCACGTCGAGGTAGGACCACCGGGCCGGCGGTGCGTCCTGCGCGAGCACCTCGTCGACCGCCTCCGGGTCCCTCGGCGCAGCCACCTTCTCGCCGTACGGCGAACCTGCCATCCAGGTCAGGCCGAGCTCCCGTGCGGTGTGCCGGAAGGAGCCTCCGAGGGTGAGCGTCGCCGAGGTGGCGACGACGGTCACCTCCCCGAACAGGCCGGTCGCGAGGGCGCCGCCGACCGACAGCGGCGAGACGCGCAGCACCCGGTCGGCGGTGGCGTAGACCGCCGAGCGGGTGCCCGGGTCGCGCAGCTCACCGGCCGCCTCGGCGACCTCGGCGAGCTGCTGCTTGGCGCGCTCTCGCCTGCCCTGCTCCGCCTCGTCGGTGCCGTCCGGCGCCTTGCCGACCTCGACGGCGGCGGCGCCGCAGACCGACTCGACGAGACCGAGCGCGTCGAGCAGATGTGCCGGCAGCTCGGGGATCCAGCCCGGCTGCAGCCCGTGCAGGACGCCCTCCAGGACGGCGTGGGCGTCCTCGAGCCGCTCGTGCGCAGTCGCGGCGACGTACTCCTTGGCGGCGGCCGCCGCTCTCCGGACCGCCGGGGCGCTCAGCTCGTGGGTGAGGGCGTCGGTGGCCGAGCTGACGAACTCGTGCGCCTCGTCCAGCACGACCGCGTGGTGCTCCGGGAGCACCTGGACGCCGGTGAACGCGTCGAGGGCGAGCAGCGCGTGGTTGGCGACGACGACGTCGGCCTCCTTGGCCTCCTCACGGGCCTTCTCGGCGAAGCAGTCGACCCGGTCGGGGCACTTGCTGCCCAGGCACTCGCGGGCACTGACCGAGACCTGCCGCCACGCGCGGTCGTTCACGGGGAACGGCACCTCGTCGCGGTCGCCGGTCGCCGCGCCGGCAGCCCACTCCCGCAGCTGCACGACCTGCTGACCGATCATGGAGGTCGGCCCGTCCCACAGCTCGTCCTGCTCGGGCTCGCGCGCACCCGGTCCCTCGTGCAGCTGCTGCAGGCAGACGTAGTTGCTGCGCCCCTTGGCCAGCGCGAACGTCGGGCGCCGGCCCAGCGCCGGCTCGAGCGCCTCGACCAGGCGCGGCAGGTCCTTGTCGACAAGCTGGGCCTGCAGTGCCTTGGTCGCGGTCGCGACGACGACCTTCAGGCCGCTGGCCAGGGCGGGCACGAGGTAGCCGAGCGACTTCCCGGTGCCGGTGCCGGCCTGCACCAGCAGGTGCTCGCGGGTCTGCAGCGCCCGCGCCACCGCCTCGGCCATGAGGTGCTGGCCCTCGCGGGCCTGCGCCCCCGGCACCGCCTGGAGCGCGACGTCGAGCAGCTCCCTGGCCTTGCGCACCCCGCCACGGTAGTCGCCGGCCACCCCCGGCGAGGGCGCTGTGGACGGCAGCGAGCGCTCAGACCCTGGCAGCGACCTTGGTGCTGAAGGTCTGGGCGTCGGCACCGTCGCAGCCGGTCGAGGTGATCACGAAGGTGATCGTGTAGCTGCCCTTCGTGGCGTACTGGTGCGTCCAGCTGTCGGACGTCTGCCCCGGCTGGGTGCCCGGGTAGTACGCGCCACCGCCGTCGTCGCAGCCCGACAGCCCCGGGTCGTGCACGACCTGCGCGGTGCCGTCACCGAAGTCGACGACGACCTTGGTGACCCAGCCGTCGGTGTCGTAGGGGTCGGCGTCCAGGGAGAGCCTGGTGCCGCCCGGGTGGCCGTAGGCGACCCGGCGGACGGTCGGGGAGCCCGAGCCGTTGCTGGTCTCGGGCCCGTCCCCGATGCTCACCTGCAGGTGGACGGTCCTGCTCTCGACCGCCGGCGGGTAGGGGCCGCAGCCGCCGCCCGAGGTGACCTCGACGGTCACCGGGAACGTGCCCGCGTGCCGCCACGCGTGGTCGTAGGCGACCGAGAGCGACCCGGGCTGGGGCTGGTAGGGGCCGGGGTCCGCCCTCGGAGAGGGCGCGAGCGGGCAGGTCACCACGGGGTGGGCCGGCTGGTAGGCGGCGCCGTCCCCCCACGCGATGCGGCTGAGCCGGATCGCCCCGTCACCGTCGGTGGCGTCGATGCTGAGGGTGAAGTCGTCCGCCTGGATCCCGCTCGAGCTGTCGAGCGCGGCGCTCACCGAGAGCGGCGCGTAGCCCCGCGTCGGGCTCGGGTACGGGAACGGGCCGGCCGGCCGGGCCGTGGACGTAGCCGTGGCCGTGGCGCTCGCGCGCCCGGTGGGCGAGGTGGTGGGTGCCGGCGTGGGCG
>JBAVRG010000324.1:0-6804 GCA_049694795.1 Mycobacteriales bacterium
CGGCTCGAGGAGGAGCCGCAGTACGGGCTCCCCTACGTCCGGTTGCCGCACCGGCCCCTGCGCGACGTCCTGGTCATCGGTGCCGGCAGCGGCAACGACGTCGCCATCGCGCTGGCCAAGGGCGCGCAGCACGTCGACGCCGTGGAGATCGACCCCCGCATCCTGCAGATCGGCCGTGAGCTCAACCCGGACCACCCCTACCAGGACCCCCGCGTCACGACGCACGTCACCGACGGCCGGGCTTTCCTGGAGAACACCCACCGGCGCTACGACCTCGTCCTGTTCGCCCTGCCCGACAGCCTCGCCCTCGTGACGGGGGCGAGCGCCATCCGGCTCGAGAGCTACCTGTTCACCGTCCAGGCGGTCCAGGCCGCGCGCGCACACGTCTCCGAGCACGGCGGGTTCGCGATGTACAACTTCTACCGGGAGCAGTGGCTGGTGCAGCGCCTCGCCGGCACGGTTGCCGCGGCGTTCGGCCACGACCCGTGCATCGACGAGACCGGCCGCTACGACGAGCAGTCGGTCATCGCGGTCGCACGCCGGCCACAGGACCAGGTGTGCGACAGGCGTGTCACCCTGGCCGCGGACCGGGTCACCCCCGCCGCCGACGACCAGCCCTTCCTGTACTTCCGAGGCTCCAGCCTGCCCCTGCGCTACGTCGTGACCCTTGCCCTCGTCCTGCTCGCCAGCCTGGTGTGCGTCCGCGCCGCCGGCGGCCCGCTGCGCGGGCTGCGCGGACACCTGGACCTGTTCTGCATGGGGGCGGCCTTCCTGCTCCTGGAGACGCGCAACATCGCGACCTTCGCGCTGCTGTTCGGGACCACCTGGGTCGTCAACGCCATCGTCTTCGCCGGCGTCCTGGTGGCGGTCCTGCTCGCCGTCGAGACGACTCGTCTGGGCAGGACGCCTCCGCTGCCGGTGGTCTACGCAGGCATCGCCAGCACCCTCGGGCTGGCCTGGGCGGTGCCGGACTCGTGGCTGCTGGGGCTCCCCTACGCCGCGCGCCTGCCGGTGGCGGTGGCTCTCGCCTTCGCGCCGGTCTACCTCGCGAACATCGCCTTCTCGAAGCGGTTCGCGCAGACCGCCGACTCGACGTCCGCCTTCGCCGTCAACGTGCTCGGCGCCATGGTCGGCGGCTGCCTGGAGTACGGCGCCCTCCTGACCGGCTACCGGGCGCTGCTCGTCGTCATCGGTGCGCTGTACCTGGCGGCGTTCTCCCTCGCCCCGAAGGGGCTGCGCTGGACCGCTACTTGACGAGGTGGACCACCCGCGCGCCGAAGTCGCAGGTGATGTCGCCGAGCTTGCAGGTCGACGCGTGCGTCGAGCCGCTCGTGATGACCTTCGTCAGCTTCAGCAGCAACGCGTCGTAGTTGCCGTTCTGCCACGACGAACCGGTGCAAGCGGTCGCCGTGGACAGCCCTGACTTGCTCTGCCAGTGGTAGCCGCAGACGGTCACCCCGGCGAAGTTGTAGACGGGGTAGCGGGTGTTGTTGCCGTTCCCGACCAACGAGCCGGGGTAGAAGACCGGCAGCAGGATGTCCTTGCCCAGCAGCGCGATCCACGCGTTCTCGATGTTGTTGGAGGCGAGGTTCCCGGTGTTCGCCGTCAGGCAGCCCGGGTCGGCCTGAAGCTTGGGGCAGTTGGCCTTGAGGATGCTGATGATCTGGGTCGAGACGCCCGCGGCAGCGGTGGTGTCGATGATGCTGATGTCCGTGTCGCAGCCGTTGAGGGTGTTGTCAGCCAGGGTCTGCGTGCCGTTGTTGCCGTCCCCTGGGCAGTCCGTGCTGTACCAGTTGCCGGCCTGGTTCCCGCAGGTCGCGCTCGGGTAGTTGATCCGCTGGACGCCGCCGAGCTCGAGCGTCGGCAGGTCGGAGAAGCAGATCATGTAGGGGCGCAGGCCGTTGACGTCCGAGGCGACACCCACGGTCGAGGTCGCCTCACGAGCGACGTCGTACTTGCCGCTGCCACCGAAGACCCCTCCGAGCGCGCGGTCCGTGAGCGCCTCACCGGCGTACCGGACCGTGACCGACCCCGTGGCGTCGCAGCCCACGTCGAATCCGGTGCGCGTGGCCCCCGACAGGTTGTCCTGCAGGTAGCCGTCACCGGTCGTCCGGGCCGCCGAGGTGGCAGTGCCGTCTGCGCCGATCTCCAGGCAGGTCCCCGAGTGCGTGGCCAGGTCCTTGGCAGCTGCCAGGCTGGCGGCGTCGGTGCCGTTCGACAGGTCGCGCTTGGTCAGGTAGGTCGCCCCGAAGTCGACGGTGAAGGCGGCCACGCCGATGAGCACCACCGAGAGCAGCGCCACCAGGACCGCGACCGCGCCCTCGTCGGACTTCCTCAGTCGGTGTACTCGCACCGGTACACGCCCTTCCCGTTGAGGTCGAGGTTGCCGATCGAGGTGACCAGCGGGATCACCAGGGACGAGGTGAACTTCGCCGTCACGACCAGTCGCGCCGTGGTGCCGCTGCCGAGGCAGGGCTGGCCCGTGCCGGTGGTCGCGGTGGTGTACGCGGACCCGCACGGGGTCGTCGTCGTGGCGCCGTCCTTGAGCTGCACCAGCACCGACACCGCCGTGCTGTCCATCCCGATGGTGCTCGCCGACTCCTGGACCTCGGAGACGATGGCACCGCAGGTCGTCTTGTTGACGACGCCGACGCGGGAGCCCTGCCGCGCGCCGTTGGACAGGCTCAGCTGCTGGGCGAAGACGATGCCGAACTGGATGATCCCGAAGACCAGGATGATCAGCAGCGGGGACACGAGCGCGAACTCCACCGCTGACGCGCCCTCGTCGGACGCCCTGCACGCACGCCTGAGACGATGCACTTCCACCTCAGTGTCCCCCCATGGCCCGCGGTGGCGGGCTGTCGTGGGCGTAAGGGTAGCCTCGCAAATACGGCGTGTCAGGGTTCCCGAGGAATCACTGATCGCTAGCTGAAGTCACGCTGAGTGATCGAGCTCAGGGCCTCCGTGAGAGCGATCTCCGCCCACACGATCTTGCCCGTGGCCACGTCCCGCTCGCCCCAGCTGTCGGCCAGGGCCTCGACCAGCGCCAGGCCCCGGCCCGACTCGTCCAAGGGGTCCGCCGGGTAGGGCTCCGGCAGCGCCGGGGACTGGTCCTGCACCGACAGCACCAGGCGGTCCGGCCGCCGCGCCACCCACACCGTGACCGGGGTCCCGGCGTGCCGGACGGCGTTGGTGGCGAGCTCGCTCACGAGCAGGGCCGCAGTGTCGCGGGAGGCGTCCATCCGCCAGTCCTCGCAGCACCGGACGACGAAGGCACGGGCCCGCGTCACCGACTCCGGCAACGGGTCCAGGTCCAGGCGCCGCCACAGCTCCACGTCGACCTCCTGCGTCAGCCCACGGTCTCCCCCGCGAGCAGCCCCCGCAACCGCCCGGCGAGCACGTCCCAGCGCCACTCGCGCTCGACCCAGTCCCGGCCGGCCTCACCCATCCGGCGCGCCGCCTCCGGGTCCTCCAGGAAAGAGGCCACCCGGTCGGCCACCGAGGCCACGGACGTGCCGTCCACCACGTGCCCGGTGACCCCGTCGAGCACCGCGTCCGGCGACCCGCCGGAGCGCCCCGCCACCACCGGAAGCCCGGTCGCCGACGCCTCGAGGAACACGATGCCCAGGCCCTCCACCTCGAGGCCGCCGAGGCGCGAGCGGCACGGCATCGCGAAGACGTCGCCCGCGTCGTAGTGCGCGGGCAGCTCCTCCCACGGCACCGACCCGGTGAGCACCACGTCCCGCTCGACGCCGAGCGACGAGGCCAACGCGCGCAGGCGCGACAGCGACGGGCCGCCGCCGACGACCAGCAGCGCCGCGTCCGGGACCCGCTGCCGCACCAGGGGCAGTGCCCGGATCAGGACGTCCTGACCCTTGCGCGGCACCAGCCGCGACACGCACACGACCACCGGCCGGGACGTCAGCCCCAGCCGCTGTCGCACCTGCGCACCACCCGCCCCAGGGTGGAACACGGCCGTGTCCACCCCCGACGGCAGTCGCTCCATCCGCGGCGCCCGGAAGGCCGGTTCCAGGCGCGCGCGGGTGTAGTCGCCCAGGTAGGTCACCACGTCGACCGACGCACCGATCCGGCGCAGCACCTGCCGAGACCCGGGCAACGCGGCCCATCCCACCTCGTGCCCGTGCGTCGAGGCCACCGCCCGCGACAGCCCCAGCCCGCGGGCCATCAGGCCCAGCGGCGCCGACGCGCCGAACCAGACCCGGTCGCAGCCCTCGGCCCGGGCGATCGCGCGGGCCTCCCGCACGCGGGCAGGTGTCGGCAGCAGCACCGAGGTGTCGGCCCGCACCACCGGGAACGGCTGGGCCGCGTCGAAGGCCGCCGCCCCCTTCCAGGAGCTGGCGTAGACGACCAGCTCGCCGGCGGGCTGGCGGACCGCGAGCGAGTGCACGAACGCCTGGATCCCGCCGGGCCGGGGCGGGAAGTCGTTCGTGACGACGAGGGTCCTCACCGGTGCAGGCGCTGCCACTCGCGGGCGAGGGCGATCCGCTCCGGCCCGGACGGGTGCGTGAAGAAGAACGCGTAGACCAGCGGGCTCGGCTGCAGGTCGGACAGGTTGGTGGTCGACAACCGCTGCTCGCTGGTCACGAACGTGCCGACATCGCCTGTCAGCTCGAGGGAGTGCACATCCGCACGCGCCTCGACGTGCCGCGACACCAGGTTCGTCAGCGGCGCCAGCAGCAACGGCAGCAGGGCCCCGAGGAACAGCACCAGCGGCACCATCCGCGGGTCGCCCGCGGACGACGCACCCACCCGCCGCAGCACCGGGTCCCACGACAGCAGCAGGTACAGCGCGATCACGCCCGCCGCTCCCCCGAACGCGCCGATGACCGTGCCGTGCAGCACGTCCTGGCGCTTGGCGTGCCCGAGCTCGTGGGCGACGACCAGCTCCACCTCCCGGTCGGAGGCCTCCCGCAGCAGGGTGTCGTAGACGACGATGCGCCGGGTCGAGCCGAACCCGCTGACGTAGGCGTTCAGGGCGGTCGTACGGCGGGACGCGTCGGCGACCAGCACGTCCCTCACGGGCACGCCGTCCCGCGAGGCCATCGCGAGCAGGTCGCTGCGCAGCCGGCCCTGCTCCAGCGGCGTGAACCGGTTGAACGCCGGCTCCACCAGCAGCGGGTAGAGGAACGAGCCGAGCACCACCAGCAGCGCGGTCGCCAGCGCGCCCCACGCCCACCAGGTGCTGGGCAGCCGGCGGGCCAGCGCCAGCACGACGACGACGACCAGTGCCGTCGTACCGGCCCGGATGCCGAGCCCCCGGAGCTGGTCGTCGGCCCAGCCGCCCCAGCTCTGCGTCGACAGCCCGTAGCGGCGGAGCACCTGCTCGGCCCGGATGTCGAGGGGCAGCGTCGCGAGCTGCCCGATCGCGAGCACCACCACCGTCCCGAGCACCGCCTGCACGGTCCAGTGCCCCGGCAGCGCCCCCACCAGGCGGGCGCCGAGGCCGGTCAGGCCCAGCACGCCGGCGACGACCAGCGAGACCAGCAGCCCGGTGTACGCCGGGGGGCGGACGGCCCGGTGGAAGGCGCGTTCGCGGGCGAGCTGCTGGGGCGTGAAGTCGCGCAGCACGTCCGGGTGCGGGTGCGCCCCCGGCAGCACCGGGAACGGCACGGTGACCACGACCGCGACCACCACCGCGACCAGGCACAGCACCAGGGCCACCCAGGGCCAGCGGGCGCTCATGCGAGCCGGCGCCGCAGGTCGGCGAGCCAGGCGGCGGTGAAGGCGTCGACGGAGGTGCCGAGGTCGGCCTCGAAGGCGCGCTCGACGGCACCGCTCGACGGGTCGGCCCCGATGTGCCGGTAGAGCGCGAGCAGCCTGGGCCGGCCGTAGCGGTGGGCCAGCAGCGACACCGCCAGCCAGCTCTCCTCGTAGGTCTGGGCCAGGTCGCTGCGGCCGCCGTCGAAGTCGCTGTCGATCGGCAGCTCCTGCGGCAGCCGGCCGCGGCGCACCTGGCGCCGCAGCTCCTCCGCGGCAACCGCCAGCGGCACGTCGACGTCGAGGTAGCCGACGTAGTCGGCGATGCCCTCGACCATCCAGGTCGGCAGCTGGTCGCCGGTGGCCGCGCGGCTCGCGACGTGCGTGACCTCGTGGGTGAGCACCACCCGGCGGCCCAGCGGTCCGAGCTGCGTGAAGGTCGCCGGGTTGACGACCACCCGGTCGCCGACCGGGTGGTAGCCGGTGCCGGGCTCGAGCAGCTCGGCGGTGGCCACGGCGGCGATGTTCGACAGGTCGCCGGCGTCCGGCACCACGTCGGCCAGCTCCTTGGTGCTGTCGGGCACCAGCAGCACCACCCGCTGCGACCAGGCCCGGCCCCACACCGCGGTGACCCGCGGCACCGCCGCCTCGCACTCGCGCTCCACCAGGCCCGCGAGCCGCCGGCCCTTCGGGTGCGACAGGACCAGGCACGACCGGCCGCGCCGGACGAGCACCGGGCCGCCGTCCCAGAGGTCGTGGGCGGTCGGGTGGTCGGCGAAGTCGTCATCGGCCGCGAGGTACCAGCGGCCGGCACGGGACACGAAGGTGAGGCCCTGCTGCTGCTGGGTGGCGGTGCGGTCGAAGCCGGCGATGGCGTACCGCAGCGTCACGTCCGGCGACCACCAGGTGCCGTAACGGGCGTCCAGCGCCGGGGTCGTGGCCCGCTCCCGCTCAGGGTCCAGCTCGTAGTGCCAGCTCGCGAACGGCACCTGCCGCAGCGCGTCGAACACCGCCGCCTCGCGGCGGGCGAACGCCGGCCGCTGCGGGTCGACGGTGGCCAGGAAGGCCGCCCGGTCGCCGTGCAGC
>JBAVRG010000325.1:0-16468 GCA_049694795.1 Mycobacteriales bacterium
TAGACTCGCGCCGCACCGGTCACCCTCCGGCGCACACGAGCGCCGGGCCCCGACCGGGTGCGGCCTGATGACAGGAGCAGCGACGTGAAGGTCGGCATCCCCCGCGAGGTCAAGAACAACGAGTACCGGGTGGCGATCACGCCCGCGGGTGTCCACGAGCTGGCTGCGCACGGCCATGAGGTCTTCGTGGAGAAGGACGCCGGTGCCGGCTCCTCGATCACCGATGACGAGTACGTCGCAGCGGGCGCCACGATCATCGGCTCCGCCGATGACGTGTGGGCGGTCGGCGACCTGGTGCTGAAGGTCAAGGAGCCGGTGGCGGAGGAGTACCACCGGATGCGCTCCGACCAGGTGCTCTTCACCTACCTGCACCTCGCGGCGTCGCGGGCCTGCACGGACGCGCTGCTGGCCTCGGGCATCACCGGCGTGGCCTACGAGACGGTCCAGCTCCCGGACCGCTCGTTGCCGCTGCTGGCTCCCATGTCTGAGGTCGCCGGGCGCATGGCGCCGCAGGTCGGTGCCCACTGCCTCGAGCGGGGGTCCGGCGGCCGCGGTGTGCTCATGGGGGGCGTGTCGGGCGTCTACGCCGCGAAGGTGGTCGTCCTCGGCGCCGGGGTGTCGGGTCTGAACGCCGCGGCGATCGCGCTGGGGATGCAGGCAGAGGTGCTGCTGCTCGACAAGAACGTCGCGCGGCTTCGCGAGGTGGACCGGATCTACCAGGGCCACATGCAGACCGTCACCTCCAACGCCTACGAGATCGAGCGGGCCGTGCTCGACGCCGATCTGGTCATCGGGGCCGTGCTGGTGCCCGGCGCGAAGGCCCCGACCCTGGTGTCCGACGACCTGGTGGCGCGGATGAAGCCGGGCTCGGTGCTGGTCGACATCTCGGTCGACCAGGGTGGTTGCTTTGAGTCCACACACCCGACGACGCACTCGGACCCGACCTTCCCGGTCGCGAACTCGCTGTTCTACTGCGTCGCGAACATGCCCGGCGCGGTACCCCACACCTCGACGTACGCCCTCACCAACGTGACGCTCCCGTACGTCGTCGAGATCGCCGGCCGCGGGATCCGCGACGCGGTCGCGGCCGACCCGTCGCTGGCGTTGGGCGTCAACACCGTCGGCGGCCAGCTGACCTACGCCCCGGTCGGGGAGGCGCACGGACTGCCGACGGTCGCGCTGTCGGAGGTGCTCGGCTGAGCACCCCCGCTCGGGCCGTCCAGGCCTACCTCGACCACCTGTCGGTGGAGCGTGGCCTGGCGGCCAACACGCTGACGTCGTATCGGCGCGACCTTCGTCGCTATGTCGACTTCTTGGTGCGGGAGGGGGTCGTCGACCTGGCGGAGGTGGGGGAGCAGCACGTGTCCGCCTTCCTCGCCTCCTTGCGCGCCGGGTCCGACGAGCACCCTCCGCTGTCCGCGACCTCGGCCGGGCGGGCGGTCGTCGCCGTACGGGGGCTGCACCGGTTCGCGCTGCGGGAGGGGCTCACCACGCTCGACCCGGCAGCCCAGGTGCGTCCGCCGGCGCCGGCCCGTCGCCTGCCGAAGGCGATCAGCGTGGACGAGGTCGCCCGGCTGCTCGACGCGGCCGGGGCCGCGGACACCCCGCTCGCCCTGCGGGACCGAGCGCTCCTCGAGCTGCTGTACGGGACGGGGGCTCGGATCTCCGAGGTGGTCGGGCTCGCCGTGGACGACCTGAACCGCGCGGAGGGGCTGGTGCGCCTCGACGGCAAGGGCGGCAAGCAGCGGGTGGTGCCGGTGGGCTCGTACGCGCAGCGTGCGGTCGAGGCCTACCTGGTGCGCGGCCGGCCACTGCTCGCGGCTGCGGGCCGGGGGACGCCCGCGCTGTTCCTCAACGCGCGCGGAGGGCCCCTGTCCCGGCAGAGCGCCTGGGCGGTCCTGCGCGCGGTGGCCGCTCGTGCCGGGGTCACAGTGGAGCTGTCGCCGCACACGTTGCGACACTCGTTCGCCACCCACCTGCTGGACGGCGGAGCAGACATCAGGGTCGTGCAGGAGCTGCTCGGTCACGCTTCCGTCACCACGACGCAGATCTACACGCTGGTCACGGTGGACCAGCTGCGCGAGGTCTACGCGGGCGCGCATCCGCGCGCCAGGGCCTGACGCCCGGCGGCCGAGCCGACAGCGTTGTCGACAGCTTGTCCACAGGTCGGTGCCTGGCTGTCCCCATGTCGCGGGTGCGTCGTCCCCAGATCTCGCCGACCCGTTGTAGTGGGGCCTCGGCAGGCCCTAGAGTCCCGCGCGTCGCCATGGAGGTTCGGCGAGAAGTCTCAACAGCGCCAGAAAGGCACGTGCACTTGTGAGCATGTCGACAAAGCTCGCTGGAGACACCGCCCCTGCGGAGCTCGGGCCCACCGGCCGACCGCGGCCGGTCCTTCGTGACCCGCGACCCCTGGACCGCCATGGGCCGGCGCGCATCCTGGCGATGTGCAACCAGAAGGGCGGGGTCGGCAAGACGACCTCCACGATCAACCTCGGGGCAGCGATCGCCGAGCAGGGACGTCGGGTGCTGCTGGTCGACCTCGACCCTCAGGGCGCGTTGTCGGTGGGGCTCGGGGTCAACCCGCTCCAGCTCGACCGCACCGTCTACAACCTCCTGATGGAGCATGACGTCACCGTCGATGACGTCATGCTCAAGACCAACGTCGCGGGCATGGACCTGCTGCCCAGCAACATCGACCTCTCGGCCGCGGAGGTCCAGCTCGTCAACGAGGTGGCCCGCGAGCAGACGCTGGCACGGGTGCTCGCCCCGGTGCTGGACGACTACGACGTCGTGCTCATGGACTGCCAGCCCTCCCTGGGCCTGCTGACCGTGAATGCGCTGACTGCTGCACATGGGGTGATCATTCCGCTCGAGTGCGAGTTCTTCGCCCTCCGAGGTGTGGCTCTCCTCATCCAGACCATTGAGAAGATCAAGGAGAGGCTCAACCCTCAACTTGAACTTGAGGGCATTTTGGCCACTATGTACGACGCTCGCACGCTCCACGGCAGGGAGGTGCTGGCTCGCGTCGTGGAAGCGTTCGGGGACCGCGTCTTCCACACCGTCATCAACCGCACGGTGCGCTTCCCCGAGACGACCGTGGCGGGGGAGCCGATCACGACGTACGCGTCCAGCTCCACGGGCGCGACGGCCTACCGCGAGCTGGCGAAGGAGGTGCTGGCCCGATGAGCCGACGCATCGCGCTGCCGGGGGCTGACGAGCTGTTCCGGTCCACCGGCGACAGCGCGCCCCGGCCGGACCAGAGCGCCCCGGCGGCGCCGCAGGCGCCCGCTCCTGAACCCCGTGCCACGACGGCCACGCTCAGCATCGCCCCGGAGCCGGTGGCGGACCTGTCCGCCCCGCAGGAGGCCGCCCCGGACGCGGTGTCGGCCGAGGACGACCTGGAGATCGCTTCGCACGCGGTGCGCCCGGCTGCTCGCCGCCGCTCGCGCGCGGTCAGCGAGCGCCGTCCCAGCGGCCGGGAGCGGCACGACGAGAAGATCACGGTCTACGTGTCCGCGGACGAGCTGATGGACCTCGAGCACGCCCGGCTCGCGCTGCGTGGGGACCACGGCCTGCCGGTGGACCGCGGCCGCGTGGTGCGCGAGGCGCTGGCGGTCGTCCTCGCCGACTTCGAGGCCAAGGGCGAGGCAAGCATCCTGGTGCGCCGTCTCCGGGGCCGCTGAGTGCTCTACGCCCTCGCGCACCCCCTCTCGTTCCTCGTCCTGCTGGTGTCCTTCGTCGTCGGCGTCACGCTGCACGGCTGGGCACAGGCGTTCGTCGCGGATCGGGTGGGGGACCGTCGCCCCAGACTGGAACGCCGATTGAAGGCTGACCCTCGACTCCACCTCGATCCTTTTGGGGCGGTAGCCGCCGCTATCTCCGGCATCGGGTGGACGCGACCGGTGGAGCTGCTCGACCGTCGCCGTCGCGGTGCGGTCGTCGCTGTCGCGCTGGCCGGCCCGCTGGCGAACCTGCTGCTGGGAGCCGCGCTCCTGCTCGTCTGGCGCTTCGGCTTCGGGCCGGGCGACGTGTTCGGGGGATCAGGTGCCGCCTGGTACCTCCAGCACGGCGTGCCCCTCGGAGCGGGCACGTACGAGGCGGCGATCGCGCTCGCGGGTGCCTCGCAGCTGTACCTGGGAGCCCTGAGCCTGGTCCCGCTGCCGCCTCTCGACGGCGGACGCCTGCTGTTCGCCCTCGGCCCCCGCAGCCACGGCTGGCAGCGGGCGCGCTACCACCTGGTGGACCAGAACATCGGCATCGCAGTGCTGCTCGCGCTCCTGCTGATCCCTCTTGGCGGGAACCTGCCGCTGCTGCCCACTCTGCTCGACGACGCGCTCGCCCCCGTTCTCACCCTGCTCTGCGGAGGCTGAGGGTGACCCAGTCTTCCGCGGGAGGGGACGGGCACGCTGAGGGGCCGTCCGAGGGCTTCCAGGTGCGCCTCGACGTCTTCGAGGGTCCCTTTGACCTCCTGCTCGGGCTGATCAGCAAGCACCAGCTGGACGTCACCGAGGTCGCCTTGTCGAAGGTCACCGACGACTTCATCGCCCACATCCGCGCTCTGGGCCCCGGCTGGGACCTCGGACAGGCCACGGAGTTCCTCGTCGTGGCAGCCACGCTCCTCGACCTCAAGGCAGCGCGGCTGCTGCCCGGTGCGGAGGTCGAGGACGAGGAGGACCTGGCGCTGCTGGAGGCGCGGGACCTGCTGTTCGCCCGGCTGCTCCAGTACCGCGCGTACAAGCAGGCCGCTGCCCACCTGGGCAGCCTGGCTGCGAGCGAGTCCCGGCGCTACCCACGTCAGGTGGCCCTCGAGCCCCGGTACGCCGGGCTGCTGCCCGAGGTGCTCCTCGGCCTCGGGCCGGCGGAGTTCGCCGCGCTCGCTGCCAGGGCCCTCACGCCGCGGGCCGAGGAGCTCGTCGCCGTCGACCACGTGCACGGCGGCACGGTCAGCGTGCGGGAGCAGACGGCGCTGCTGCACGAGCGCCTCCGACGCACCGGCGGAGCGAGCTTCCGAAGCCTCACGGCCGACTGCAACGGCACGCTCGAGGTGGTGGCGAGGTTCCTGGGGCTGCTTGAGCTGTACCGGGAGGGCCTGGTCGCCTTCGAGCAGGCCGAGGCCCTGGGGGAGCTGCGCGTGCGCTGGACGGGCTCCTACGTGGCGGAGGACGACGACAGCGAGCACGCGGACGTCGTACCGGCGCTCGGTGCCGAGTGGGACGAGCCTGTCACGCCTGACGACGTGGCCGACGACGAGGGAGGAGCCCCGTGAGCGGGTACGACGACACCGACCTCCCGGAGGACCGCGACGAGGCGGCGCCGGGTGCGGGGGAGCAGAGCTGCGGGGAGTCGCCCGGCGAGGCGGTGTCCTCCGACGGCGCGCCCGAGCGGCCGGCGGAGGCGCCCTCCGACGAAGCTGAGCGGGAGGCGTCCTACGAGGAGGCTGCTGAGGAGGCTGCTGACGCGGACATCCCGCCGCTTCCGGCGGTGCTGGAGGCGGTGCTCCTCGTCACCGACGAGCCGGTCCCAGCAGTGGTGCTCGCCCAGGTCGTGGAAAGGCCCACGGGCGAGGTCGAGAGCGTTCTGCAGCAGCTCGCCGAGGACTACGCGGCCAGGGACCGCGGCTTCGAGCTGCGCAACGTGGCCGGTGGCTGGCGTCTGTACACCCGGGCGGACTGCGCTCCCTTCGTCGAGCGCTTCGTGCTGGACGGGCAGCAGGCTCGTCTGACGCAGGCCGCGCTCGAGACCCTCGCGGTGATCGCGTACCGCCAGCCGGTCACCCGGCAACGGGTGAGCGCCGTGCGTGGCGTCAACGTCGACGGCGTCGTGCGGACCTTGGTCGCACGTGGCCTGGTGACGGAGGCAGGCGCCGACGAGGACACCGGAGCCACGCGCTATCGCACCACCAACTACTTTCTCGAGCGCCTGGGACTGCAGTCACTCGACGAGTTGCCGTCCCTTGCTCCACTCCTTCCCGAGTTGGACGACATCGGGTTGGACTCATCCTCCAGTTGAGGCCAAGACATGACTGAAGAAGGCATCAGACTCCAGAAGGTGCTGGCTGCGGCCGGCGTCGGCTCCCGGCGCGCGTGCGAGGAGCTGATCGCCGCAGGACGCGTGTCCGTCGACGGCACCCTCGTCACCGAGCAGGGCCGCCGTGTCGACCCCGAGACGGCGATCATCCGGGTCGACGGCATGCGCGTCGCCACGTCCTCCGGCCGTGTCTACCTGGCGTTGAACAAGCCCCGGGGCATGGTCTCGGCGATGTCCGATCCGGAGGGTCGCCCGACAGTGGGGGACCTGGTGATCGAACGCAAGGAAAGGCTCTTCCACGTCGGACGGCTCGATGCCGACACGGAGGGGCTGCTCCTCCTCACCAACGACGGCGAGCTGGCCCACCGCCTGTCGCACCCGTCCTACGAGGTGCCCAAGACGTACCTGGCCGAGATCATCGGCCCGGTGTCGCGTGATGTCGGGAAGCGGCTCCGTGCGGGGGTGCTGCTCGAGGACGGCCTGGTGAAGGTCGACAGCTTCTCGCTCGTCGACAGCAACGCGAACAAGGTGCTCGTGCAGGTGGTCCTGCATGAAGGGCGCAAGCACGTGGTGCGCCGGCTGCTGGCCGAGGTGGGACACCCGGTGCAGTCCCTCGTTCGCACCTCGATCGGCCCGGTGCATCTCGGCTCGCAGCGCCCGGGCAAGCTGCGCAACCTCTCCCCGCAGGAAGTGGCTGCGCTCTACGCGCTTGTCGGCCTCTAGCGGGGTGACGGCGTCAGCTGCGAGCCAGCTGCCGGTTCTCTGACGCCGGTCAAGGGGACGTCTGGGCGGGCAGGTTCCCAGACGCGGGTCCACGGGGTGGGGCGTCCCGGAGCGCTGAGGGCACGGCTTCTCGTGCCCGACCGGCATGCCGGGAGAACGGCAGCCGCCAGGGCTGTAGGTGTGGCAGGGCGCTCCCAGCCAGGATCGCTGCCGCCTCGGCTGGGGGAGCACGCGGCCGCGTGGGTCGGGCGCCCGGGCTTGGGGACGCCGCCGGGCGAGCAGGTCCGGCGGCTGCGGCCCGCGGCCGTCCTCGCCTTGCCGAGTTCTGGATGCGCATACATGACGCGACACCGACTCGTTGATGTCACGACCCAACGGGAAAGCACTTCGCCGAGAAACGGGCAGGAAGACTCGGCCGTAAGTTGATAAATCGCTCTGTGAAGCGCCCCGGGACGGCAAGTGCCACTGCTGTGGACCGCGACCTCACCACGTGGAACACGCTGCGGTTTATCGATATAACCATGCAACAGGCGCACGGGCGTGTGTCAGCCCGGATCCACGAAAGGGTCTAGTCACTTAGCGACTTAGCGGGAACCCCTTGAGTCGACTGCTCGGTAAACCTTCCTATGAAGAGAACGACACGCCGCCCTCTCGCTTCACGTCCTTCGCGTCACGTAGATAGGGTGATCGAGGTTCTCTAGAGGAGGTCAGGTGGCGGTACGTGCGGTCCGAGGGGCCATCCAGGTCGATGCTGATGACCGGGAACTCATCTTGGACGCGACCACCGAGCTGCTGAACGCGGTTCTCGACCGGAACTCGCTGGTACCCGGCGACTTGATCAGCGTCGTCTTCACGGCGACGCCTGACCTGACATCTGAGTTCCCCGCCTACGCCGCGCGGCAGATGGGCATCACAGACGTGCCGTTGCTGTGCGCCAGCGAGATCGCGGTGCCAGGCGCGATGCCGCGGGTCCTGCGGCTGCTGGCGCACGTCGAGAGCGACCTGCCCCGCGAGGCGATCCGTCACGTCTACCTGCGTGGTGCGGCCAAGCTGCGCACCGACCTCCCGCAGTAGCAGCGACGTGGAGGAGGAGCGAGGCCGCGCTCAAGCCCGGCTGCAGGCGTGCGGACAGGTGCAGGTCAGCGGGGTTCGGGAACCCGCAAGCCGCGTTGCCGGCGGCGCCTTGGTGAGCCCATGAGCACCGTCCTGGTGGTCGGCTGCGGGCTGATCGGGACGAGCATCGCGCTCGCGATCCAGGACCGCCACGAGGTGTGCTTGCACGACGAGGACCCTGCGGTGCTGGCGCAAGCACTGGCTCGGGGGGCCGGACGTCCCTGGGACGGGAGCGAGCGGGTGGATCTGCTCGTCGCAGCGGTCCCGCCCGCGTCGATCGCCCCTGTACTGAAAGAGGCCCAAAGGCGGGACCTGAGCCGGACCTACACGCATGTTGCCTCCGTTCAGTCTCAGGTTCAGCAGGAGGTCGAGGCCCTGGGCTGTGATCTGTCACGCATCGTTGGAGGGCATCCGCTCGCCGGCCGTGAGTTGTCCGGCCCCGCCGCCGCACTGGCGGACCTGTTCGTGGGCCGGCCCTGGGCGGTCTGCCCGTCCCCGCAGGCCAGCAGGGACGCGGTGGAGGCGGTGGAGCAGCTGGCTCGCGACTGCGGTGCCCAACCGGTGCTCATCGGTCCTGATGCGCACGACGAGGCCGTCGCCCTGGTGAGCCACCTGCCGCAGGTGGTGGCGAGCGCTCTCGCGGGTCAGCTCGTTCCCGATGCGGAGGAGCAACCAGGGATCGCGGGCGAAGGCCAGCCGCCCAGCGGTCACAGCCCGGTGGGCCGTGCTGACCGGCGGGCGGAGCGGGCAGCGGTTGCCGCAGCGGCACCTTCAGTGGCGCTGGCAGGTCCTGGGCTGGGCGACGCCACCAGGCTTGCCGCGAGTGATCCCCAGCTCTGGGCACAGATCCTGCGCCTGAACGCTGCTCACGTGGGGCCGGCGGTGGCAGACCTGGCGCAGGGGTTGAGCCGGCTGGCGGAGTCCTTGGCGATCCTGGCGGACTCGGAATCCGGAGCCCAGGCGCAAGAGCACGCCAGCGATGCTGTCCGCGCGTTCCTGGTGCGAGGGAACCAGGGGCGTGCGCTGGTGCCGCTCAAGCGCGGGGTCTTGTCCGAAGCCTTCTCGCGAGTGGGGGTCAAGGTTGCTGACGAGCCCGGAACGCTGGCTGCGCTGCTGCTCGCGGCAGCGGACGCGGGTGTCAACGTGGAGGACGTGCACGTCGAGCACGTCCCCGGCCGGCCGCGCGGCATCATCGAGCTCCTTGTGCAGAGCGGATCTGCAGGAGATTTGTCGACTGCACTGAGCGCCCGAGGTTGGGACGTAGTGTGAAATCGTCTTAGTACTAAGTCAACATAATGATGATTGGGAAGTCTCTTCCGGGCGGCACAGAGCGCCCAGGTTGGGCTGAGCGGCCAGCTCCGACGGAGCGTGGGCAACAGCGTGCGCAACGAAGCCCTGAGGCGAGGCTGCCGGGGACCGTCGACAACGGCACGCACGGCAGGCAGCGTGACCGTGTCCCGCGAAGTCCGGCGAACCGGTTCCACCGGGCAGGGTGGCGTGGGGGTCGTGTGCCGCCGGCGTGAGACGGTGCGTGTTCGCAGGACGTGTGGTCAGAAGGGACAGGTGAGCAGCGCGTGGGCGAGTCCAGGCTCGGGGGCGACAACCCCAGCGATGAGCCAGGAGCCTCCGGACATGCACCTCGGCATGGCGGTACGGCAGAAGCCACGGCGGGCTCGATGGCGCCGTCCCCGGAGCAGCTGACCCACGTGGTTGCGCTGGACGGGCCGGCGGGCAGCGGGAAGAGCACGGTCTCCCGGCTTGTCGCGGCTCGGCTCGGGTGGCGTTTCGTGGACACCGGAGCGACGTATCGCGCACTGACGCTGGCTGCGCTGCGGGCCGGCGCCGACGTCACCGATCCGGTGGCAGTGGAGCGCGCGGTTGCTGACGCCGAGGTGGTCCTGTCTACGGACCCGGCTGTGCCCACGGTCCGGCTCGATGGCGAGGACGTCTCCCAGGCCATCAGGGGAGCTGAGGTGACTGCGGCAGTCAGTGCTGTGAGCGCCCACCCCAACGTCCGTGCGCGCCTCGTCACGTTGCAGCG
Organism: Mycobacteriales bacterium; assembly: GCA_049694795.1. GTDB lineage: Bacteria > Actinomycetota > Actinomycetes > Mycobacteriales > SCTD01 > RYN-111. The sequence goes on from JBAVRG010000325.1 coordinate 9,905, forward strand.
GCAGGCCATGGGTACTGCCGGCGCGGTCGTGGAAGGGCGCGACATCGCCACCGTGGTGGCGCCACGCGCGCTGGTGAAGGTCTACCTGGACGCGCGGCCGGACGTGCGGGCCCGACGGCGGGCGGGGGACCACCACGCCGGCGTCGCTGTGCAGGGGATCAGCGAGGCCGAGGTGTCCGCACGGGTGGCGCGTGACCTGGCGCGTCGCGACGGCCTCGACAGCCAGACGAATAGGCTCGAAGTGTCTGATGGAGCAGTTCACCTCGATACATCTGATCTGAGTCTGGACCAGGTCGTGGACCTCATCGTGGAGATGACCCGCGCGGCCGTCGTCGAAGAGCACTCGAGGCAGGAGCCCGAGGCCCGAGGCACCGTCGCGGTTCCGCTCGAACGCCGGCCCGCGAACGGCGGTGACAGGACGGCGGCACGGGCTGAGGCTGGTGCGGAGGGTGCGGAGGGTGCGGAGGCCGGTGCGGAGCCCGGTGCGGCCCCCTCGGATCACGGGAGCGACCGGTGACTGTCGTCCCGCCGCGCGTCCGCGCCACCGGGAGGCGCAAGGCATGGCTCGTGTCGGGAACCCGACCCCTGGGCAGGTGCCTGTTCCGTACCGCCTTCAGGCTGCGGGTGGAGGGCCGTGAGCACGTTCCCGCCCAGGGCGCCGTGCTGCTGGCCGGCAACCACGGTGGCTTCCTCGACGGCCCGTTGGTCTACGCGCTCAGCCCGCGCCCGGCGACCTTCCTGGCGAAGTCGGAGCTGTTCGTCGGGCCTCTCGCGCGCGCACTCGGCTGGCTCGGGCAGGTGCCAGTGCACCGCGGCCGCCCCGACCGCACGGCGCTGCGCAGCGGCCTGGACGTCCTCGCCTCCGGGGGCGTCCTGGGCATCTTCCCCGAGGGGACGCGCGGTGCGGGGGTGCTGGAGGAGGTCGCGGACGGGCTCGCCTACCTCGCGCTGCGCAGCGGCGCGCCCGTGGTCCCGATCGCCGTGCTCGGCACCGCCGCCGCGATGCCCAAGGGGGCGCGTCGTCCGCGGTGGCGCGCCGAGGTCGCCGTGGTGTTCGGACCGCCCGTCACGGTGCAGCCCGACGGCGACCCGCGTGCACGCCGTACCGTAAGAGGGGCGGCCGAGCAGCTCCGCCTCGCCCTGGTCGCGCACCTGCAGACCGCCGCTGGGCACCCTGCCGAGGCGCTGCGCGAGAGGGACGCATGACCGAGAACGAGACCGCCCAGCCTGTGCTGGCCGTGGTCGGTCGGCCAAATGTCGGGAAGTCGACTCTGGTGAACCGGATCATCGGCCGACGCGAGGCCGTGGTCGAGGACATCCCCGGCGTCACGCGTGACCGGGTGACGTACGACGCAGTGTGGCGGGGTCGACGCTTCACCGTCGTCGACACCGGCGGCTGGGACCCCGACGCGGTCGGGCTCCAGGTCGCGGTGAGCGCCCAGGCGGAGGTGGCGGTGGCCGCCGCCGACGCCGTGCTGTTCGTGGTGGACAGCGTCGTCGGGGCCACCGACGCCGACGAGGCTGTCGTCAAGGTGCTGCGCAAGGCGGGCAAGCCAGTCGTGCTCGCGGCCAACAAGGTCGACGACGAGCGCGGCGAACCCGATGCGGCGGCGCTGTGGAGCCTCGGGCTCGGGCAGCCGTACGTCGTCAGCGCCCTGCACGGACGTGGTAGCGGCGACCTGCTCGATGCCGTGCTCGACGCCCTGCCGGCCGCGCCCGCGGAGCGGTTCGAGGAGGAGACCGGCCCCCGGCGGGTCGCGCTGCTCGGCCGCCCGAACGTGGGCAAGAGCTCGCTGCTGAACCGGTTGTCGGGGGAGACCCGGGTGCTGGTCGACAGCGTTGCCGGCACGACGCGCGACCCCGTCGACTCGCTGGTGGAAGTCGGTGGAGAGACATGGAAGTTTGTCGACACTGCGGGGCTGCGGCGGCGGGTGAGCCACGCGTCCGGCGCGGAGTACTACTCCAGCCTGCGCACGCAGGCCGCCCTCGATGCCGCTGAGGTCGCGATCGTGCTGCTCGACGCGAGCGAGCCGATCAGCGAGCAGGACCAACGGGTCATCGGGATGGTCGTCGAGGCCGGGCGCGCCCTCGTGCTCGCGTTCAACAAGTGGGACCTGGTCGATGAGGACCGCCGGCCGATCCTGGCCAAGGAGATCGAGCGCGAGCTGGCCCGTGTGGCCTGGGCACCCCGGCTCAACGTCAGTGCGCTCACCGGCCGAGCCGTCGACAAGCTCGCACCGGCGCTGCACACAGCGCTCGAGGGCTGGGAGACGCGCATCCCCACCGCCAAGCTGAACGCCTGGATCTCCGACCTGGTCGCGGCGACCCCGCCCCCGGTGCGCGGCGGCAAGCAGCCCAAGGTCCTGTTCGCCACCCAGGCCGGCACCCGCCCGCCGCGCTTCGTGCTGTTCACCAGCGGTTTCCTCGAGGCCGGCTACCGGCGCTTCCTCGAGCGGCGGCTGCGCGAGGACTTCGGGTTCGCCGGCACCCCGGTGGAGGTCAGCGTCAAGGTGCGCGAGAAGAAGAGCAAGAGCTGACCCTGCTAGTCTTCGCGGGCTCCCGCGGTCAGCCTCGGGCAGCGGGCTGTGGCGCAGCTTGGTAGCGCACTTGACTGGGGGTCAAGGGGTCGCAGGTTCAAATCCTGTCAGCCCGACAGATTCGCAAAACCGCAGGTCAGAGCGGGTGGGACGGTTCGCCGTCGCACTCGCTCTGCTGTGTGCGGGCCTGTAGGGTCAGCCCAGCGATCGCCGTACGACGGGAAGGTGGCTGTGGTCGACCCGAGCGTGACTGCTGCGGCCCCGTCGGACCGGATCTGGACCGTCCCCAATGCCCTGTCGGCGCTCCGGCTGCTCGGCGTGCCGGTGTTCCTGTACTGGGTCCTCGGGACGCACCAGGACGGCCTCGCCATCCTGCTGCTCATCGTCGCCGGCGTGACCGACTACCTCGACGGCAAGATCGCCCGGCGGTACAACCAGTTCTCCCGGCTCGGGCAGCTGCTCGACCCGGCGGCGGACCGGCTGTACATCGCCTCCACCGTGCTGGCGCTGGTCGTCCGTGACGGCTTGCCCCTCTGGTGGGCGCTGGTGCTGGTGCTGCGCGACCTGGCGCTCGTGCCCACGCTGCCCGTGCTGCGCCGGCACGGCTACGGGCCGCTGCCGGTGCACTTCCTCGGCAAGGCCGCCACCTTCAACCTCCTGTACGCCTTCCCCATGCTGCTGGCAGCCCTGCCGGGACGCGACGACTGGGCGGCGACGGTGTTCCGGCCGCTCGGCTGGGCCTTCGCCACGTGGGGGAGCGTGCTGTACGTCCTGGCAGGGGCGCTGTACGTCGTCCAGGTCCGACAGCTCGTCGTGGCCGACCGGGCGGCACCCTGGCGGGGAGGAAGGGAGCAGGGAGCGCGGGCATGAGGAGAGCAGGTGCGCACGGCACGCGGTGAGCACGGTGAGCACTCCCGCTGTCGCTGAGGCGGTCGTGGAGGTGCCTGGGAGCAGCCCGGTGAGCACTGGGCAGAGCAACAGGAGGGCTGTGCGATGAGAGCGGTCGTCATGGCAGGGGGCGAGGGCACCCGGCTGCGCCCCATGACCGCGAACCAGCCCAAGCCGCTGCTGCCGGTCTGCAACAAGCCGATCATGGAGCACGTGCTGCGGCTGCTGAAGCGCCACGGCTTCGACGAGACCGTGGTGACCGTCCAGTTCCTGGCTTCGCTGGTGCGCACCTACTTCGGCGACGGCGACGAGCTGGGGATGCACCTGTCGTATGCCACCGAGGAGACGCCGCTCGGCACGGCCGGCTCCGTCAAGAACGCCGAGGACGCGCTGCGCGACGACGCGTTCCTGGTGATCTCGGGCGACGCCCTCACCGACATCGACCTCGGCGCCCTGGTGCAGGCCCACCGCGACCGCGGGGCCCTGGTCACCGTGTGCCTCAAGCGGGTACCCGACCCGCTGGAGTTCGGGATCGTGATCACCGACGAGGACGAGCGGATCGAGCGCTTCCTCGAGAAGCCGACCTGGGGGCAGGTGTTCTCGGACACCGTCAACACCGGCATCTACGTGATGGAGCCGGAGATCTTCGCGCACGTGGCCGCGGGCGAGAACGTCGACTGGTCCGGGGACGTCTTCCCGGCGCTCGTCGACGCGGGCGCTCCGGTCTACGGCTACGTGGCCGACGGCTACTGGGAGGACGTCGGGACGCACGAGAGCTACTTGCGTGTGCACGCCGATGTGCTCAACCGTCAAGTTGACGTCGAGATCGATGGCTTCGAGATGGCTCCCGGTATCTGGCTGGGTGAGGGGGCGGAGGTCGACAGCGAGGCGGTGATCAAGGGCCCGGTCTGCATCGGGCACTACGCCAAGGTCGAGGGCGGAGCCGAGCTGCGGGAGTTCACCGTGCTCGGTGACAACGTCGTCGTGAAGGAAGGCGCGTTCCTGCACCGCGCGGTCGTGCACGACAACGTCTTCATCGGCAGCCAGACCAACCTGCGGGGCTGCGTCATCGGCAAGAACAGCGACGTGATGCGGGCGGCGCGCGTCGAGGAGGGCGCCGTCGTCGGTGACGAGTGCGTGATCGAGGAGGAGGCCTACCTCTCGAGCGGGGTGAAGGTCTACCCGTTCAAGACCATCGAGGCCGGTGCCGTCGTCAACACCAGCGTCATCTGGGAGTCCCGTGGCTCGGCCTCCCTGTTCGGGCCGCGGGGCGTCTCCGGGCTGGTCAACGTCGAGATCACGCCCGAGTACGTCGTCCGGCTCGCTTCGGCGTACGCCACCACGCTCAAGAAGGGCAGCCTGGTCACGACCAGCCGGGACGCCTCCCGCGCCGCGCGCGCCTTCAAGCGGGCCGTGATCGCGGCGCTGACCAGCTCCGCCATCGACGTGCGCGATCTCGAGCTGGTCCCGCTGCCGGTCAGCCGCTACGAGACCGGACGGAGCAGCGCCGACGGCGGCATCGTGCTGCGCACCACACCCGGCGACCCGCAGTCCATCGACATCGTGTTCCTCGACGACCGGGGCGCGGACGTGTCCCAGGCCCTGCGGCGCAAGATCGAGCGGACGTTCAGCCGCCAGGAGTTCCGCCGGGCGTTCCCGGGCGAGATCGCCGAGCTGTCGTTCCCCTCCCGGCTCCTGGACTCCTACGCCCAGGAGCTGGTCCGTGCCGTCGACATCACCGGGGTGGCCGAGGCGGGCCTGAAGGTCGTGGTCGACACCGCCGGTGGAGCCGCCGCCCTGGTGCTGCCGAGCCTGCTCGGGCGGCTCGGCGTGGACGTGCTCACGGTCAACAACCGACTCGACGAGACCCAGACCACCGAGACCCTGTCGGAGCACTTGCGCGACCTGGAGCGGCTGGGGGAGCTGGTGTCGAGTTCGCGCGCGGCATTCGGCGTGCGGTTCGACCACGTGGGCGAGCGGATCGCCATCGTCAACGAGCACGGCGAGCTCATCCACGACGACCGCGCGCTCCTGGTGTTCCTGGACCTGGTGGCTGCCGAGAGGGGAGGCGGTGGGCGGATCGCGCTCCCGGTCACGACGACCCGGGTGGCCGAGCAGGTCGCGCGGTTCCACGGGGCCCACATCACGTGGACCTCGAGCTCGCCGGACGATTTGTCGCGCACCGCGGGCCAGCCGGGAGTGGTGTTCGCGGGCGACGGGCGGGGTGGCTTCGTCGTCCCTGAGTTCTCGCAGGCCATCGATGGCATCGCGGCCTTCGCTCGCCTCGTCGGGCTGGTGGCCCGTACCCAGCTCACGCTGTCGCAGATCGACGCGCGGATCCCGCGCCCGTACGTCGTGCGCCGCAGCGTGCCGACGCCCTGGGCGGAGAAGGGCACCGTGATGCGCCGTGTGGTGGAGGCGGCGGGTGACCGGCAGCTCGACACCACGGACGGCGTGCGGGTCGTGGAGCCGGACGGCAGCTGGGTGCTGGTGCTGCCCGACCCGGCAGAGGCCGTCACGCACCTCTGGGCCGAGGCCGGCGACGCTGCCGCCGCGTCCGCCTTGCTCGCCCGCTGGGCCGACCTGGTGGGTCAGCCGGCCGACTGAGCGGCTGCTCATGGCGACGCCGGTCCGCCCGCTTCCTGCTGCCGAGCTGTCGCCCCGCTGCTGCGCACCTGCCACGCGCCCCGGCGCTCGCGTGAGGCAGGATGGGCGCATGCCGGAGGACTCCCCGACGACTGCCGCGCCCCGCGGCGGTGGATCGATGAGTCTTCTTGTCGACATGACGACTGGGGCACTCGACCCGGCGTACGCCGAGGCCGCCACCCGGCGGGGCGCGCGCGATCAGCCGCCCGCCCCGCGGTCGGGGGGGCAGCGACGCCGTACCGTCGTCGCTGCGGTTCTCGTGGGCGCCGGGGTCGTCACGGGCGTGGCCGCTGCGCAGGTCCGGCAGCGCGCGCACGAGACCGGCGACGTGCGCCGTTCCCTGGTCGCGGACGTGCGGGCCGCCACCCGGGACACCGATGCCCTGGAGCGCCAGGCGGTGCAGCTGCGGGCCGAGGTGGCCCGGACCCGGGCAGAGGCGCTCGGGGACGACACCAGGGGGCAGGCCGCCGCCGCCGAGGTCGCAGCCCTGGAG
>JBAVRG010000326.1:0-1601 GCA_049694795.1 Mycobacteriales bacterium
ACCGGGGACGGCGCCACCTCGGACGTGAGGCGGACGACCGCCTGCGCACGCGGCCGCGCCGGCGCCGCTGAGCCGCCCGAGGCCACGACGACACCGAGCAGCAGCACCCCGGCGACCGCCGCTCCCACGAGACGAGGGGTGCGGTGACCGGGCGGACGCAAGCGGTGAGCACGGCGAAGCACCCGCAAGACGCTAAGTGCTACCCCGTCGTGATCGGGCTCAAACGCCTTCTCCGCTGCCGCCACACCCTGCTTGCTCATCATGATCGGATCGGCAGGAGCCGCCAGAAGCCGAAGCGACTACCGGCCGGTGAGATCCGCCCACAGGTCACGGACCTGCTGCTCGAGCTCCTCGACCGTGGCGGTGTTGTCCAGCACCCGGGTCGCGACCGCGAGGCGCGCCTCCCTGGAGGCCTGCGCCGCGATCCGCGCCCTCGCGTCGGCCTCCGGCATCCCCCGCAGCCGCACCAGCCGGTCGAGCTGCTGCTCGGGCGTCGCGTCCACGACCACGACCTCGTCGTAGAGCGGGGCGAGGCCGTTCTCCGCCAGCAGCGGCACGTCGTGCACCACCACCGGCGCCCCCGCGCGTTCCGCTGCCTGCTCGAGCGCCTCGCTGCGCTCCCCCACCAGCGGGTGCACGATCGCGTTGAGCACAGCAAGCTTGTCGGGGTCGCCGAACACCAGCTGCCCGAGCCGCGGGCGGTCGAGCCCGCCCTCCCGGTCCAGGACGGTCGGCCCGAAGGCGTCGACGACGGCGGCCAGTCCCGCCGTACCAGGGGCGACGACCTCGCGGGCGATCAGGTCCGCGTCGACGATCACAGCCCCGTGCGACGACAGCAGGCGCGACACCGTCGACTTCCCCGACCCGATGCCACCTGTGAGGCCCACTCTCAGCACGGGGCAGAACATAGACGAGCCCCCCGCCCTGAGGGCGGGGGGCTCGTCTATGTCACCGGTGCTACTGGCCGCCGGAGAGCTTCTCGCGCAGGGCCTGCAGAGCCTCGTCGCTCGCGAGCGTGCCGCCGGACGGAGCGGCCGGGGTCGGGGCAGCGCCCTGCTCCTCCTCCTCGCCGCTCGCCGAGGAGTAGGTGGTCGGCTCGGCCGCCTCCGCGTCCGCCGCCTGCATGCGCTTGATCTGCTCCTGGTGCTGCTCGAAGCGCTTCTGGGCCTCGGCGTACTGCTTCTCCCAGGCCTCCTTCGCAGCCTCGTAGCCGGGCAGCCAGTCGTTGGTCTCGGGGTCGAAGCCCTCGGGGTAGATGTAGTTGCCCTGCTCGTCGTAGGACGCGGCCATGCCGTACTGGGCCGGGTCGAAGTGCTCGACCGCGATGACGCCGTTCTCGTTGGCCTGCTTGAGGGACAGCGAGATGCGGCGGCGCTCGAGGTCGATGTCGATGACCTTGACGAGCAGCTCGTCACCGACGTTGACGACCTGCTCCGGGATCTCGACGTGGCGCTCGGCCAGCTCGGAGATGTGGACCAGGCCCTCGATGCCCTCGTCGACGCGCACGAACGCACCGAACGGGACGAGCTTGGTGACCTTGCCGGGCACGACCTGGTTGATCTGGTGCGTGCGGGCGAACTGCTGCCACGGGTCCTCCTGCG
>JBAVRG010000327.1:0-3655 GCA_049694795.1 Mycobacteriales bacterium
GCCGGAGACCGACGCGCTCGCGCAGGCGGCGTCGCGCGCGCTGGAGGCGGGGGAGTACGGCCGGGAGGTCGTCGAGAACGACCTGTCCCGGGCCCTGCGGGCCGCGGTCCTGCTGCTGCCCGACCGCTCGTCGGCCGCGTGGGCCGAGCTGGAGTCGGCCGCCACGCGGGTGGGTCTGGCGCGGTCGTTCCACAACAGCGCGGTGAACGACACCCGGGCGCTGCGCCGCCGACGGCTGCCACGAGCGCTGCGGCTGGCGGGCCACCGCGCCATGCCGGCCTTCTTCGACGTCGACGACACGGCGCTGCCACCCGCTCTGTGACGGGCCCGTCACTTATCGTCGAACGCATGCGCATGAGAGCCCCCCTCGCCGCCCTGCTCACCGCCGGCCTGCTGGCGGCCTGCTCGGGAGGCACGCACCAGAAGGTGCAGGCCTCGCCCTCGCCGACCGCGTCCCCCACCGCGTCGCCCACGCGCGCGCCGGCCGGCCGGCCGGTCGACTTCCTCACCGGCACCGCACCGCGCTCCACCGCGCCGCTCGTCGGCGTGAAGGTCGACAACGCGGTGCTCGCCCGGCCGTACCAGACCGGCCTGGGCCGCGCCGCGATCGTCTACGAGGAGCTCGTCGAGGGCGGCTCCACCCGGCTGCTCGCGGTGTTCGAGCCCGATCGCGCCGGTTCCGGTGAGGTCGGTCCCATCCGCAGCGTCCGCGAGAGCGACGTCCAGCTGGTCCGGATGTTCGGGAAGATGGCGGTGGCCTTCTCGGGGGGCAACACCGGCGTGAAGGCGATCGTGCACGCCGCAGCCCGGTCCGGCTGGCTCGTCGACGCCTCGTACGACGTCATCCCGGGCGCGTACCGGCTCGGGGCGCAGCGCCGCGACGCCCGCAACTTCTTCGCCTCGCCCACCGCGCTGACGAGGCTGCGGCCGGGCACCGGCCCCCGCGACATCGGCCTGCGCTTCGGGTCCCCGGTGATGGCCGGTCCGCCCACCGCGCTGGCCGTGGCGGCCTACTCGCCGCAGATGCGGGTCTCCGTCCGCTACAGCGCCGCGACGCACAGCTGGACGGTGGCGCAGAGCGGGTGGCTCATGCCCGGTGTCCACCCGGCCAACATCATCATCCAGCGCGTCGTCGAGCGTGGCAGCCGCTTCTCCGACGTGCACGGCCAGCCGACGCCGTACACCGTGACCGTGGGGTCGGGCAGCGCGGTGGTCCTGCGCGACGGGAAGCGGTTCGTCGGGACGTGGCGCCGCGACGGCATGGGCGCCACCCACTTCCGTGACGCCCGGGGTCGCGACATCCCGCTGCGGCCCGGCGCGACGTGGGTGCTGCTGGTGCCGACGAGCGGTTCCCTCTCTTTCGGCTGAAGCGGCTGAACTCGCCTAGACTGGGCGCATGTCTGAGAACTCCGTGACCGGCTCGTCCCTGGTGAAGCGCGGCATGGCCGAGCAGCTCAAGGGCGGCGTCATCATGGACGTCGTCACCCCTGAGCAGGCCCGCATCGCCGAGGACGCCGGCGCGGTCGCCGTGATGGCCCTCGAGCGGGTCCCGGCGGACATCCGCCGCGACGGCGGGGTGTCGCGGATGAGCGACCCCGACATGATCGACGGCATCAAGGCCGAGGTCACGATCCCGGTCATGGCCAAGGCCCGGATCGGGCACTTCGTCGAGGCGCAGGTGCTGCAGGCGATCGGCGTCGACTACATCGACGAGTCCGAGGTCCTGACCCCGGCCGACTACGCCCACCACATCGACAAGAACGCCTTCACGGTGCCCTTCGTCTGCGGCGCGACCAACCTCGGAGAGGCGCTCCGGCGCATCTCCGAGGGCGCGGCGATGATCCGCTCCAAGGGCGAGGCCGGCACCGGCGACGTGTCGCAGGCGACCACCCACATCCGCACCATCCTGGGCCAGATCAAGCGCCTCACGGTCATGGACGAGACCGAGCTGTTCGAGGCCGCCAAGGAGCTGCGCGCCCCGATCGAGCTGGTGCGCCAGACCGCCGAGCTCGGCCGGCTGCCCGTGGTGCTCTTCACCGCCGGCGGCGTCGCGACCCCCGCCGACGCGGCGATGATGATGCAGCTCGGCGCCGACGGCGTGTTCATCGGCTCCGGCATCTTCAAGAGCGGCGACCCGGCCGCCCGCGCGCGGGCCTGCGTCGAGGCCACGGCCTACTACGAGGACGCCGAGCGCATCGCCAAGGTGAGCCGCGGTCTCGGCGAGGCCATGGTCGGCATCGCGGTCGACTCGCTCGGCGCGGGCGACCTGCTCGCCAACCGCGGCTGGTAGTCCGCGCTGACCGCTCCCGTCCCCACCGGCCCACGGGTCGGCGTCCTCGCGCTGCAGGGCGACGTCCGCGAGCACGCCGCGGCCCTGACCGCGGTCGGCGCCTGCGCGGTGCCGGTCAAGCGGCCGGGCGACCTCGAGGGCCTCGACGGCATCGTGCTGCCGGGCGGCGAGTCCACCACGATGGGCCGGCTGCTGGGCATCTTCGAGCTGCTCGAGCCGCTGCGGGCCCTGCTCGCAGGGGGGCTACCGGCGTACGGGACCTGCGCCGGGATGATCCTGCTGGCCGGCGAGGTCCTTGGCGGCCGGCCGGACCAGGCGCTGCTCGGCGGCCTCGACATCACGGTGCGGCGCAACGCCTTCGGGTCCCAGGTCGACTCCTTCGAGTCCGACCTGGACGTCGTCGGGGTGGGGTCCTTCCACGGGGTGTTCATCCGGGCGCCGTGGGTCGAGCGCGCCGGCCCGGGCGTGCAGGTGCTGGCGTCGGTGGGTGAGCACCCGGTGGCGGTCCGGCAGGGGCACCTGATGGCGACGTCGTTCCACCCCGAGCTGACCGGGGACGCCCGGATGCACGAGCTGTTCGTCACTAGACTCGTGGCAACAGAAGGAGGACGGCCGTGAGCGGGCATTCCAAGTGGGCGACGACCAAGCACAAGAAGGCCGTCATCGACGCGAAGCGCGGCAAGCTGTTCGCCAAGCTGATCAAGACCATCGAGGTCGCCGCGCGCACCGGTGGCGGTGACCCGGCCGGCAACCCGACGCTGGCCGACGCGATCGCCAAGGCCAAGGGCCAGTCGGTCCCCAACGACAACATCGACCGTGCGGTCAAGCGCGGCAGCGGCGAGCTCGGCGACGCGGCGGCGTACGAGGAGATCATGTACGAGGCCTACGGGCCCGGCGGCGTGGCGTTCCTCATCGAGTGCCTCACCGACAACCGCAACCGCGCCAACGCCGAGGTCCGCACCGCGATCACCCGCAACGGCGGCAACCCGGCTGACCCCGGTTCGGTGGCCTACCTGTTCGAGCGCAAGGGCCTGGTGCTGATCACCAAGACCGACGGCCTGACCGAGGACGACGTGCTCATGGCGGTCCTGGAGGCCGGCGCCGAGGAGGTCAACGACTCCGGCGAGGCGTTCGAGGTCGTGTGCGCGGCGTCCGACACGCACGCCGTGCGGCTGGCCTGCAGCGACGCCGGCCTCACGGTCGACTCCGCCGACATCGCCTGGGTGCCCAGTACGACGATCGAGCTCGAGGACGACGCCGCGCGCAAGGTGCTCAAGCTCGTCGACGCGCTCGAGGACCTCGACGACGTGCAGAACGTCTACGCCAACTTCGACGTGAGCGACGAGGTCCTCGCCTCCGTCTGAC
>JBAVRG010000328.1:0-10235 GCA_049694795.1 Mycobacteriales bacterium
CACGTCCGGGCCAGCAAGGGCAACGCGATCGCGCTCGACGCCCTGACCGTTGCGCCCTGACCTGGCAGCCGGTCCTTGATCGGGGAGAAGGTCACGGTCCAGTAGGACCCGCATGGGAGACTGTTCCCATGCTTCGTTGGCTCACCGCTGGGGAGTCCCACGGCCCCGCCCTCGTGGCGGTGCTGGAGGGGCTCCCCGCCGGCGTTTCCGTGACCTCTGACGACCTGGCGGACGACCTGGCCAGGCGTCGCCTCGGCCACGGCCGTGGTGCCCGCATGAAGTTCGAGCAAGACGAGGTCAGCTTCCAGGGAGGCGTCCGGCACGGCCTGACCCAGGGCGGGCCGGTGGCGATCCTGGTCGGCAACACCGAGTGGCCCAAGTGGGAGACCGTGATGGCTCCCGACCCGGTGGACCCCGAGGTCCTGGCGGCACAGGCCCGCAACGCCCCGCTCACCCGCCCTCGCCCCGGGCACGCCGACCTGGTCGGCATGCAGAAGTACGGCTTCGACGACGCCCGTCCGGTGCTCGAGCGCGCCAGCGCCCGCGAAACCGCCGCGCGCGTCGCGCTGGGCACGGTGGCCAAGGCCTTCCTCAAGCAGGCGTACGGCGTCGAGGTCCTCAGCCACGTGGTGAGCATCGGCAGCCAGGCGGTCGCCGAGGGCACGCCGCTCCCGAGGCCGGAGGACCTCGCGCAGGTCGACGCGAGCCCGGTGCGGGTCTTCGACCCCGAGGCGGACGCGCGCCTGGTCGCCGAGGTCGACGCCGCGAAGAAGGACGGCGACACCCTGGGGGGCGTCGTCGAGGTGCTGGCCTACGGCCTGCCGCCGGGTCTCGGCAGCCACGTGCACTGGGACCGCCGCCTCGACGCCCGCCTCGCCGCGGCGCTCATGGGCATCCAGGCCATCAAGGGCGTCGAGGTCGGCGACGGCTTCGACGTCGCCCGCAGGCGCGGCAGCGAGGTCATGGACGAGATCGTCCACGGCGAGCACGGCCTGACCCGCACCAGCGGCCGGCTCGGGGGCACCGAGGGCGGCATGACCTCGGGTGAGGTGCTGCGGGTGCGGGCCGCCATGAAGCCGATCAGCACCATCCCGCGCGCCCTCAAGACCGTCGACACCGCGACGGGGGAGCCGGCGGTGGCGCACAACCAGCGCAGCGACGTGTGCGCGGTGCCCGCGGCCGGCGTGGTGGCCGAGGCCATGGTCGCGCTGGTGCTCGCGGACGCGGCCCTGGAGAAGTTCGGCGGCGACTCGGTCGAGGAGACCCGCCGCAACTGCGAGAGCTACCTCAAGAGCCTCACGATCCGGTGACGGCGCAGCAGCTGGTCCTCGTCGGTCCGCCCGGCGCGGGCAAGACGACCGTGGGGCGCATCCTGGCCGAGCGCCTGGGCGTGGGATTCCGCGACACCGACGCCGACGTCGAGGCGTCGACCGGCAGGACGATCCCCGAGATCTTCTACGACGACGGCGAGGAGCGCTTCCGGGCTCTCGAGCGGGACGCCGTACGCGTGGCCCTTGCCGAGCACGACGGGGTGCTGTGCCTCGGCGGGGGAGCGGTGCTCAGCGCCGAGACCCGTGAGCTGCTGAAGGGCCGCCGCGTCGTGCTGCTGCTCGTCGGGCTCGCCGACGGGGCCAAGCGCGTCGGGCTCAGCCGCGACCGGCCGGTGCTCGCGCTCAACCCGCGGGCCGCCCTGCACAAGCTCCTGGAGGACCGGATGCCGCTGTACCGCGAGGTCGCCACCCAGACCGTGGAGACCGACGGCAAGACCCCGGAGCAGGTCGCCGACGAGGTCCTGGCGTGACCAGCACCCGGATCCACGTCGCCACCGCCAAGCCGTACGACGTCGTCGTCGGCGAGGGACTGCTCGGCGAGCTGCCGGCCCTGGTGAAGCGGGCGCAGCGGGTGGCCGTCGTGCACCCGGCCGCCCTGCGGACGACCGGGGAGGCGATCGCGGAGGACCTGCGCCAGCAGGGCTTCGAGGCGCACAGCGTCGAGGTGCCGGACGGCGAGCAGAGCAAGGACCTGAAGGTCGCGGCGTACCTGTGGGACGTCCTCGGGCAGGCCGGCTTCACGCGCACCGACGCGGTCGTGTCCGTCGGCGGAGGGGCCACCACCGACCTGGCCGGCTTCGTGGCCGCCACCTGGCTGCGTGGGGTCGACGTCGTGCACGTGCCCACCACGTTGCTCGGCATGGTCGACGCGGCGGTGGGCGGCAAGACGGCCATCAACACGAGCGCGGGCAAGAACCTCGTCGGCGCCTTCCACGAGCCGGTGGGGGTGCTGTGCGACCTGGCCGCCCTCGAGACGCTGCCGCGGCACGACTACGTCAGCGGCCTCGCCGAGGTCATCAAGGTCGGCTTCACGCACGACCCGCGGATCCTCGAGCTGGTCGAGCAGGACCCGCGGGCCGCCACGACGCCGCAGGGGCCGCACACCCGCGAGCTGATCGAGCGCGCGATCGCCGTCAAGGCGGGCGTGGTCGCCGACGACCTCACCGAGCAGGGCGGCCGCGAGACCCTCAACTACGGCCACACCCTGGGGCACGCCATCGAGAAGGTCGAGGACTACCGCTGGCGGCACGGCGCGGCGGTGAGCGTCGGGCTGGTCTTCGTCGCCGAGCTGGCCCGCCTGGCCGGCCGCCTCGACGACGCGACCGTGCAGCGGCACCGCGACGTGCTGACCTCCGTCGGACTGCCCACGTCCTACGACGGCGACTGGCAGCGCCTGCTGGCCGCCATGCGCATCGACAAGAAGGCCCGTGCCGACCGGCTCCGCTTCGTCGTGCTGGACGCGCTCGCCAGGCCGCGCATCCTCGACGACCCCGACCCGACGCACCTCGTCGCGGCGTGGGAAGAGGTGCGCCGCGACAGATCTGGGACCATCGACCTGTGAAGATCCTCGTCCTCAACGGCCCCAACCTCGGCCGCCTCGGCACCCGGCAGACTGACGTCTACGGCCTGACGACCTACGCCGAGCTCGTGAAGATCTGCCAGGAGGTCGAGCCGGAGGCCGACGTCCGGCAGACCGATGACGAGGCCACCATGATCGGCTGGCTGCACGAGGCCGCCGACACCGGCACGCCCGTCGTCCTCAACGCGGGCGCCTGGACGCACTACTCCTACGCCGTCCGCGACGCCGCGGCGCTGGCGCCGGTCGTGGTCGAGGTGCACCTGTCGCAGATCGCGGCCCGCGAGGAGTTCCGCCACCACAGCGTCATCAGCGCCATCGCCAAGGGCACCGTCACCGGCCTCGGTGTCGAGGGCTACCGCGCCGCGCTCCGCGCGCTGCAATCCGCCTGACGTACTGCCACCACTTTGCTACCATGACCGCATGGCGATGACCTTGCGGCTGGAGGACGACGAGCAGGGCTACCTCCGGGCGATGGCCGAGGCCGAGGGCCTCTCCCAGCACGAGGTGGCCCGCAGGGCGATCGTCGAGCGCTATGAGCGCAGTCGCCACCAGAGCGCCGTGCACGACGCGGGGGAGCGGGCCGTGTCCCGCTACGCCTCGCTGCTCGACCGCCTCTCCCAGTGAGGTACCTGGACCCCGAGGACCTGCTGCACCTCGCCGACCTCGCGGTCGGCGGCAAGGCCCTCGTGCGGGACTTCGGGCTGATCGCCTCGGCGGCGGCGCGCCCTGGCTCCGGCTTCGGTGACTTCGAGTCCTACGCCACGGTGCACCTGAAGGCTGCTGCGCTCCTGCACTCGCTGGTCCGGGACCACGCGCTGGTCGACGGCAACAAGCGACTCGGCTGGACAGCGATGGTCGTCTTCTACGACCTGAACGGTGTCGAGCTCGACGCCCCGGACGACCCGGCGTACGACCTGGTCATCGCCGTCGCCGAGGGACGGCTCGACGTGCCGGACGTCGCTGGGTTGCTCGAGAGATGGGCCCGCCCGCGGGGCTGACGCCCGCCGCCGCCAGGTGCCGCTCCGGTAGCCTTTCGGCTCATGGCATCCACGAACGACCTCAAGAACGGCATGGTGCTCCAGCTCGACAACGGCCTGTGGGGCGTCGTCGAGTTCCAGCACGTCAAGCCCGGCAAGGGCGGTGCCTTCGTCCGCACCACGCTCAAGAACGTCGTGACGGGCAAGGTCGTCGACAAGACCTTCAACGCCGGCACGAAGGTCGACGTGGCCACCGTCGACAAGCGGGACATGACCTTCCTCTACAAGGAGGGCACCGACTTCGTCTTCATGGACAAGGACACGTTCGACCAGCTCTACGTCCCGGCGGAGACCGTCGGCGGCAACGCCGACTACATGCTCGAGAACACCGACGCGATCGTCGCGATCCACGAGGGCGCTGCCCTGTACGTCGAGCTCCCCGCGTCGGTCGAGCTCGTCGTCGAGCACACCGACCCGGGGCTGCAGGGCGACCGCTCCACCGGAGGCACCAAGCCCGCGCGGCTCGAGACCGGCGCCGAGATCCAGGTGCCGCTGTTCCTCACCACCGGCGAGAAGATCAAGGTGGACACCCGCGACGGGCGCTACCTGGGTCGGGTCACCGAGAAGTAGTGGGCGCGCGCAGCAAGGCTCGCAAGCGCGCCGTCGACGTCCTCTACGAGGCCGACCAGCGCAAGGCCGACCCGCTGGTCATCCTCGCGGAGCGGCTCGCGCAGTCCGACCCGCCGGTTCCCGAGTACGCCGCCACCCTCGTCGAGGGCGTCGTCGCCCACCGGGCCCGGATCGACGAGCTGCTCGAGACCTACGCGCAGGAGTGGACCATCGAGCGCTTCCCGGCCGTGGACCTCGCGGTGCTGCGGATCGGCGTCTTCGAGCTGCTCTGGTGCCCGGACGTCCCGGACGCCGTGGCCGTCAGCGAGGCGGTCGAGCTGGCCTCCAGCCTGTCGACCGACGAGAGCCCGAGCTTCGTCAACGGGCTGCTCGGCCGGTTGCTGCAGCTCAAGCCCGCCCTCGGCGGCTAGTGCGGCGCCGCGGGTGGTGCGGCGCCGGTGATCAACGGAACCGGAAGGGGCGCGGGCAGGGTGCCGAACGCCCCCTCTGATTCCGTTGATCTTGGGGGACGGGCTGAGGCCTAGACCTCGATGGCGCGGCGCGCCTCGGCGTTGAGGACGCCCCAGCCGATGAGCTGCTCGGTGAGCATGCTGGGGGAGGCGTCGTAGATGACGGCGAGCGACCGCAGGTCCTCCTGCCGGATGGACAGCACCCGTCCGTTGTAGTCACCGCGCTGGCTCTGGATGGTGGCGGCGTAGCGGGCGAGCGGGGCCGCCTGCTGCGGCGGCACCGACGACAGCTGCTCGAGGTCGATCACCAGGCGCGGCGCGGGCTCGGCCGCAGACGCCAGGGTGTGGCCCTCGGGGAGCAGCTCACCTACCGGGACGCCGTAGAAGTCGGCGAGCTCGGAGAGGCGCTGGACGGTCACGGCGCGGTCGCCGCGCTCGTAGGAGCCGACCACGACGGCCTTCCAGCGGCCGTGGCTCTTCTCCTCGACCCCGTGCAGCGACAGGCCCTGCTGGGTGCGGATGGCCCGGAGCCGTGCCCCGAGGGCCTTGGCGTAGTCGCTCATGCGTGAGACCTCCCCCGATCGACGCGCCGGAGCGGACCCCCGGTGCGCGGCGTCGGTCTCACCACTGGCTCGGACGGGGGTTCGCCCTCTCGCAGGAGAGAGCGGGGTGACCGTTCAGCCCCCGCCGTCACAGCCTCGCCGTTGATTACTAGGAGTGACGATAAGCGCGGTCAAGACAGAGGGCAAGCACCTTGGGTGAAGCTGTCATGTGGTCACCCGATCGGGTTCAGGGTGCACGCCCTGCTACCGTCGGGGGCGCATCTCCACCGAGCCCGTCCCGTGAGGCGGGGAAGGAGGTCCGGCCGGTGACGGCTGTTCCACAGCGCCCTGTCTCGGGCGACCCCGCGGCGGCCCGCCCGGTGCTCGACGCGCCCGGCCTGGCGCGGGTGGTCACCCGCATGGCCCATGAGCTGCTCGAGAAGACCGGCGGCGGCGCCGACGTGGTCCTGCTCGGCATCCCCACCCGCGGCACGACGCTCGCCCGGCGGCTGGCCGCCCGCATCGAGGCCTTCGAGGGCCTGCGGGTGCCGACCGGCTCGCTCGACATCACCCTCTACCGCGACGACCTGCGGCTGAAGTCCCCGCGCGCGCTGGAGGCCACCGACCTGCCGGCGGACGGCGTCGACGGCAAGCTCGTGGTCCTCGTCGACGACGTGCTGTTCTCGGGCCGCAGCGTCAGGGCCGCTCTCGACGCGCTCGCCGACCTCGGCCGGCCGCGCGCGGTGCAGCTCGCCGTCCTCGTGGACCGGGGGCACCGCGAGCTGCCGATCCGCGCGGACTACGTCGGCAAGAACATCCCCACCTCGCTGCGGGAGACGATCCACGTGCAGCTGACCGAGCACGACGGCACCGACGCGGTCCTGCTGGGACCTGCGAAGGCCCAGCAGTGAACCGCCACCTGCTGAGCGCCGCGGACCTCAGCCTCGAGGACGCCACCCTGGTGCTCGACACCGCCGAGGAGCTGGCCCAGGTCAGCGAGCGGACCGTGAAGAAGCTCCCGACGCTGCGCGGGCGCACCGTGGTCAACCTGTTCTTCGAGGACTCGACCCGTACCAAGACGAGCTTCGAGCTCGCCGCCAAGCGGCTGTCGGCGGACGTCATCAACTTCGCCGCCAAGGGGTCCAGCGTCAGCAAGGGCGAGACGCTCAAGGACACCGCGCTCACCCTCGAGGCGATGGGCTCCGACGCGGTCGTCATCCGGCACTCCTGGTCGGGCGCGCCGGTCAACCTGGCCCGCATCATCCGCGGATCGGTCGTCAACGCCGGTGACGGCACCCACGAGCACCCGACGCAGGCGCTGCTCGACGCCTTCACGATGCGCCAGAAGCTCGGGCGCATCGAGGGCCTGAAGGTCACGATCGTCGGCGACATCCTGCACAGCCGGGTGGCGCGCTCCAACGTCCTGCTCCTCAAGACGCTCGGCGCGGACGTGACCCTGGTCGCCCCCCCGACGCTGCTGCCCACCGGCGTCGACGCCTGGCCCGCGGAGGTCTCCTACGACCTCGACGCGGTCCTGCCAAAGAGCGACGTCGTGATGATGCTGCGGGTGCAGCGGGAGCGGATGGGCGCCGCCTACTTCCCCAGCGCCCGCGAGTACTCCCGTCGCTACGGCCTCGACGTCGACCGCGTGGCCCAGCTCCAGGACCACACCATCGTCATGCACCCCGGGCCGATGGTCCGCGGCATGGAGATCGCCAGCGAGGTCGCCGACGGCCTGCGCTCGACGATCGTCGACCAGGTCACCAACGGCGTCAGCGTCCGGATGGCCGTCCTCTACCTCCTGCTCGGCGGGTCCGAGTCGGCCATCGGGAGCGTCGAATGAGCTGGGTCCTGAAGAACGTCCTCCTGTACGGCGAAGGTGACCCGGTCGACGTCGTGCTGCGCGACGGAGCCATCGCCGAGATCGGCTCGGGCCTGACGGCGGACGAGGTGCTCGCCGCCGACGGCTGCGTGCTGATGCCCGGCCTGGTCGACCTGCACACCCACCTGCGCGAGCCGGGACGCGAGGACGCCGAGACGGTGGAGTCCGGCACCCGCGCCGCCGCCCTCGGCGGCTTCACCGCCGTGCACGCGATGGCCAACACCGACCCGGTCGCCGACACCGCGGGCGTCGTCGAGCAGGTCTGGCGGCTGGGCCAGGCCGCGGGTCACTGCGACGTCGTACCGGTGGGGGCGGTCACCGTCGGGCTGGCGGGCAAGGACCTCGCCGAGCTCGGGACGATGGCCGACTCGGCCGCCCGGGTGCGGGTGTTCTCCGACGACGGCAAGTGCGTCAGCGACGCCTCGCTGATGCGGCGGGCGCTGGAGTACGTCAAGGCCTTCGACGGCGTCATCGCCCAGCACGCGCAGGAGCCGCGGCTCACCGACGGCGCTCAGATGAACGAGGGCGTCAACAGCAGCCTGCTCGGGCTGGCCGGCTGGCCGGCTGTCGCCGAGGAGGCGATCATCGCGCGTGACTGCCTGCTGGCCGCGCACGTCGGCGGCCGGCTGCACGTCTGCCACGTCTCGACGGCCGGCAGCGTGGAGCTCATCCGCTGGGCCAAGAGCAAGGGCTGGGACGTCACCGCGGAGGTGACGCCGCACCACCTGCTGCTCACCGACGACTGCGCGCACAGCTACGACGCCACCTTCAAGGTCAACCCGCCGCTGCGCACCCAGGCCGACATCGACGCCCTGCGGGACGGCCTGGCGGACGGCACGATCGACTGCGTCGCGACCGACCACGCCCCGCACGCGCTGGAGGACAAGGAGACCGAGTGGGGCGCGGCCCTGCCCGGCATGACGGGGCTCGAGACGGCGCTCTCGGTGGTCGCCGAGACGATGGTGGCGCCGGGGCGGCTGACCTGGCGCCAGGTCGCCGCCCGGATGAGCGAGACGCCCGCCCGCATCGGTCGCCTGGACGGCCACGGCCGCCCGCTGGCGGTCGGTGAGCCGGCGAACCTCGTCGTCGTCGACCCGGCTGCGCGCTGGACCGTCGACCCGGCGCAGAGCGCGAGCCGCAGCCGCAACACCCCCTTCGCCGGTCGCGAGCTCCCGGCCCGGGTGCGGGCGACGTTCCTGCGCGGGGTCCCCACGGCGCTCGAGGGCAAGCCGGCTTGACCTCCAGGACCTGGCTGACGGCCGGCACCCTCCTGCTCGCGGGTGTCGTCTACCTGCTGATGCTCAAGGGCTGGCGGTCCCGGCAGCGCCGACAGGCCGACGTGCCCGCGCCACCGCTGCCCACCGGGCGCGGACGCGTCGTCGTCGCGGGGGTGTCGGGCCTGTTCGTCGGCACCACGGACGCCGCGGACTGGCTCGACCGCATGGCCGTGCACCGCCTGTCCGACCGCGCGAGCGGCGACCTGACCGTCGCCGACGACGGCGTCCACATCGTCCGCGACGAGCTGCCCGAGCTGTTCGTGCCGCTGGGCAGCATCGAGGACGTGACCATCGAGACGGCCCTGGCCGGCAAGGTCGTGAGCAGCGGCATGCTCGTGCTCACCTGGCGCCTGGGCGCCCGCACCCTCGCCAGCGCGTTCCGCGCCGACGACCCCGCCGCGCACCCCCGGCTGCGCGACGCCATCACCGCACTGCTGCCCGTGGAGGCCACATGACTGCCCCTGCCCTGCTCGTGCTCGAGGACGGGCGCACCTTCCGGGGGGAGTCCTACGGCGCCGTCGGCGAGACGTTCGGCGAGGCGGTCTTCAACACCGGCATGACCGGCTACCAGGAGACCCTCACCGACCCGTCCTACCACCGCCAGGTCGTCGTCATGACGGCCCCGCAGATCGGCAACACGGGCGTCAACGACGAGGACCCGGAGTCCGGCCGGATCTGGGTCAGCGGCTACGTCGTGCGCGAGCCCTCCCGGGTGCGCTCCAGCTGGCGCAGCACCCGCATGCTCGACGAGGAGCTCGTGGCCCAGGGCGTCGTCGGCATCAGCGGCATCGACACCCGCGCCCTGACGCGGCACCTGCGCGAGCGCGGGGCGATGCGGGTCGGCATCTTCAGCGGTGACATCCCGGCCGACGCGCTCGACCGCGTGATGGCGAGCCCCGAGATGGTCGGGGCCGACCTGTGCGGGGAGGTCTCCACCGCGCAGGCCTACGTCGTACCGGCCGTGGGGGACAAGCGCTTCACCGTCGCGGCCGTCGACCTCGGCATCAAGGCCAACACCCCGCGGATGATGGCCGAGCGCGGCATCGAGGTGCACGTCCTGCCCGCGTCGGCGACCGTCGAGGACATCCTCGCCGTCGCCCCCGACGGCATCTTCTTCAGCAACGGCCCGGGTGACCCGTCGACCTACGACGTCGGCGTCCTGCAGGAGCTGCTGGCGCGCGGGCTGCCCTACTTCGGCATCTGCTTCGGCAACCAGCTGTTCGGCCGGGCGCTCGGCTTCGGCACCTACAAGCTCAAGTACGGCCACCGCGGCATCAACCAGCCGGTCATGGACCGCACGACCGGCAAGGTCGAGGTGACCGCGCACAACCACGGCTTCGCCGTCGACGCCCCGCCCGACCGGGCGACCACGACGCCGTACGGCGAGGCGACCGTCAGCCACGTGTGCCTCAACGACGACGTCGTGGAGGGGCTCGAGCTCCGCAAGGACGGCCGGCTGACGGCCTTCTCGGTGCAGTACCACCCGGAGGCGGCGGCAGGACCGCACGACGCCGCCTACCTGTTCGACCGCTTCTGCGACCTGATGGAGAGCACGCATGCCTAGGCGC